>DKKO01000001.1 GCA_002455275.1 Candidatus Saccharibacteria bacterium UBA6664
CTCGGGCTGCTCTTTTCCCTAAGCACTAACGACACTATATGATTGTATCCTAACAGAGGCGAAAGCTCAAGCCTCGGTTGCAGTACTCTTACTGATTGGCTAGACTGGTATAGATGACTATTGATACCAACGTCGATGAGAAAATTGCTGCTGAAAGACACTCAGCACTTGGGTATTCATCATACTCTAGCGGTTCAGTGCCCAACAAAAAATCCAGCTCCTCTCCTTTCATCCGCTTATCCTACCTGCCGAAAAAAGCAGCAATCTTTGGAGGACTGGCAACACTGGTTCTGGTTGTAGGTACCGTTGGAGCAATAGCCGCCTACCAATCTCATACGAATGGCTCATTGGCAAAGAATACGGAAGCGCAGAATAAAGACTCTGAGGAATCCGAGGGATACATTGAGTATGATGGCAATGAAACAACGAATGACGGAACCGTTATTGAAGATTCAACTGACACCAAAACAAGTAATAGTGATACTAGCAGCAATATTGTCGCAGACACTTTCGAGGCAATGGGACTGATTAGGAATGATACTTCCAGTTCTTCTGGCTCAAGCAGCAGCACCAAGAGCACCGGCGGTGGCAGCAGTTCATCAGGCGGAAGCTCATCCAGTTCCGGTGGTTCAAGCTCTGGCGGTAGCAGCCCTACACCAACCGCTCCAGTTCCAAAGGTGACTAAACTTCTGGTTTTCTTGGCCGAAAATCATTCATACTCAGCAATGAAAAATGACATGCCCTTCACCTATAGTTTAGCGAAGCAATACGCTCACGCTACCCAGTACTTCGCTACTCATCGACCATCGTTACCAAACTATATCGCAATTGCATCGGGTAGCAATCGCGGCATAAAAGATAATAACCCGCCGTCTGATAATAAATTTGAAGGTACGTCGGTATTTGGCCAAGCGATTCGCAATGGTAAAACCGCAGCTGTATACTCCGAAAGCATCCCTTCGAATTGTGCAACAAAAGATAGTGGTAAATATGCGGTAAAGCACAACCCTTGGCCATATGTAAGCAACGAGCGAAGCTGGTGCAAGACCTACAATCTTCCGATATCAGGCTTTAGCAGCGCGGTAACCGCCGGTACACTACCAAACGCGGGAATGGTGGTGCCAAACATGTGCAACAGTGGTCACGACTGCCCTATATCAACTACCGATACTTGGCTAAAAAAGCGCGTTGAAAAAGCCATGTCTGGCCCCGACTGGAAAGCAAAGAGATTAGCCATTGTGATTCTTTCTGAAGAGGCAGCGAAGACAAACACGAGTAATCATGTATTTTTCGTACTTATGCATCAATCACAGAAGGCAAACGCAAAGAGCTGCAAGCTAAACCACTACTCGCTCAGTCGACTCTACTCTACCGTTACAAAAACTTCACCAATTCTTAACGCAAAGTCGGCAGCTTCTGTTTCAAGCTGTTTTAACCTCCCTATTTAAGAATATTTTTTAGGTTCGTAAGCTCACTTGGAAGCACAACGAGTGTTTTTTGACTTGGTTCTACTGATATCTTTTCAAGGGTTTGCAGCGTACGAATATTGATACCGCCTGGGATTTTTGACAACATCGCCGCCGCGTCCGCAACTGATTGTGCCGCTGCCTTTTCGCCTTCTGCAGTAATAATTACGGCTCGACGTTCACGTTCTGCTTCGGCCTGCTTGGCCATCGCTCGCTTCATGTCGCCAGGAAGCTCAATATTCTGAATCTTTACATTTTCAACATCGATTCCCCATTTGTCGGTTTCAGAGTCAACGATTTCTTTAATCTTTTGGCTCATTTCTTCTCGTTTCGACAACAGTTCATCCATATCAGCATTACCAGTTACGTCACGTAGAGCGGCTTGTGCAAACTGACTTGTCGCGTAGATGTAATTGGTGGTTTCGAGTACGGCTTTGCTCGCATCAATCACTCGAAGGTACACGACAGCATCAACACCAATCGTCACGTTGTCTTTAGTGATAATCTCTTGCTTTGGCACATCAATAGGTGTAGATCGAACGTCTACTTTAATAAGCCTCTGAAATATAGGCACAACCACACGCAAGCCAGGTGCACGGATGCCTGTAAAGCGTCCCAGTGTAAGCACCACGCCCCTTTCGTATTGGTTAATAACTTTAATACCAGACAGTACAAATATTGCAATGGCGATTAAAACATACACGAAAAAATAATCCACAAGAACCTCCTTATTCCTATCTTCAGTATATCAAAATTGCTTCAAAAAACTTGTGTCGAATGTGGTAATCAGCCTTTGTCGTTCGTCAAATCTCGCAAGTGCAAACTCGATTAATTTTTCGACAAGTGCAACGTTGCTGTAACCAGCCTTTGCCCAGTTATGCGCGTATAAGCTGCCAGGCAATGGATTTATTTCATTAAAGTATATCCGGTTGGCCGTTTCATCAATCAGAATATCTACGCGCGCTATTCCACAACAACCAGCAGCCTTAAAGCCGGCTACAGCAATGGATTGCACCTCAGCGTAGAGTTTCTCTGGAAAATTTGCAGGCACATTGCTATAGCCCTGTGCCCCCTGTTTTGCGCCCACCTTACCACCGCCCTTTTTGCCACCCTTGCCGCCACGAAGATACTTTGTGTCAAAGTCGAAGAATTCATCAGTATTGAACAACGGTTCTTCAAGCAACGCAGGGATAACTGTGTCGCCGTAACCCATAATCGGTAAAGTGGCTTCCCGTAAATTTGCAACCGCCTTCTCAACGAGTACTTTATTGTCGTAATGAAGCGCGGTGTCGATTGCTTCAGCAAGACTTGCTCTATCGACCACTTTCATAACCCCAACACTTGAACCTAAGTGGGGTGGTTTTACAAAGGCAGGAAATGATAATTCCTGTTCGATACGATCTAACATACTGCTTGAATTCTCGCGGTATTCGGATGCGGAAAATGTTACGTCTTGCACAGTTGGCAGTCCAGCTTCTTTTGCCACTGCTTTGCTTAGTATCTTGTCCATAGCAACGACACTTGATTGGAGATCACAGCCGACATACGGAACATTTGCCATATCAAGTATCCCCATCAATGACCCATCTTCACCGAACGTGCCGTGCATGGCAGGAAACGCTATATCAACTTTCACTCGCTTCTGGCCGAATCGCGTGGGTTGCAGCAAACTAAAGCCGCCGTCAAAATCTACAATGACTGGCTTAATAGATGCAAGAAGCTTTTCAATGCCAGAACCCTGATATTGCTTTATGTCTTTTAGTTTATCGTGCATGTACCAACGTCCGTCTTTTGTTATATAGACTGGCGCCACTTTGTACTTTCCGGTTAATTCTAGGGGTTTTATGACACTTGAAAGTGCCGTGATAATTGATACGTCGTGTTCGGCAGAACGCCCACCGAAAAATACTGCTACTGTTTTCATCTAGTTTTATTATAGCAGTTACGCATAATTGTCAGACCAGTCGTTTTGCAGCAATACTACATCACCAGATGCAACGTATTGAGAAAGGTTAGTATAAAATTCCAACGGCTCATCCACTATACGCGTGTGGCCTTTGTAACCATTTTCTTTCATCCCTCGAGTTATGTATTGAGTGACCGAGTTGTTCATGAGTACTACCTCATCAATATCACTATCCGCTATCATGTGGCCTATCTTTACATGATTTACTTCCTTAAGGTTGCCCTGCTCAACAAGTCCAGGAGTAACGTATATTTTTCGATTCGCTTTAGCGCTTTTCAATACATCAATCCCGGCAGCCATACCTTTGAGATTTCCATTGTAGGTATCGTCGATAATGGTTGCACCGAGAAGCTTGTATGGCTGCATACGATGCTCAAAGGGCTTCGTTTTCTTTATACCCTCAGCTATATCGGTCACGCTTAGCCCAAGCTTGTCAGCGATATCAATACACGCAACCAACGGACCTACCTGATGGCGACCTATCAATGACGTGTGTGCCCAAATAGCCTTATTGTGTTTCGTCGCCACAAATGAAGTACCCTCTATCGATGTAGCAACCTTGCTTACTTTCCAACCATTTACGCCTTCTTCACTATATAAATGATGGTCAGACGCTGGTATGGCAGCTGTTATAAATTCATTCTCACCGTTCTTGTACACGTCATAGCTCTTTAGGTAATCGCGCAGCTCTAGTATTGTTGAGGTTATGGCCTCGATACTCTTAAAGGAGCTAAGGTGCGCTTCGCTAATTCCGGTAATTACACCCATATTCGGGTGAGTGAGCTCGCACAGTCTTTTTACATCGCCAACTCGCTCTTCACCAAATTCAAAAATCAACACGTCTTCAGAGCCATCAAGCTTTTGTATAAAGTTCGCCAGGCCAATTGGCGTATTCATGTTGCCGGGACTCGCTGCAACGTGAAGAGTTTCGGAAAGAATTGTCGCGAGTGTTTCTTTAAAAGTAGTCTTGCCATAGCTTCCCGCTATAGCGATCTTTCGGCAATGCTGTTTTCGCAGTTGAGCCTGAGCCACTTCAAGCATTCGCTTTTCTTTCGGTCTTTGAATCGCGTACTGTCCAATAATAAGTGGAATGATGATTACATAGGCAATGATAACCGGCAATAGGACAATTAGCGCGGCGCCTATTATTATGGCGAAGCCGCCCTTTAGAGCGATGAGAACAGCGATGAGGATGGTCGTGAGATAGACAGCTACACCAATAAGCACAAGTAGCATCGCCTTCTGCGTGTATACGAGTGATTTCCTCTGTATTACTTTAGAAAAATCTCGCGTTCGATGAAACCACGAAAGGTATGAACCGATATTATACTCGGTTGCCTGTAGCATATACACGAGGCTTCGCACTATAAGTGGCGAGTATGTGGCCAATAGCCATCTCACGACAAAAACTCCGCGACCCACTTTTGAACTTTCTGTGGATTATCATTGTGTACGAAGTGGCCCGCACCTTGAATAATTTTAAGTCGAGAACCTTCAATAAGTTGGTTAAACCTTCGTGCATCGGCGAGTGGTGCGGCTTGGTCTTCAGAACCCCATATAAGCAATGTATCGGCTTTTATATTTGCAGCCACTTCCTGTAAATCTTCCTGGATGGTATTGAGAAATACCTGCTGCATTTCACCTGCCGATGCATAATCGTCGCTACCAGTTTGTTGATGAAGCTTTGCTCGTGCTGTATCGTAATGCTTTCTGAGTAACGGCAATCTTAGTATTGTCTTTCCTGTTTTGGCTGTAGCTACAACAGCCCTGTTTCGTAGACTCGTACTGTGCCTTATACCAGCCGACCCAATAAGCACAATCTTGCTCGGTGAAAAAGTATGGCTACCCGCTCCTTTTATGCAAACTCTACCTCCAAACGAATGCCCTACGATTGCGTGAACCTGATGCACGTCAAGCGTTTCAAGAAATGATTGGATGAAGCTTACGTAATTTCCGACAGACCAATCTTTTGGCGGCAAAGCTGATTCGCCAAAACCTGGCAGATCGGGAACAATAACGCGAAAATCTTTTGCTAAAAAATGCTGCAAATCCTGAAGGTTTTCTTTGCTTGTGCCCCATCCATGTAGAAGCACCACAACCTTCCCGTTACCTTCATCAACATAACTCGTGTTGATACCGTCGACGGCTATATTCATATCTGTTATATAGTATACTACGCATTGAGGACATATGAGTAGAATACCGTTAGCAGAACAATTGCGCCCACAAACGCTCGATGACGTGATTGGTCAAACTCATTTGCTTGGTAGTGCTGAGATCTTGCGACGAATCGTTAAGCAAAAAGAACCCGTCAGTCTTATCTTGTGGGGCCCTCCTGGAACAGGAAAGACTACGCTAGCACGAATAATAGCGAGGGAGGTTGAGGCCGAGTTTATTGAACTAAGTGCAGTAACGAGTGGCAAGAAAGACGTTGAGCGAGTGATAGAGCACGCGCGTCAAAATTGGAACTTGAAGCTTCGAACAATTCTTTTTGTGGACGAGATTCATCGTTTCAACAAAGCACAACAAGATGCTTTTTTGCCCCATGTCGAAAGCGGGTTGATTACCCTAATTGGTGCAACGACCGAGAACCCAAGTTTTGAAGTTATTAGTCCTTTACTCTCACGAACTCGGGTGTTGGTACTACAAGCCCTTTCAAAGGATGAGATAGTGGCTATACTCAAGCGTGGATTAAAACTGCTCAATAAAACAAAGCAGGTGACCCCGGCTGGTTTGGACTATCTAGCAGAACTCTCAGGTGGAGATGCACGCGTTGCGTTAGGAAACTTAGAACTCGCCCTTAGCTTTGGAGAAAAGGTCACGCCCGATATCGTGAAAGCAGCAGCTCAAAAGAAAGTTCCTGGTTACGATAAAAAGGGCGATATGCACTACGATGTGATAAGCGCATTTATAAAAAGTATGCGCGGTAACGACGTCCGCGCAACTCTCTATTACCTAAGTAGAATGATTGAGGCCGGCGAAGATCCGAAGTTTATTGCCAGACGAATGATTGTGTTTGCGTCTGAAGACGTGGGGCTAGTTGGAAACGGTGCCTTGAGTTTGGCAGTCGCGACCTTCCAGGCAGTTGAACGAGTTGGCTTACCTGAGGCAAGCTACAACCTATACCACTGTGCACTAGCCTTGGCACGAAGCGAAAAATCTCGCGAGGTGGCCGACCTGATGACAGAAGCGAAAAATCTCGCCGCAACCTATCCTGATTCGCCAGTACCACTTCACGTACGTAACGCTCCCACAAAACTCATGAAGGATCTAGGATACGGAAAGGGATATACATGGAAAGCCGGCTTTAAACACGATAGTGGATTTTTGCCTGAGGAAATAGTTTAATGCTCTGCTAACAGCGCCGCAAGAACTCCATTTGTCCAACCAAAGCCGTCTTGCAGCGGGTACTCACCGCCACCACCAAGACCATGTGCGCCCTCAACGTCGTATTTTTCAACCAGTTTATGGTGTGAGGTAAACACCTTCATGTTTACGCGAATCCAGCGGTGTTTGATTTCATTTGCCAAGTCGTGATGACCATAGTGACGCAGCCCTTCTATAGCTATAAGCTGCAGGGGGGCCCAGCCGTTTGGTGCGTCCCATTGTTCACCGCTATTTACTAGAGTGCTGACCAAACCACCTGGTTTAAGAAAATCTTTTTCAAGACGTGCTGCAACTGCATCGGCCTGTTCTTTGGTAGCGATACGCGCATACAACGGGAATACCGCTGCCAAGCTTAACTGACCAGTAGGTTTGTCATGATGAAAGTTGTAGTCGACAAAAAACTTTTCTTTTGAATCCCAGCAGTACGTTTGTATGGCTTTTGCACGACGTTCGGCTAAGTTTTGAAACTTACGTGCCAGTAATGGATTTTTTATTGCCCGGTAGCTTTCGGCTATGGTCTGCTCAAGCTGGTATAAGAGGCAATTTAAATCTACTGGCACTATGTCAGCCGTATGGATTGAGGTAATATCGAGTGGATCTTCGAACCATCTAGAGCTAAAATCCCAGCCTGACTCAGCAGCAGCACGTAAATGTAGATATAACCTGTCGGCTTCACGATGAGGTGTTTCGTCAGCACGCATCGTATCTTGCACAAACGTGTCGGGACGTGGCGTCATTTTATTATCGTAGTAGCGGTTCAGATACATTCCATTCGGCATTTCAACAACCCTTGCGTAGGCTTTGTGCTCAGCCTTCTCAAGCTTTCGCTTCCCTTTTATCCAGAATCGATACTCGGCCAACATATAGGGTAGATACTCAGCCAGCACCCTGGTGCGTCCTTTATGACCAGCCAGTAGCTTAACCATGTGGCTAAAAAATGGAGGCTGCGATCGGCTCAAGAAGTATGTGCGGTTTGCCGTAGGTATATAGCCAAATTTGCGAATCATAAACGCATAGTTTTTGACCATGTTTTCAATCATTACCCATTTTCTATCTACTGCGAGGCCGCGCATTATAAAATAGGTGTCCCAATAAAATAGCTCCGAGAAGCGTCCACCTGGAACAATGTAAGGGTACGGCAAGGCTATCAAAGAGCCACGATTAAGCCGATTGCGCCGGGTTAAATGCTTCCACAAAATATGAATGTGTTGAGAGACACTCTGCGTAGGGTCCGCGTGAAACTCTTCGTTTTTATGTGGAGCAAACTCATAGAAATGACGGTTAACAAATTCTCGAAGGTCAAAGTTTGGATCGTCTTTGGCGAGCAAATACTCTTTTTGAATAGCCTTCATTCGCCCGCGCGGTACTAAATCAATAAATGTTTTGTTATCGTTATATACTTTCGACTTTTGCACATCAGTAAATAGATCCCCCAGTGCTTCATCAGGGCTTTTATCTGTCTTTAACAAGCTGCCGGCGGTAGTCACCAATGCAGTTTTCAGTTTTTCGTCGCGGGGCAGTTTAAAAGCAATTCTCCGAGGCATACTCTTATTATAGAAAACCTTATAAGAGGTAGCAACGCTAATGCTTAACTTTATTGTTTGCTTTGGCGTTTTCGTTCGTTCGCATCGAGATATCTCTTGCGAAGTCGTAGGCTTTTCGGGGTTACCTCAAGTAGTTCGTCATCCGCCAAAAAGTCGATAGACTGTTCAAGACTTAGGTCCGTAAAGGGTGTAAGCTGTACAGCACCATCGCTACTTTTTGAGCGCATGTTGGTAAGGTGTTTTGCTTTACAAACATTTATTTCAAGATCTTCCTGTCGATTGTATAGGCCTACAATCATCCCTGCATATACATCAACGGCGGGTCCCACGAACAGCACTCCTCGGTCTTCTGCATTTTGGAGTGCATAGGGAGTTGTAACACCCTGCTCAAAGGCAATGAGCGCTCCGCCTCGAGTGTTATTAAGGCTTGGGCCTAGTGGCTGATAGCCATGTGGCACACTGTTCATAATGACGGTTCCCTTGGTCGCCGTAAGTAACTGGTTGCGTAACCCAATTAAGCCACGCGTACTAATTCGGTAGGTTTGCCTGATAGTACCTGAACTGGTGGTATCTTGATGAATAAGCTCACCACGTCGCATTCCAAGCTCTTGGCTAATTGTTCCAACAAATTCGGCGCCAATTTCAACTACTAAATCTTCTACGGGTTCTTTTGTTACTCCGTCCTCTTCAATGGTGACAACTTGTGGTCGTCCTACCTCAAATTCGTAGCCTTCACGACGCAAGGATTCGATTAAGACAGAAAGGTGTAATTCACCACGACCGCTCACGATAAAGCCAATGCCGCTGTCTTCTACTCGCAAGCTCACATTTGTTTCAAGCTCTTTTTTCAAGCGATCACCAATTTGTCGGCTGGTGGTGAATTCGCCTTCTTTACCCTTGAATGGACTGGTGTTTGGGCCGAGGTACATACTAATGGTCGGAGGTTCTACATCAATAATTGGCAATGCCTCTGGGTTGTTTGCATCTGCAATAGTTTCACCAATGTGAGCAGCGCTAATACCCGTAAGGGCAACAATATCACCAGCGCTTGCTTCATTGAGCTCTTCTTTGGCGAGACCACGATAGCCAAACACCTTCTCAATTCTCGCTGAAACTGTCTCTCCGCTTCGCTGCATTAATACAACCGCCTGTGATCGTTTTACGGTTCCGCGAGAAATACGGCCAATTGCGTACTTACCGAGGAACGAGTCGTAGTGAAGGCTAGTTACCAGTAGCTGCAACGAACCGCTTGGGTCAACTTGAGGCGATGGAATGTCGTTGATAATTGCATCAAAGATTGGCGAAAGATCGGCCATCTCCTCGGGGTTTGCAGGCATATCAGCCCAGGCCTTTCCTTCACGACCAATCGCATAGTACGTTTTATAGTGAAGTTGGTCATCAGTGGTTGCAAGCTCTAAGAATAAATCTGCAATCTCATCGTTTACTTCGTCAATTCGGCGCGACGGTTTATCGATTTTGTTTATTACAACAACTGGCTTCAGGCCAACTTCAAGGGCTTTTGAAAGCACAAACTTCGTTTGAGGCATTGGACCTTCCTGCGCGTCTACGATAAGCAGTACGCCGTCTGCCATGTTTAGAGTTCGTTCGACTTCGCCAGAAAAATCCGCGTGACCTGGAGTGTCAATAATATTAATCTTATACTCATTGTGAAAAATTGAGGTTTGCTTAGCAGTGATGGTAATGCCTCGCTCGTGCTCTTGGTCGCCTGAATCCATAATAAGTTCTTGGTTCATTTCGGCTTGGTTATCACGAAACGTCTTGCTTTGTTTCAATAGTCCATCAACCATGGTTGTTTTACCATGGTCAACGTGAGCAATGATAGCTACATTTCGAATTTTGTCTGGTTGTGTCATAAAATAAAGGCCCGTGATGGAACTAAAGGCCTGTCCTCTTTCTATTATAGCACAAATAGTTTAATTTGTAAAGTATGGTGGAGCATAGCGGATTCGAACCGCTCACCTCTTCGCTGCCAGCGAAGCGCTCTAGCCAAATGAGCTAATGCCCCATAACTAAGAAAAGTCTTCTTGGAGGTATTATATCATCCGTTAGATAACTCTACTACCCGACACTGTATAGCGTGGAACCATTTCGGATAACTCGTGCATACGAGCCAGCACTTGGCGAATTCACAATGTAGTTTGAACCGCTGTCAACAGCGACTCTTCCACTTAAGTACACTTCTGGTGAGCCAGTAAATACAACGCCCCGGTTTTGAGGTGACGCTGGAGTCTGACCACGATCGAAGGCGTGAAGCCCTTCGTAAACACCGCTGCTCTCAATAGCAAAGCCACCACCCGCCGAATCATTGCGTGCATTTGAGTCTGCCACCAAACCTGACGCGGTGACATTACTTCCAGTGAAGCGGAAGCCCCAGCGACCGTTGTCTTGGGCGGCGCAGTTGGCGATTTCGCAGCGGCTTGATGAGATCGAGAACCCATCGTGATTATCGGTGTAGTATGCCTTGCAGTTGGCGATTTTGGTGTTACCGCCTCCAAGATCGAATGCGGCGTAGCCATCACCACCATTTGCACGACAGTCGCTAATTTGTGAGTCGGATGAACCGTCAATAAATAGTCCTTGCTGATCACAGCTCCAGAATACACAGTGCATGATTTGAGTTTCGCGAGAACCACCACTGGTACCGCTAATCCACGCGCCCTTACCTTTCGCGAAGCCTATCCAGACGTTTTCGATGCGATTGTAGGCATCGTTACCAGATTTGATGTCGTAGTTGTCACCCACGCCTGAACCTACATATTTAATACCGTGGCCTTCCCACTTAACTGCGCCCGTACGTGCAATGGTGAGGTCTGAAACTTTTGTGTGCGATGTCATGTTATCGTACAGCTCAATGACACCTCTGTCGATTCCGACCGTAGTAAACTGAGGTGATATTAAGGTACCCTGGCCAAATCCAAACAAATGAGTGTTTGGATACATGGTTATAGAGGTCGAATTATTGTTGCCCACATAAAAGGTTGGCCCAACAAGGCACACACCAATCCGTCCATCGCCACTAAATCCGTCGTTTGCGCGGCTGGCTGTTTGAAGTGCTTGATTGATAATTGTCTGATCATTCGTGCCAGTACATACATAGTCGCATGCATTCTGAACTGCTACTGGAGCGTCGGCTGAAGCCACCGTAACAGCTCCTGCGGGTATTGCACCCCCAGCACCAGGAGGCGTAGCCCATGTACCGTCACCACGTAGGTAGGTAGTGCCGCCAGCTGTTCCTGAGGCAGAAATTTTTGCTATTGTCACGTTGCTGTTAGCAATTTTGGCCGTCGTCACCGCATTGCTGGCTAGTTCGGTAGTATCCACCGCTCCTGCCACTATCTGGGCATTTGAGGCAGTGCCACTGAGATCTCCACCCATTGAAGGGTCAGAAGCTCCGGGCAAAGCGAAGTACCCTTTTGTACCTGTTCCGTCTGTCCCATAGTAGCGACTATTACCCGGTGTAGCACTGTCGTTGACGAGACTAAGGGTACGGTTAGCCGCTAGGCTACCGCCTCCAGTTAAGGATGTAGTTCCGGTAATCGTAGTTGAGGTATCGGCTTTATTATTAAGAGCAGTCTGCGTTGCGGTGGATACGGGTTTGCTTGCATCCGAAGTGTTATCAACATTGCCCAAGCCGACATCAGACGCACTTAACCCTAGGTTGGCCGTATTAATATCAATGTCGATTTCATCATTTACACTGTCGTTAGTAATGGAAATTTTGTTGCTGCCTGCATTGAGATTCTTGAATTCAAAGTTTACACCTGTTTTTTGCTTGTAGACTCCGATTCCTCCTGCACCAATATTACTAGCCGTGTTGGTCTCGCCACCGCCACCGCCCCCAGATTGGGTAATCCATTCAAATGAACCAGCATTGTAGCTAAGCACTTCACCATCGACTGGCGTGTCAGAATTAAGCTTAGCCGGTGTAATTGTGTTGTCTGCTATTTTCGTAACTGTTACCGAATCGGTGGAAAGCTTGGCCGCCGTTACGTTTGCATCGGCAATTTTCGCTGTAGTAACGTTGCTGTCGGCTATTTTAGCAGTGGTGACATTGGCATCGGTTATCTTGGCCGTAGTAACGGCGTTGCTGGCTAGTTCGGTGGTACCTACGGCAGCAGCGGCAATTTGAGCATTTGAGGCAGTACCGGTAAGGTCTCCGCCCATGGTAGGATCACCGGCCACAGAGTTTACTTTGGCTGCAAGAGCTGTGTCGAGTTTAGCTTCGGATATGGTGGCATCTTGAATCTTGCTAGCGCTTACGGTGTTGTTTTTAAGCGATCCGTCGGCATTGTGAGCGGCTTGAAGATACGCATTGAGGATATCTCCCCAAGTGCCTTCGTCTGAGCCTGGAATGGGTAGGCGTGGCATTCTATTCATAATAATATAGCCTTAACTCAAGCACAATGGCTAGAAATAAAATACACCTCGAGAGAGATGTATTTTCGCTGCTACGCGCCCACCCGGGGGCACGGTTTTGTTTTTGGTTAGCTGTTTGTATTAACGAAACGGCAGCCCCGTTTAAGCGTACCAGCTTGCTATAAGTATGCGCTTATGGTTTAAAGATTGCAAGCCCCCTAGTAAATACTTGCTGAATATGCTTAACTATATGAGTTCAGAATGCTAGCATATATACGTTTCGTTTGTGTCTAGAGGTCGATCTGAGAATAACAAAGTACAAGTGAAAGAATATATGCAAAAGCAAAATCTTTTCGTTGGAAGTCTAGCGTACGCAACCAGCGACGATAGCCTGAAAGCCTTTTTCGAGTCAGTTGGCCCCGTTGCCAGTGCTCGTGTGATTACCGACCGCGATAGCGGCCGCTCAAAGGGCTTCGGTTTCGTTGAAATGGAAAATGAGGCTGACAACCAAAAAGCAGTAGACCAGCTAAATGGTCAAGAGCTTGATGGTCGTTCAATCAATGTATCGCTTGCTCGTCCAAAAGAAGACCGTCCAAAACGAGACTTCTAGTTCGATACAACGATCAATAATACCCGTTGGTTAGCAATAACCAGCGGGTATTTTATTTAGAACCACGGAAGCGGCGAGCGTAGCCATTCTATGTGTAAGCCAAAGAAATCGTTTAAATACCCATAGCCATTGAGGAGCCATACCGTGGCGACTACGATTGCTGCCGTGAGCAGCCAAAGGACAATGCGAAGAAATATCGATTGCTTTTCGACCCACGTCTCCCAAGCTGTGTAGTATGATTTTAGTTTTGTGCGGAGGTTATGCGCCCACTCGAACTCGGTCGATAGCAAGGCAAGAGCACCGAAAACAATCAACCAACCTGGCCCAGGGTACGGAATAGCCACAATGCCAACTAGCAACAAGAAACCACCAACGACTGCAATCGTTAGCCTTCTCAAACGTGAGCTTTGGTTATCTTCATTATTCATTGCTAAGCCTCTCGAACCTTGGTCGCATTACGCCGTCTAGCTTAATCTTCTCGGTAAACATATCGAACGGACGAGCAAACAGTTCATACTTTGTATCATACAATGGGCGATAGATTACCAGCGCTTCGTGACTTTCGGAATGCATAGCGACACCAATCACCTCGTAGTGATTACCGCTTTTTGTATGCAAGTACGTGCCTGTTTCTAGGGCGGGCATATCAGGGTCGTTCGTCGAGGAAGTTATTATTTTACCCTCCGACGAAGTGATGCAGCACCTAGCACAATCGCAGCGAGAATAAACGCACCCAGCACCCATACATCACGCCAAGCTTCTTTGGATAAGTCTACTTCAGAGACAACACGTTGCAACGCGTCAACCGCGTACGTTAAGGGTAAGTAGTACGCAATGCTCTCAAGCAGGTCTGGCATCTGGTCAAGCGGCAACAGCAAACCGCATACCAAAAACTGGGGAAAGATGAGCGCCGGCATGAACTGGACTGCCTGGAATTCGGTTTGGGCAAAGGCGCTCACGAACACTCCAAGAGCCGTTCCGACCAAAGCATTCAGAAGCGCTATTAACACCACGAACCATTCTGGCCCCGCCACGTTCATATCGAGGAAAAATATTGCCACACTGCTTGCGATTAATGATTGAATGACAGCCAGTAGACCAAAGGCGAGCGTATAGCCCAAGATAATGTCGAGTTTCGCAATTGGAGTGACGAGCATGCGTTCAAACGTTCCATTCGTACGTTCGCGAAGTGTCGTGATGCTCGTAATCAAAAACATGATTGTAAATGGAAAGATGCCAAGGAGCGCCGGCGCGATACGATCAAAAACCGCGTCGTTATCGCTATACAGCCACCACAACAGGCTCATGAGAATTACTGGCATGAGAAATATCAGTGCAACCGACCTGTGGTCGTGTGATAACTGGCGGAGTATACGCTGGCTCGTTGCTAGTACAGCCGAGATGTGATATATCATTTTTTATCTCCAACCAGCTTTAAGAATGCATCTTCAACGGAATGGGCAGAAGTGGACTTTAGTAGATTAGCCTTCGTTGCCTGCCAGAGTAGTTTACCATCTCGTAGCAATAATACTTGCTCACAACGTTCGGCTTCGTCCATTACGTGGCTAGAAATGACTATTGTTTTTCCGTTTTTTGCTAGATTACTAAACAACTTCCAGAGTTTTTGACGAAGCACCGGGTCTAGTCCAACCGTTGGCTCATCTAAAATTAACACGCTAGGGTTACCGAGCAAGGCGATTGCCAAGCTGACTCTTGCACGTTGACCCCCTGACAGTGTTGAAGCAAGTTGTCTACGCTGAGGCTCTAGATCTACTGCCTTAATAACATTACTGATACTTTGTTTTGGCGCAGTGATGAGTTTGGCAAAATACGCCAGATTCTGTTCGACGGTTAGGTCATCATAGATTGCTGGATCTTGCGTAACATAGCCAATTTCACTGCGTAGTGCGCTACTACCGACAGATTTTTCGTTCACCATCAGCCCGCCCTTCGTGGGAATTTGTAGGCCAACAATGGTGCGCATCAGAGTCGTTTTACCAGACCCACTTGGGCCAATTAACCCTGTGAGCACCCCAGGGGAAATACTAAAAGATAACGAATCAAGAATGGTTTGTCGCTGTTTGACCACCGAAAGCTTGTCCGCGCGAATCCCCTCTGCCATGTATTTACTATACCACTTGAATGAGGCTATACACCATCAACCATGACTAGTACTTCGCGCACGTAAGGGTCGAGGTTAGTCCGCATTGCATTCTCAATGGTAAGCCACGTGTAGTCACTATGCTCATTACTTAGTGCTACTTCACCTTCAGCTTCAGCAACATACGTAAGTCGAATAACTCGCAAGTTTTTCGCATTCACAAAAATATCTTGAGCTGCTAGTAACTTATGAACAGCCCGTAAACTAAGGCCTGTTTCCTCTTGTATTTCTCTGGCAAGTGCTTGCTCAAGCGGTTCGTCCACTTCTATTCGGCCGCCCGGAATATCTAGGTGTGGCCCTGTTTCAGCATCCATTGCTTCTGCCCTTCGCAGAAACAAATATTCGCCGTCTTTATTTTTGATTAACGCTTTTACACCGACTTGAAGTTTCATATTTTAGTCTTTAAAAAGTTTCTTACTTGGTCAATTGCTCTCACCTTAGCATACACATCGTCATATTCTTGCCGCGTCAGCTCGGCACGACTCCTACCGCTATACCCATCTACGCAAAATATTGGATCGGAGCCAAATGCATACTCCGCATTGCCTTTGGGATGTGCGGCTAAATCACCCTTCACTTCACCGTGAATAATTTTTAGTTCTTTACCATCGAAATAACCAAAGTACGCTCTGGCGGTCACGCGCCTTGATTTAAGACCATCCGCCATACGACATAGCTTTTCTAATCCATCTTCAGCATTCACGAAAAATTTTATAAATGGACCCGGTAGTCCGTCGAGTTCATCGAGCCAAAGAGAATAATCATCAACAAAAACAGGTTTTTGAAGAATTTTATAGGCCTCCACCACTTTGTGTCGTATAACGTCTTCAGGAGATTTTGCCTGTATTTCGTCTAGTTCAAGCGCTTCGTGTTTTACAGGTAAACCAAGTAGATTAGCAATGTGTTCGGCCTTGTGAGCATTGCCAGTGATAAAAACAGGCTGCTCGCTCATAGCAACTCCAGAAACTCCGCTTCATTAATAATGGCAGTACCGTAACTTTCAGCCTTTTTGCGTTTACTCTCGCCAATGTTTCCACCCGCCACTAGATAATCTGTATCTTTACCTACTGATGTTTGGAATGTACCGCCAAGTGCTCGAATTTTTTCAGCCGCATCATCTCGACCCATTGATTCAAGAGTGCCGGTAATTACAAAGCTTTTTCCATTTAACTTACCCGATTTCTTTTCATAGTATGGCTTCACGCCGAGCTCATCAAATTTTGCTAACATCGCGATGTTATCCTCATCTGCAAACCATGCCAACACGCTCTCAGCAACGACTTCGCCAACTCCATCAACCGATCGTAGATGATCTACCGTGGCATGAGCTAAGGAATCTAATGAGCCAAAATGATTAACTAAATCAATTGCTGTTTGCACCCCAACATGCCTAATACCCAAGCCATATACAAACCTCTCAAGTTCCGGTTCAGTTTTAGCTGCAATCGCATCAATAAGTTTCTGCGCGGATATGTCGGCAAATCGATCGAGAGATAGCAGCTGAGTTTTTGTTAGCTGATATATATCTGCTAAGTCCTTCACAAGATTTGCATCTACTAGCGCAACCACGTTTTTTTCACCAAGCGTGTCTATGTCGAGCGCACCCTTCGATGCAAAATGCTCCAATGCTCGCTTGAGGAGCAATGGACCAGATGCGCCCTTTACCCGATACACGGCTTCACCTTCAGGGCGCTCAAATTCAAGCTCGGGGTATTGGCGTGCGAGTTCTTTTGGATAATCGAACACTTTAGCGCCATTTGGTCGCAGCTCATCGAGCACTCGTTCGACCTGCGGAATGATGTCGCCGGCTTTGAAAATAATTACCGTGTCTCCCACTCTAATATCTTTTCGAGCAATTTCATCAGCATTATGTAGGCTCGCATGCTGCACTGTTGTCCCAGCTATATCAACCGGGTCGAAGACTGCTACGGGTGTTGCCGCGCCCGTGCGACCAATTGATATGACAATATCTTTAACAATAGTTGTCGCTTCTTCGGCCGCAAATTTGTAGGCAACCGCTCCTCGAGGTGTCTTCCCTACTACTCCCAGCTTTTCGTATTGATCCCTATCGTTTACTTTTATCACCAAACCATCGGTATTAAATGCCAGCTTACCTCTCGTACCGTTGACTTCATCAACGTACTCCATTACTTGGTCAAGAGAGCTCAAGATACGCGTTTGGCGGCTTGTAGTGATGCCAACCTCGTTCATAATGTCATAGCCAATTGCATTTGATGAAACATCGCTAGGGTTGTCGCGCAAAACATCATAGCCTACAAAATGTAGTGGCCGTGAGGCGACTAACTTTGGGTCGAGCTGGCGTATTGTACCCGCAGCTAGATTTCGCGGGTTTTTAAATAGAGGCTCGCCTTGTCTTTCGCGCTGTGCATTCAATCGAGCAAAGTCGTTTTTATACATAACAATCTCGCCACGAATTTCAGTGCGACCGCGTAGTACATGTGCGTACTTCTGATTTTCTCGCAGTGTAAGCGGTACATTTTCTATCGTGCGTACATTCATCGTTACGTCTTCGCCAACCTTGCTATCACCACGAGTTACGGCTTGGACAAGCCTGCCGTCTTCGTATACCAATGCACATGCCAAACCGTCCATCTTGATATCACATAAAAATTCATGCTGTTTGCCTGGGAGTATTTTATCCATCCTACGTACCCAAGCTTCGATTTCATCGCGATTAAATACATCATTTAGGCTAATCATCGGTATTTTGTGAGTGACTTTCTTAAACTTGTCGAGCGCCTTTCCGGCAACTCGTTGCGTTGGACTATCTGCAGTAACTAATTCAGGATGTTGGCTTTCGAGCTGAGATAATTCGTGCTTCAGACTGTCGGCCGCTGCTTCACTCATCGTAGACTCGTCTAACACATGATAATGATAACGATAGTCATTAATTAGTTCGCGCAATTTCTCAATTCGCTCTTTAGGCTGGTTTTGCGTCATCGTCAACAACCTTTCTATATAGCAGGTATATATAGCTTGCGAGCCATACCGTCGAAGCACTTGTGAGCAGTAATATAACCATCGGGGTGATAGTTAGCCAGTCAAGCCATTTAACTGAGTGGAGTAATCCCTCAAACAAAATAGTCGGTACAACCACCAAAAACCAACCTACGCCAATCAACAGTCCAGCCCAGGCTAATCGAAGTAATATTCGAATTCGTCTTCCAACAACCATGTCACCGGCAGTTCGAAGTGCTTGCATTGGATACATTCCCGGTAAGGTCACGACTACCATTGCCATTAACGTTGAAGTGAGCCAGTAGAGTGAAATGACCCCCAGCAAGCTTGCGATTATCCAAAATAGCATTGAGAAAAGTCCAAATTCAAGCATACCCGTACTATTGGCGGCACTAAACCCAATTACGGCAATGGCTACTGGTACCAGCTGAACCATCGAGACAATCATAAGCATTAAAGTTGAGAGTGCAGGGCTGCCAGAGTTGTACAATGCATCGCGAAGTTTAACGACTTGTCCGGCAAGTTGTGCTCTAAGTATCCACACTGTCGTAAGCCACGTGAATAAAAATATAAAGCCTGCATACACCTGTTGCACGTCAGTTAAGCGTGGCGATGTCGCTGTAGAAACCACCGATACTGCCAACAGTCCAGCCTGTGTAATTTGCCCCCAAGCTCCACTGAACAAATTTTTACCTGTTTCGTCGAGAATATTACGAAGTTCGGTATAGTTTGACTGGGCAGTCAAGCCAATCATCAAGGCACTAAACCCAGCATATAGCAGTATAAGTAAACCAAAGGTCCGCTTATTCTTCATTAGCATGCGCATGACCTCTAACGTAAAAGACACATACCCTGGCAACATCAAAGAGCGAACATAATCGCGGCGATACGTTCGCTGGAAACTTCTGTGAGGCCGGCGTGCAAGAAAATCAGCACGGCGTTTTTTTATCTGCTCAACACGTGACAGTGGCTGCGCAACTTTTGGCGTTTTTTTTGCCTTTCTGCTATTCGCGCGTGGTGGAGATTTTTTTGCCATGACTGCTTTGTAAACTTCCCTAAAATTTGTTGCCCATTGCACGAAGCCGAGCAACTCGTTCTTCTACTGGAGGGTGCGTGCTAAAAAACCTGCCAATGCTCGCTCCTTTTAGCGGATTCGCAAAAAAGAGGTGTGCAGTAGAGCTGTTCTGCCTTCGTAAGCCCGAGCCATACTGACCAATTTTTTCTAACGCAGTAGCAAGCCCTTCTGGATCACGCGTTGTCATGGCACCAGTCGCGTCGGCAAGATATTCTCGCTGTCGACTAACCGCAAGCTGTACGAGCATGGCTATGAATGGCGTAATTAATGCAGCAACAATACCTAGCACCATAAATATTGGTGATGAGGACCTGTTATCGTCATTGCTAAACCACATCATGCGCAGGAACAAGTCCGCAATTAGTCCAATCGCACTTACCAGTCCAAATACAATCATCATGACTCGTATGTCAAAGTTTTTTACATGCCCAAGCTCGTGCGCCATGACGGCTTCAAGCTCACGGTCGTCCATAATTTCTAGAATCCCGCTGGTCGCTGCAACATGAGCATGTTTTGGATCACGGCCAGTAGCAAAAGCATTTGGCGCTGGGTCATCTATGATATAGACTTTCGGCATTGGCATGCCATTTGTAATAGCTAGGTTTTCGACGATTCGATACAAGCGAGGATTGTCGCGTTTGGAAATTTCTTTCGCACCGTTCACCCCAAGAGCAATTCTTGCAGCTAAGAAATACTGCATGAACGCATATATGGATGCGCCTACAAGAGTACCCCAGAATATGCCTGTGCTTCCATACACCTGTGAAAAAATATAGCCGAGCGTAGCAATTATCATGATGAAGATTATCATGATAATTACCGTATTGCGTTTGTTTGCGGCAATCGCTTTATACATAGGCCTCCGTATTAAAACTTAACGTCAACTGGCTTTTCGATACTCGCCAAGTCTTCAACTTCGAAAAATTCTTTGCTTTTAAAGCTAAAGATTGATGCTACCAAGTTGGCAGGAAATTGTTGAATCTTTGTATTCAAATCACGAACGCCTGCATTGTAAAAACGGCGAGATGCTTGAATTTTATCTTCTGTATCTACGAGTTCATCTTGAAGCTTTTGAAAATTCTCGCTGGCACGTAGTTCTGGGTACGCTTCACTCACTGCGAACAGGCTCTTCAAAGCAGACTCAAACTGGTTCTCGGCCTTAGCTGTAGCCGCAGGCCCTTCTTTTGTTGCACTTAGTACATTTGCTCGCGCTTCGGTAACATCTTGAAATACTTTCTTTTCATGAGACGCATATCCCTTAACTGCCTCAACGAGGTTTGGAATTAAGTCGGCGCGACGTTTTAGCTGTACAGTGATATCACTCCAAGCTTCTTCAACACGTACCTTTAGCGTAACCAGGCCGTTGTAGGTAACCCATACAAACAGTACGAGAACGACAACAACACCGAGTGCTATCCATCCAAAAATCATTTTTCTCCCCTTTACAAGTTAGTGATATATCACTACTAATTATACGCTTTTTTGCATAAAAAATCGAGTAAAGTACTACAAAACAACCCCTTCGCGGCTACCAAATAAATAAGCCAGCATTGCTGGCATATTTATTTGGTGCGCAAGGCGGGACTTGAACCCGCACGGCTGTTTAGGCCAAGGGATTTTAAGTCCCTCGTGTCTACCAATTCCACCACTCGCGCGCATGGAGGCACCTACGGGTAACGCTCCCGTCTACCTGGTTTTGCAGACCAGTGCCTAACTTCTCGGCCAAGGCGCCATATATGATGATTATACCTTATAAAGACGGTGTTTTTTAATGTAGTTTTGTATTTTTGGATGGAAACCTGTAATTTTGCTGCGCACTTGTGAGGATGCTTTGTCGGTGTTTCTCGTATGGATGACGCTATAGTCTGATGGTAACACTCCAAGATGCGCCATCAGTGTGTGGATACGTGATTCGTCTGCTTTGTTGCGCACACCGACGACTAGGTGTAGCTTCGATATAATATCTTCCAGCTCGGGCCACGTCTTAAGGCCAAACACTACGTCACTTCCGACAAGTAGATGAGTGACCTTTTTAAGTTTGGCGTCTCGCATCATTCCAGCGAACGTAGAAAATGCTTGTCCGTTTGGGTATATACTCACCTGCTTCGCATCTTCGAAGGCAAGCTTTAACATTGACACTCGATCAGAGATTGGGCTTACTTGTTGTTTTCGGCGAGGCTCATGCTCAGGAACAATATAGATTTTCTTAAGGCCTAGTGTTTGCAGGGTATTTTTTACGAACTCAACATGTCCTTCGTGAACAGGATCAAAAGTACCAGCAAAAATTCCGATTAATGTCTCCACACTACTCCTTGTCTTGGTGCGGCGAAGAGGACTTGAACCTCCACGAGCGCAATGCTCACCAGCCCCTCAAGCTGACGCGTCTACCAATTCCGCCACCGCCGCATAAAAATAAGTTGTACTGTGCTCGTAGTTTATCGTCTTTGCGGACCTTTCGACGCAGCGTCTACTTATACGTATGGTCGTGCTTCGCACCGAACCCGCCACCGCCGCATAAAAATAAGTTGTACTGTGCAAAACTTGCTGTAGTATACCTCAGTTTACGGTGTTTTGTAAACCTGTGACCGCTCAGCCGACCAGTATAATATATCGCTAAAACGTTCACTCACTGAAGGTATGCTGACATCGCTAATGTAAGGCTGAACACTCGGACGGTGTGCGTATCCCATAACTGATTGATACAAGCCAATCGCTGGCACGTCATCGAGCCATTGCTGTGCAAACGCCTTATACTTTTCATTACGCAAATCTGCTTCACTACGAGACCGCGCACTCGTCAGCGCATCGTCACTAAACGCACTTGAGTAGTTTGCGAAGTTGTAGCCCAATCGAGTAGCTTGACTCGAGTGCCAATATGCGTATACATCTGGGTCGGCACCAATCACTAATTCATAGACTAAAACATCGTAGTCACGTGGCTGTAGTACGGTTCGCACAAAGTTTCGGTTTGTCGCGTTAGGGTCAACCGACTCAGTTTGAACTTCAATCCCCAATGCAGTCCACTGACGAGCGAGCTCGTCTAGTACGCGTTCGTACACAGAATCTTTCACTGTAACGACTCGAAGCTGTAACGGTGCCTTTTGCTTGTTCGTACGAATTTTTGAGCCTGCTCGTAGTTTCCAGCCCTCTTTATCTAGCAGCTTTTGAGCCTTCGCAAGATTGTATCGCTGAGGTCGAAGATTATCGGCACCTACGAGCTGACTATTGACGAACGGCAGATCGAGACGAGGCACTGATGGACCAGCCTGATCTTTTACTTTCGTAATGTCCGTGCCTAACTGTAGAGCCCGTCGAAGATTCCTGTCTTTAAGCACCAGGCTTCGCGTATTGAGCAAGGCGTACACTCCGCTATTTACCGGGTAGGTTTCAACTGTAAATTTTTTTGTAATAAGCGGTGAACGAACATCGATATCGACCGCTGCACTCACCTCACCTGTACGGAGCGAACGAAGCAGATCATCTTTCTGGTCAAATGCATGTAAGGCAAAACGATTCACTCTTGGTGCACCCAGGTAGTAGTTTTTCGACGCAGACATGTTGGCGATTTTGTGACGACCATCAGACGCCAGCTGTAGCAATCGCAGGGCAAAAGGACCGCTACCCACAGGGCTTACACTAAAGGTATTTTGACGCATTGCCCCTGCTGGGACTGATTCAAGTACATGTTTTGGCAAAATGGCAAAGGTTAACGCATGAGGAAATGCAGCATAAGAAGACGGCAGTTTAAACTCAACTGTTGTGTCGTCAATTGCTGTCGCCTGAATGTCAGCCCAGCTAGCTTGAAGTGGTGATCGGATCTCAGGATCTTTCATTAAATCAACAGTGAATGCAATGTCATGTGCGGTCACTTTTTTACCATCACTCCATATACCATCGTCACGTATGACGATGGTATACATACGTCCATTTGCACTGCGAACGGTCTTCGAGGCTAGATCGTTCACAAGATGTCCCGTTTTATCGTATCGATACAGTGATGAGAATAGTAGTCTACTGGCTGAAAGTTCGGCGTCGGTAGTCGCATACAGAGGATTAAGTGTATCAATCGGGCCCTGGACCGCTTCTGCATAGGTACCACCTTCAGACCAAGTGTCAGCTCGATAGGCTTTCTGAAACCAATACATCTGTACACCTACAGCGACTATCAAAAAGACCATGATTGCCAACCAAGTAACAATGTGTTGCTTGGCGCTACGAAGCGAGTCTAGTTTGGTAATAACAAATTTATGCGCATGTTTGGTCGTTTTCGTCTCGGCTCTTTTGGCACGTCGAGACAACGCCTTGCTGCTAAAGTTAAGTCGCTTATACCGCTTCCACGTACCTTTTTCGTCCGTCACCCTTTTACGCGCTCCTTGTTACCCACCAAACGAGGGTACAATCAAGCCGGCCAAGATTGAAAGAACAAATATCACCGATAGAATGATTGTGGCTTCAAACAGACTTTTATCGAGACCTCGTCGGGTCGTGTATAATTCGCCAGAGCTGCCGAAGCCCGCGCCTAGACTTGCGCCCCGTTGCTGCAGTAGTACACAGATAATCATTAATAGGCCTGATCCGAGCGTTATGTATTGTAATAGTAAGCCAAGTTCCATTAATTCTCCCTTTGAACTGATTGATAGCGAAGTTCTAGTGCGCTACTTACTACATAGTTTATCAAACTTAGTAGTACACCTGCCAGTATTGAATACCAAAATGTCATCTGTATGCCTGGTGCGAGCTTAAGTGATAAATACACCATAAAGCCGTTCACAACGAACGTGAAGAGTCCAAGAGTTATAAGGATTGCGGGTAACGACAAGATAATAACAAAGGGGCGCAAAAGACTATTGATAACAGAAAATATTAAACCAGCAAGCAAGAAACCTCCTATACCCGCTGTGAGCTGCTCTTCTGCATAACCAGTGCCAAACAGCCAGACAGCCAGCCACAGGCCGAATGAATTCAGTAGCCATCTGATTAAGAATACAAAGAATTGTTGTCTCATAAATCTGTCTGTATTATACCCAGCAACTAAAGTGCTGTCGATAGGCCTTTACTTAGATTTCTCACGCCAGATTCAGTGATGAGAATGTCGTCTTCAATACGAAAGCCTAGTTTTTCGTCTGGAATGTAAATGCCAGGTTCAACAGTCATTACCATACCAGGTTTAAAATAGCGTGGGGCGCCCAAACTATCGTGAACATCTATGCCGAGGCCATGACCAATAGCGTGGGGAAAGTATTTGCGTAGTGCTTCGTTATCATCATGTTTTATTAAGTTTACTTCCTTCAATGCCTGCATCATTCGATCGTTAACTTTCGTCATGTACTCTGACACGTCTAAGCCTGGCTGCAGATAGGAGACAATGTCGCGGTGAGCACTCTCAAGCGTCGCATGGATGCTTTGGGCTCTTGCGCTTGCTTTACCTTTTGCATACGTTCGGGAAATATCAGCAGCATAGCCATCGACTCTCGCACCAACATCCAGCAGCACCATGTCTCCAGACTTTAGTTTTGCTGAATTAGCGGTGTAGTGAAGCGTGCAGGCATTGTGCCCTGCCGCGATTATGGGGTCGTAGGCATGCTCAGCAGCTGCCTCGAATTTAAAATAGTGTGACATATCAGCTTCAATCTCATACTCATGCGCATAGGACGGCATTGCCTGTTTTACGTTTGAAAATGCTTGCATCGTTAACTTAACTGCTTTTTCAATTGCTACAATCTCTTCAGTCTGCTTAATTGCCCTGAGGCTCGCGAGTTCTTTATTACACAGCTGGACGGCGCTAAAAATCCGCTCTAATTCCTGATGCAATTGATGCTGCGCTGGGTTCTGATGAAAGCTGAAATGGGCTGCGTATTCAGGCTGCGAAACCGTGTGTACAACACTGTGCTTTTTTGCCAACTGGCGCATTTTTGCCTGAGCTTCATCGTGAGTGATGACACCATCGACTCCACTTAATTGTTTTGCTACTTTTTCGTCGAGTACGCCATCAAACAAACGGTGCTCCTCGCTAACATCAGGTAGCACTAACCAAGCCTTATGTGATGTGCCATCAACAATCAACTTCCAATCTGGTTCTTCTATTCCGGTGAGATACCAAAAATTGGCTTCCTGCGTAAATCCAAAGGCCATATCGTTTTGGCGTTGCATACCGTTGTAGGCTGTTGCAACAATCAAGCCGCCGCCAAGTTTTTCTGCTAATTTTGCGCGGTTGTACTGAAAAAAACTGGCCTTCATGGTCTTTACTATAGCACTTGCTTTATCGTACGTGCTAAGCGTGGGCCAACTTCGGCAGCAAGTTCTTCCTCGCTGGCATTTTTAATCGCTCGGACACTTCCAAATTTTCTGAGCAGCTTTCGCCTAGTTACCGTTCCAACACCTGGAACCGTGTCTAGACTACTCGTTGTCTGGCCTGCGCGCTTTAGTACGCTGTGATAGCCGACAGCGAAGCGGTGTGATTCATCACGAACTCGCTGCAACAACTTAATAATATGAGTGTGATGTGGCAAGTTGATTGTTACGAACGTATCACTCGTTTCGATGCGCCCATCTAGCTCCCCAAGCACCTCCTTGTTTACTAGCAAGTTCGAGCGATTAAAATCAATGATTATCTGTTCATATCTTTTTGCCAATCCCACAAATGGTATGGTACTCCCCGCAGCGTCACGTGCCTTCAGCGCTGCATCAAGCTGACCTTTGCCGCCGTCAATTACCACCAGGTCTGGGACTCCCCATAACGCTTGGTTTTTGTTGCTCATGCGTCGCGAGATAGTTTCATTCATGTTCGCAAAGTCGTTATTACGTTCAACTTTCGTTTTGAATTTGCGATAGTTTGCTTTGTCCGCAACGCCATTGCTAAAAACCACCATGCTTGCGACTACATTCGTTCCACTCATATGACTAATGTCGAAACCTTCAATACGCTTTGGCGGTTCTTTTAGCCCCAGCAATCTAGCCAAGTCGTTCAATGCCGTATCTTTTGATATATCTAGATACTCAGCATCACCAAACATAACTCGCTGCTGCAGCTGCTTCATCGCCATCAGTTTGTTGCGATATGCCGCAGCCAATTCAAAGTCCTCTGCCTTTGCAGCTTGCTTCATCTCAACTTCAAGCTCGCGCGTTATCGCTACACGATTGCCTTTTATGTAGCTCATGAGTTTTCGTAGACTCTGCAAATAGGCCTCGCGTCCATCACTCCTACGAGGACTCAACCCAAGTTCCTCGTCTAATCTAGACGATTCTTTGCCGGGCATTTTGGTATAATACGGAAATATTCGCCGCAAATAGCGCAGTGCTTTTTTAACCGCATAGCCATTATAGAAGGGCCCGATGTATTCGGCTCCATCATCTGTCGGATTGCGAGTAAAGCTTACGTGGGGCCATTCGCTTTTCATGTCGATGCGTACAAACAACTGGCTTTTATCATCACGCAGCAGCACATTGTAACGCGGCATGTAGCGTTTTATCATTTCGCCTTCTAAGAACAGTGCGTCAATCTCGCTCTCTGTTTCTATCCAATCTGTATCATGAATCTCACTAACCAGTGCATAGGTTTTCGCATCGCGTGAACGTGAATTTTGAAAATACTGTCGAACTCTATTTTTCAATACCGCGGCTTTACCGACGTATATAACCTCACCCGATTTAGACTTATGAAAATACACTCCCGGTGTTATCGGTAGTGTTTGGAGCTTAGATTTTAGTCGATCATTCACCTATATAGTATACGATGCAAGTCGTTGGATTATCTATTCAACTGTTCGACTCTAAAACGCACAACTTTTCGCACTAATTCTACAGGAAATGTTTGGTTGTGCGGAAATTGAACAGAACCCTTGCCTTGCTTGTACTTAGAAAATTCTTTTTTGAAAGCTTCGTGACCATTTGGCGTTGCGTATAAACCGATATGATCCTTAAATCCACCAAAGTATATAAGTGGTCTGTTGTTAAGCTTATATCCGATCAGACCGTAACTGATAGATTCTACAGCTGATGGTGACAGTTCTTTCACAATACCCCGCGCCTGTTCAAGACGATTCCGTGCTTCGCCATCAAAGTTTAATAAGTATTCATCGACTGTCATTTTTGTCCTCCAGTGTTTGCCTAGTCTGGTTATATCATTAGTATACAAGCAGTCTTAATTTGGGTGTATACTTGTTTCAACATCATAAAGGAGGTGTGTATGGAACTTTTACAAACAGTATTCAGCGATGTCAATTGGTGGGTCGTGCTGGTAGCAGTGCTCTCGACGATGCCGGTTGGCTACTTATGGTACGACCTAAAAATGGGCTTTGGCAAAAAATGGTCAAAACTTGTAGGTGTAACAGAGAAGCAGATGAATGATTCATCCGACATGGGTAAAACGTTCGGCGTAATGCTATTCGTATCTCTTCTTACCGCACTCCTCCTCAATCTATTACTTAAAGAATACGCAGTGACTGACTTTGTAGACGGCCTTGTGTTCGGTGCTGTTGTTGGCTTAGTGCTTCGTGGTGGCGCGCACTTTATTCACAATGGTTTTGCAAAGCGCTCACTTGAACTATCGTGGATAGACGCGGGTCACGATATGGTTTCTGTTGCAGTAATGGCAGCTATTCTTGCCGTTTGGGGCTAGCGAGCCAAGGCTGCTTTTACTTCTTGCTCAAGCACTGGAGCTGGTCGCAGACCTATCAGCTCGTCAACGACTTTGCCGTTTTTAAATAATTGCATGTTTGGTATGCCCTGCACGCCGTATTCGGCGGCGAGTTGGTTGTTCTCTGGTGACTCTTCAACGTTTACCTTGACGACATCAATGTCGCTGTCCATTGTTTTAGCAATCGACTCGAGCGCCGGTGCCATCATCCTACAGGGCGCGCACCAAGCAGCCCAAAAATCAACTAGCACTAGTTTGTCGCTTTTAAGAACCTTCTCGTCAAATTCTTTTTTGGTGAGTGTGTTAAATAATGCCATTCTTCCTCCTTATGAAATCCATGCTTTCTTACAATTTCCACACGTTCCGCTTACCGCTAGTGGGCCGCTTACCGAACAGTCGCCAACGTTACACTGAATGATTGAACGACAGGCATGCGGAATTGCAATGTCTTTTACCAAATCACATAGTCCACACACAAAATGGTCGTGTGGCTCGGTGTTAATGTCGTAGCGACACGAGCCATCGCTCGCCTTGGGTGCCCTACCGATCTCTCCATCTTCATAAAGACGTTGCGTCACTCTGTGTATGGTAGTAGCGCTCACTGTAGGAAATTCTTCACGCAATGCCAATACAATTTCTGCGTTTGTCGCGTGACCTCGCAGGCGAATTACCTTCATCACCCCTGTTACATATTTTGTTGTTCGGCGATCTGCTAGCTGCATACTATTATTGTAAACCGTTTACATTAATAACGCAATCGTGTTACAATTTTTGTACTAACTATGGAGGACTTATGAGACTAGCAATCGGAGCAATTATTGTCATCGTTATTCTTTTGGGAGTTACGCTACTAAGTGGAGGGTCAAAATCTGCACAGACAACTCAATTAAAGCTTGAAGCTGATGCGGTGATATATGACGTACGAACACCAGAGGAGTATGCGGCTGGACATGCCAAGAACGCAAAGTTACTGCCACTTTCAGATATTCAGGAGGGGGCGTTGCCCACTGAAGATAAAAACACCGCGATCGCAGTATACTGTCGAAGTGGTAATAGGTCTGGGCAGGCCACTGCACTTCTTAAAAAAGCAGGTTTTACAAACATCACGGACATTGGCGCATATAGTAACTTAAGGAAGTACCGAATCGAAACCACCAGCTAGTTTTTGGGCGGAAGTGGAGCTAATACACTTGTACGCCTCTTGTAATCAGCCCAACCTGGCTTGCTGGAAGCTCTTCTTTCAGCAGGTGGTACGCCAGAAACAAAACAAATGAGCAGCGTAAGTACCAGAGGGCCAGCAAAGCCGATGATTGGCCAAGCGCTACCAACAGCAATCAGGGCTATTCCCCACCACTGTAATAACTCACCAAAGTAATTTGGGTGCCGACTGTAACGCCATAGCCCTGTTTGCATTAGTTTACCTTGATTGTCTTTGTTTTGAATGAAATGTTTGAGCTGAGCATCGCTAACGGATTCAAAGATAAAACCAACTGCCCATACGACAACGCCCAGCGCGAGAAATGTGGTGCTATACGATTGACTCGCTACGATTGCCACTACCGGTATGCTCACCAGCCCTGCCAGTAGAGCTTGTATTACGTACACTCTGGCAAAAACCTGGAGGTTGAGGTATTTTTTTGGCCATTTTTTCATTAGTTCATTGTAGCGTGGATCTTGTTCAGGCGATGCCAAGAACCTACGAAAAATATGCCAAAATAGCCGTAATGCCCACACCGTAACCAGTAGGATAGTTACGCTACTGGCTAGGTTCAGTGAACCTACTTGCAATGCTGCTTCGAGCGCAATCACAACGAACACCGGACCCCAAAAAGAATCAATTAAGTCAACGCGTTTTAGCCATATCGCGGCTGCAAATACCACACATAAGAATAAGATTGCTGCACCAACGCTACCGATTAAAATATCTATGAAAACCATTGTTGTACAACCCAAAACGTCACTACACTTACCACGCCAGTAAGTAGTGCGCCCCAAATCATATCGATAATCACAATCTTCACTGGCCAATCTTTTAACGTAGCAAGGTTCGTTAAGTCGTAGGTCGCGTAGGCAACAAAACCAAATAGTGCGCCGTAGCCGAGTGCGTATTGCCATGAGTCCTTTTCAAGCGCTGGATTCACCGCAAACATCAAGATTCCCACTACATAAATGACGTAAAACGCCACCGCGGCCACCATGTTAGGTTTTTCTAGCAGTAATTTTCCTAATTCACTTCGATACAGCTGTTTGGCAATAACACCAAGCCATATGCCATCTATGACTCCCATTACCCCACCAGCAATTAGTAGCTTAAGTAGTATGTCCATGGATAGAGTATAGCATTTTACCGGCGTCGTTAGGTAGAGCGAAGCTTCTGTAGTTCATGAGCAAGCTTCAAAACTTTCGTTCCATTGGCCTGCTCAATAATAATCGCCGGGTCTTCGACGCTACCGTTTCGAGTAATCATTTTACCTTTTGTTTGTATGTATGTTTTTTCAGGTCGTACATCTACTACCTTGCCTTGGGCAATTCCATTTCCCCATTTCCATCCAACGTAATCATCCCGCTCAATCACTCGCCCGGTGCTCCGTGTTTGTACCATGCACTCTTACTTTTAGGCTTCTCGAGCGAGAAATGCGTCGCATCTACCCGAACATAGCTGTGTAAATGTGCTAGTAAGAATTTATATATTTCATAGACGTCTTTGAGCGCTTCACCACTTTTGGCGGCCTCTTCCAGCTCTGAAAGGCTTAGCCAGCGAATATCGGATGATTCATCGCTGCCCATTGTTCCTTGCGGAAGGCTATTAGCAATAAATCCGTAACATGAATCTGAGTGAAAGTGGTCGTTGCCAACATTATGCGTATTCGTACTAAACGGCGTTGGATGGAGCACATTTCCCGTATCTGCTACCTCGTCTTTGGTGAACTGAAGAAGAGTTAGCTCTGAAAGTTGGTAGCCACTTTCTTCTTCAATTTCGTGAGCCATCGTTTGCCAAGGAGTTTCATGTAGCTCTATATGACCCCCGATTTGCATCAGCTTCTCAATTTTTTTATGAAAATGTACCATACATTTCCATTCGCCACCCTCTTCACGCACGATATAGGCACTCACTGTCATATCGTGCTGGCCCGGCTCTGTGTGTATGTGTGGCATTAGGCTACCGCTTTTGCGTGCTCTTTTTCGCGACACTCATCCGTGTGGAATAGTAGGTCGGGATTTTGTTTGCAGGTTTCGCATATCAGCACAAGCTCATTGCATTCGGCGTGAGCACAATTTTCAAAGTTACTGGTTTTGCCGGCACAATGCGTGCACTCGCCAATTGTTTTTGTGTGGTCTGAAAAATTCACCGTCATGCGATCATCAAATACGCGTAAAGAGCCTTCCCACAGACCATCGTCGCCATAAGCTTCCCCATACTTCACAATGCCACCATCGATTTGGTACACATCATTGAAACCACGTTTCTTCATCATAGCTGAAATAACTTCGCAGCGAATACCGCCCGTACAATAGGTAATGATTTTCTTGCTTTTGATGTCGTCGTATTTATCGCTTTCTAGCTCGGCTATAAAATCTCGACTCGTATTGGTGTTTGGAACAATCGCATTTTTGAATTTACCAATCTTGGCTTCGTGTGCATTTCGGCCATCGAAAAATACCACATCGTCACCATATTTTTCTATCATTTCGTTCACCTGCTTCGGCTTAAGGTGCTTACCGCCGCCAATCACGCCGTTTTCGTCAACTTCAAATTCGTCGTCTGAATTTTTAAAGCCGACTAGCTCGCGCCGTGACTTCACGCTCATACGCGGGAAATCATCGCGACTTCCGTCGCTCCATTTAAATACAATATCTTTGAAACCTGGGTATTGCTTAGTGGCCTTAACATAGGCCTTTAGGTCGTTCATATCGCCACCAACTGTTCCATTTAGGCCGTGTCGACTTACCAATATGCGGCCTTTTAGGTTCAGGCTGTCACACAGTGTCTTTTGCCACAACTTCACTGCTTCTGGGTCAGAAATTGGGGTGAACTTATAATACAATAGGATTTTTTCCATCAGAGGTAATTATAGCAATATTTGACTTTTTTGTAAAAATTTGATATAATTAAATTTTGAATGTGTTACACTAGTACTACTATGAAGCATACGCTTCCTCTATTCGCTCACGTTTGGACGAGCCAAACCACTAGCGACATAAACATCGTATAATATTTACTAAAGGAGTTTGCTTTGCAACGAAAAGCACTGCAGTTATTTTGGCGCTACACCAGGCCCTATGCGTTTCGGCGTTGGCTTGCGTTAGCGGGCGTTACCCTTTCCACGGCTGTCGAAAGTTACGTGGCTCCATTCATATTGTCTCTTTTTATCGCCAATCTTGAAACCGGTAAAACTTCGCTTGATACAGCGTGGCCAATTATTACAGCGTACGGTTTTACTCTTTTGTTTAGTACCGTCATCAGTTGGCGAATTACGCTGTGGGCAACGTGGACTTTCGAGATATTAGCCCAACGTGACTTGGCTGGCGACATTGTGTCTCATCTTACTTCTCGAAGCTTATCGTTTCATGCCGACCGATTTAGCGGTTCACTTATTAGCCAGTCAACTAAGCTGCTTGGAGCAATCGAGCGTTTTTGGGATGTGGTTATTTGGGACTTATTACCGATACTCACAGGTATTGTAACCTCTACCGTGATACTGAGTTTCATTTTCTGGCAGTATGCGGTATTTCTTCTTATTGTTTCAATTGTGTTTTGCTTCGCAGTCTATCTTGGTTCGCGTTTTATGCTTGAACTCAACAAACAAGAAGTATCATCGTGGACAAAACTTACCGGCCGTATCGCGGATGTTGTGACAAACGTGTCTACCGTAAAAGCGTTTGGCAATGAAATACCTGAATACAAGTCGGCTAACACAACTTCCGATTTCTGGCGACAAAAAAGCCAGGCTTCAATGCGAGGGTTCTTGAAGGTAAGTACTGTTTGGTCGCTCCTGATTACCATCGCCTATATCGCTGCTTTGATACTAACGGTATTGGGTATCGAGCTAGGTACGCTCACTATCGCCACGGCATTTTTGGTGCTTACCTATACCATGACCGTGATTCGACATTTGTGGAACTTCAATGGCGTACTAAGAAATTACAACCGTTTAATGGGCGACGCTCATGACATGGTAGAAATTTTAAACCAAGAACAAGAAGTTATGGACACATCAACGGCCCTATTGGAGCCGTCAAAAGGCAAGATAGAATTTCGCGATGTTTCATTTACTCATGATGACGGTGAGGGCGTTCAGGTATTTAGTTCACTTAATCTCACCATCAAGGCTGGTGAGAAAGTTGGTGTGGTCGGGCACAGCGGCTCAGGTAAAACTACCTTTACCCGTTTACTGCTGCGTTTCAGCGATATTGATAGCGGCGAGATATACATCGATGGTCAAAATATCGCCAAGGTATCGCAAGCAAGTCTTCGCAAGGCAATCTCGTATGTTCCGCAAGAACCACTTCTCTTTCATCGAAGCCTTGAAGAAAATATTGCGTACGGTAAGGCTGATGCGACTCACAGTGAAGTAATTGCGGCCGCAAAAAACGCTCACGCTACGGAGTTTATAAAAACATTGCCTGATTCATTTGCAACGATAGTTGGCGAACGTGGCGTAAAACTTTCGGGTGGTCAAAGGCAGCGCGTAGCAATCGCTCGGGCTATCTTAAAAGACGCACCGATTTTAGTACTCGACGAAGCGACCAGCGCGCTCGATTCTGAATCGGAAAAACTGATACAAGACAGTTTGAGCGAATTGATGAAAGGTCGCACGAGTATCGTAATTGCGCACCGCTTATCTACCATTGCCAAACTCGACCGAATTATCGTCCTCGACGCAGGCAAGATTGTTGAAGACGGTACCCACAGCCAACTTCTTGCTCAAAAAGGTATATACTCAAGATTATGGAATCACCAAAGTGGTGGGTTTATTGAAGAATGAAACTCTATAGCAGAACGGATGCTCAGACAACTCGTAAAACCTTAGCGATATTTCGCACAGTACTTGGCGAAGAAAAAAAGCGTCTGGTAATTTCAAGTATTTTCATCCCTCTTCAGCATTTGTTGTACTTGGTGATTTTGCCTCTATTCATTAGCCTTTACGTGCAATCTCTTCTTGAACATTCATTTAACACACCCTATCAATTGTGGCTCATTATAGGTATGGCCGTAGCAGGTATCGGGTCGCTGATTGCTGCGCGCATTGGCTTTATCGCGATGTTCAATCACGAAGAAGCTATGACCACCAAATTAAGCGAACACGCAATGCGGGGTCTTTTGTCGCAGAGCCACACATTTTTTGCGAACAGTAAAGTCGGCGCGTTGGCTGGCGACGTAAATACATTTAGTCGTTCGTACTTGAGCTTGCTTGATACTGTATTTCTGCAAGCAAGTAGTATTGTGGTCAACTTTGTCGCGAGCCTCATAGTCGTTGCTTTTATTGCGCCAATTATGCTTCCAGTGATGATCGTGTTGACGTATTTTGTTATTGCTCTTGCACTAAGGTCTTACAACCGCCGGAGCCCACTACGCAACGAGCGTAAAGAACTGCAATCGAAACTGATGGGAACATTTGGCGATATTATCGGCAACCAAACATTGGTACGCATGTTTGGTCGTAAGGATACCGAAATTCACAGCGTACTTGAACAACGAAAGAAGATCGAAAAAATCGCTACTGAAGAAATTCGCATACTTGAAAATGGTGCTGAATTGCGACTCGGTGTGTTGGTCGCGTTTCAAATTGTCGTACTCGTGCTGTGCGGGTGGCTCCTATCGATTGATATGCTCACTATAGCAGGGCTAATATTTATCGTTACCTATCTTGGTAGGGTAACTGGAAGTCTTTTTGCCATAAACGGTGTAGTGCGAACCACCGAACAGGCATTCCTAGATGCGTCGAAAATTACAGATATTTTGTCGAAAAGTGTTGAAGTCGTCGATACACCCGATGCCGCGAAAATGGAAATTAGCGACGGCACCGTTGAGTTTCGTAAGGTGAATTTTGCCTATTCCGACGCCAAAGATCAAGCGATATTCCGAAATTTCAATTTGCGGATACCGGGCAATCAGAGTATCGGTTTGGTTGGAAGAAGTGGCGGCGGAAAGTCAACGCTTACTCAGCTTGTTTTACGCTACATGGACATACAGTCCGGTGAGATAACCATCGATGGCCAAAACATTGCACATGTTACCCAAGATAGTTTGCGTAAATATATCTCTTACGTACCGCAAGACCCGTACCTGTTTCATCGCACTCTTCGAGAAAATATTGCCTATGGAAAAGAAGATGCGTCTGACGAGTCAATCAAACAGGCTGCCGAACAAGCATTTGCCATGGAATTTATCACTAAACTTCCAAACGGCCTCGACACAGTCGTGGGTGAACGTGGCGTGAAATTAAGTGGCGGGCAGCGTCAACGTATTGCTATTGCCAGAGCAATATTAAAAGATGCCCCGATACTACTTCTGGATGAAGCGACAAGCGCGCTTGATAGTGAAAGCGAGATGTACATTCAAAAAGCACTTGCTGGGCTGATGCAAGGCCGCACTAATATCGTCATCGCTCACCGACTTTCAACCATCGCTAAGCTCGATAGGATCATAGTGCTAGATGATGGCAAGATCATTGAAGATGGCACGCACAAAGACTTATTGAAAAATAACGGCGTCTACGCAAAACTCTGGAAGCACCAGAGTGGTGGATTTCTAGAAGAATAAAATAGCCCGCAATGTACTGCGGGCTATTTCTGTTGAGTAAATATTACTCTTCAGTTTTTGCTTCTTCACCTTCGGCAGGTGCTTCTGCTTCACCGTTTTCTGACTCTACTTCAGACTCGTCGGTTGCGTCACCAGCGGCTGCATCGTTAGCTGCTGCTAGAGCGCTTGGTTCCCAGGCACTTGCAACCATAAGGTCAGTGACCGAAGATTTTTCTTCTTCGTCTTCGTCACCATGGTGGCTGTCGTGCTCTACGAATTCAACACCTTCAGGCAAGGTGGCATCGGCAAGTGTTACTTTGTCGCCAGCTTCCTTCAGGCTTAGGATTGAAACTTCAACCGCCTCAGGAAGATCCATAGGTAGTGCTTTTACTTCAACCTTTTCAATGTTTTGTAGCACAATCAAACCGGCTTTTTCAGCTTCAGACTCACCTTCGCCAACTAGGTGCACCGGAACTTCAGCAACTACAGGATCGCTAGCTTTCACCGCGTGGAATGATACGTGTCGAATGCTTCCCTTTACAGGGTCTCGATCAATATCTTTAATCATCGCAATCTTCTTCTTTGTGCCGATACTCAAGTGAACAGGCGTGTAGGTACCCGCGCGACGGTATACTTTGTCCATTACCCCTTTTTCTACTTGTACACTGATCGGTTCAATGCCTGGACCATAGACAACAGCCGGCACAAGGCCCTCTTTGCGTAATTTTGCTACTTTCTTGCCATGAACGTCACGTTCATCAAGTTTAAGATTTACTTTATCTCCCATCTCTCTCCCTTTCTTGGATACTTTTACGGAAATAGTTGTAAGGTTAATTATACCACACTTTTCGTGGTATTATAAGAGGTAATGATACCTGGCGTAGATTTAGTCGATTTTGTCACGTGGGCAAGCGTGTGGGGTGTGGCTGCGGTGATATTTGCCGAGTCAGGTTTACTAGTTGGATTTTTCTTGCCGGGGGACAGTATTCTTTTTACAGCAGGCTTTCTGGCACACGCGGGCGTGCTTAATTTCAACATCCATTTGATGGTTTTAATCTTCTTTATCGCGGCAGTAGCTGGCGATAGTGTTGGCTATACGTTTGGACGACGAGCAGGGCCAAGAATATTTAAACGTCCAAATTCACTCTTGTTTAGAAAAGAGAATGTTGATGCCGCGTCAGAATTTTACGAACGGCATGGTGGCAAAGCTATTATATTGGCTCGTTTTATGCCGGTCATACGCACCTTTGCCCCTATCGTTGCAGGGGTTGGTAAAATGAATTATCGCAGGTTTCTTACCTTCAACGTAATTGGCGCTCTCATTTGGGCTGTTGGTGTCACCTATTTTGGATATTATGCCGGAGCGTGGCTTGATGCTATGGGCATTGATATCGACCATATTTTGCTGCCTATTGTAGCGTTTATTGTAATCACCTCCGTCGCACCACCGCTTATTCATATTTTCAAAGATAAAAAACATCGTGATGCTTTTTGGTCAGCGCTGAAAATGCAGCGTGATAAGTTGCTTAGGCGTAAGTAAGTATAAAGTCGCTAGAGCTTGTCGATGATGAGGTGTGTACTCTATACTACTTTTGTGCCAATCCTTCGCGGGATGTGATCGAGTTCATGAGAGCCTTTCGGGGTGACTGCGGACGATAGCGACCAGTCAAGGACATAGTCGCGACAATACGGAAACATCGATCGGCACAGCCCCGCAGGTCGCGCGCAGTGACAACCAGGAGGAGGGCTCGGATGAAGCCTATCCTTGAAAGAGTGCGTAATAGCTCACTGGTCAAGTGTGCGCCTGCGGGGCGCACCACCTAGAGCATCGATTTGAGATATTGCCCCGTGAAGCTTGCGGGGATTTTTGTTATGTCTTCAGGCGTACCTTCTGCGACTACTTCACCACCACCAAGACCACCTTCTGGACCCATGTCGATAATATGGTCGGCCGTCTTAATGACATCGAGGTTATGCTCGATAATAATCATGCTGTTGCCACCTTCAACTAGCTGCTGCAGTATACCTAGCAGGCGCTTAACGTCTTCACTATGCAAACCTGTCGTTGGTTCGTCGAGGATATACAGCGTTTTACCTGTTGAACGACGAGATAGCTCACTCGATAGCTTAATACGCTGGGCTTCACCGCCACTGAATGTGGTGGCAGGCTGGCCAAGCGTAATGTAACCTAAGCCTACATCAACCAGCGTGTTTAACTTGCGCGCAATGGTAGGGATATTGGCAAAAAACTCGGCGGCTTGTTCGACGGTCATTTCAAGCACGTCAGAAATCGTTTTTTCTTTATATTTAATCTCTAGCGCTTCACGATTGTAGCGCTTGCCTTTACATTCGTCACAGGTAACATACACGTCGGGTAAGAAATGCATCTCGATTTTAATCACGCCATCACCCTGACAATTTTCGCAGCGCCCACCTTTTACATTGAAACTAAAACGACCAGCTTTGTAACCGCGAATATTTGCTTCTGGCGTGCCAGCAAACAACTCACGAATTGGCGTAAACACACCAGTGTAAGTCGCTGGGTTTGATCGCGGTGTTCGACCAATTGCCGACTGATCAATAACGATAACTTTATCGAGATGATTGATACCTTCAACGTTTTCGTGCTTGCCTGGTACGGTTTGTGCACGATGTAACCTGGCCGAAAGTTCTTTGGCCAAAATGTCATTTACTAGCGTACTTTTACCGCTTCCACTTACACCACTTACTACAGTCATGAGCCCTAATGGAAAAGCGACATCAATCGTCTTGAGGTTATTTTCAGCTGCTCCACGAATCACAAGTTGTCTATCGGCATCGCGAGTGCGGCGTTTTTTTGGAACGGCGATTTTTTCTTTGCCCGAGAGATATTTACCAGTAAGACTGCTCGGATGCTTTGCTACTTCATCCGGTGTACCATGTGCGACTATTTCACCACCATGCACCCCTGCATGTGGGCCAATGTCGATAAGATAATCACTTGAGCGAATCGTATCTTCGTCGTGCTCTACCACCAGCACGGTATTGCCCAGATCTCGTAAGTGCTTAAGCGTTGCTATCAGACGATCATTGTCGCGCTGGTGTAACCCAATCGAAGGCTCGTCAAGTACGTACAGTACTCCCTGCAAACCCGAACCAATTTGTGTTGCCAAACGAATACGCTGGGCTTCACCACCACTCAGCGTATTGGCCGCGCGTGATAATTCAAGATAGTTCAGGCCAACATTATTCATAAAGCCCAATCGAGCAGTAATTTCTTTAACTATTTGGCTCGCTATAAACAACTCTTGTTCTGTGAGCTTCAAATCATGCAGGAATAAATCGAGGGCCTTATCGACACCAAGGTTACATATGTCCATAATATTCAAATCGTGCACTGTGACTGCCAGAACTACTGGCTTCAAGCGAGCACCGTTACAGGCGTGACATTTTCGCTCGCGCATAAAACGCTCAATGTCTTTTCGCATAAATTCGCTGTCGGTTTCTTTGTGTCGACGCTCAAGATTCGGAATCACGCCTTCATACGTGGTATCGTAGCTACGGCCACTGCCAAGGTCGACGTTGTATCGCTGATTGCCAGTACCATACAAAACTTTTTGCAAGTCTTCATCGCGTAAATCACCCACTGGAACACTCAGGCTGAAGCCATGCGCGTCGGCTACTTTACCCAATCGTTTCATATACCACGCATCGGCACTTACCCTGTTGTACGGTCGAATGGCTCCTTCGGCTATGGTAAGTCTAGGGTTAAACACTAGGTCTGGGTCAACCTCGAGTCGACTACCCAACCCAGTACATACTGGGCAGGCACCATGAGGTGCGTTAAAGCTAAATAGTCGTGGCTCAAGCTCTGGGATATCTTCACCGGGGTGATCCACGCAGGCATAGCGCTGAGAATAGGTTGTCGTTTCATTTGTATCGACGTTCAACACTTCAACCACACCATCGGCACTATCAAGCGCCTGTTCGGTAGACTGTGTTACACGGCTGATCTGGCTTGAGCTCATAGCAATGCGATCGACGACGATTTCAATGTCGTGCTTGAACTTTTTATCAAGCGTCGGAAACTCATCGAGCGAATAGATTACACCATCGACACGTGCTCTCGCAAAGCCTTGCCTGGCATACTGTTCTGGAATGTGAGCAAACTCACCTTTTTTATCTTTTACTATAGGCGCCAGAATCATAATTCGAGTGCCTTCAGGTATTTTCATAATTTCATCTATGATAGTTTGCGCGGTTCTGCGATGAACGCTTTTGCCACAAATCGGACAATGTGGCACGCCGATACGTGCATACAATAAACGTAAGTAATCGTATATCTCCGTAACTGTCGCCACAGTACTACGTGGGTTTCGACTGGTTGATTTTTGATCAATACTAATTGCTGGGCTTAGACCATCAATCTGATCAACATCTGGCTTTTCCATAAGCCCAAGAAATTGCCTGGCGTAACTTGAAAGGCTTTCTACATATCGTCGCTGGCCTTCAGCGTAAATCGTGTCAAATGCTAGGCTTGATTTACCAGAACCACTTAAGCCAGTAATAACGACTAGCTTGTCACGGGGTATCTCAACTGACACATTTTTGAGGTTGTGTTCCCTTGCTCCAACGACACGAATAACATCCGACATAGCTATGTATTATACCACTTTTACCCCTACCGTGCCCAGTCCGTAAGTGTAACGAACAGAATATGATATTTCATTTTGCTTATGATTGCATTTTTTTGCTTTTTAAGCTAGAGTAGTATGAAATAATTTGGAGTTGGCCATGCGAAAGAACATCATCGTAGCCAGCCTGGTGGGCTGGGCAATCATATTCGGTATTACATCTGGAACCTTTAGCGGTTTGATGATGTTTATTCTTGTCGGTATTGTACCTGGCACAGATACCATTTTGTCACCGATGCAAATGGGCGCGTTGCTTTCGCTCGTCGCCAGTCTTTCAATCATTATCGTTGTGAGTAAGCGAAGCAAAACTAGCTTCGAGCGGCGCTACTCTGCTCTTCGTGAGCGCCTCCCAAAACGACGCTTTCATCGTATTTAGTACTCTGTATCAATTGGAACGATTGCTTCAGCCCAAAGCTGTAGTTCTTGCAATATAAATTGCTTTGAATCATCGGTAACATTGGCAGCGCAGCGCTGCAACGACTTTGCAAATGCAGGTAGTTGAGCCTGTAGATGCTCGGCGCGCCATTGCTCCCATGCACTAACTTCGCTTTCACTCAGTACCTTAGGAAAGTTTCTTGCCTTGTAGTGTAAAAGCAGTGGCGCCAGGCGCTCATCTTGAAACTCAGGATGAAAATCTGCCAAATTATTCTCATCGGAGTTGCGCACCGTTTCAACTCGCAGCTTATCTCGGTCGTTCACGAAACTGTCGTACAATTGACCTTCTGGGTCGGTTGATGGCGCGTAGTCACGTGTTCGTTCATAAATTCCGCGAAGAGTCTCGGCAAATTCCGGATGTTCGAGCAGTATTTTTTTATGACGTTCTACCACTTTAAGATCAAGTCCGACCCGCTCCCAACCTTCGTTCTGACCCAATACACCCAGTGGTGCGACTGCCGGGCAGCGATTGTATTGCAGTATTTTGGTGGGCAGTTTTACAAAATCCTCAGCTTTGCGTTCTTGCCAGGTGGCAAAGACTTTTTTTGCAAGCTCATCGCTTGAAAGTTGCACAAAGTCTGTCGGGTCGTAGCGCAAATCATATACCACGACATTGCCATTTGGGGCACTGGTAAGAGGAAAGGCTACGGTGGTCTTATGAAATTCTGTCTCGAACCGACCACTTACATAGACAAAAGGCTGCTTTTCATCGAGGTTAATTAGCTGCTGAACTTTCTTTTTGTCGCGCATCGCGAGCAGATGCTCAAATAGTTTCGGCTGGTTTTGCTGTATTAAGCGCGCAACTCCAATCAATGCTTCAACATCACTCAAGGCATCGTGAGCCTTGCTGTGTTCCAGCTTATTGGCTTTGCTTAACAGTTCAAGACGGTTGGTCGCTACGCCGTCTGCATCAACTGGCCACTCTATACCTTCGGGGCGCAGAGCTCGGGTCATTCGTACTACATCTAACATATCCCAACGGCTACGACCATCGCTCCATGCCCACTCATATGGATCGTAAAAATTCCGCCATAAGGTATGGCGAATAAATTCGTCGTCAAATCGTACATTGTTAAAGCCAACCGTTATCGTATCGGGGGTAAATACCTCGGCAGCCAGTAGCTTTACGAACTCCGCTTCACTCAACCCATCAGCTTGCGTTGATTGTGGTGTGATACCTGTTACGAGTACAGCGTCGGGGCTCGGCAGAGTGTCATCACTTAGTTTTACCAGCACATTAATCGCTTCGCCGACTGGTCGTAGGTTCATATCGGTTCGCTGACCAGCAAATTGCATGATTCGGTCGCTCGAAGCACGTAATCCACTTGTTTCAAGATCATAGAAGAAAAATGTATTGGCCATTACTACCTAGCATATCAAAAACCGCCCTACTATGGGCGGCTNNCCCCGGCCCTGGGTGGGGGTAGGGGCGACGACGGAGGTCGGTCAGGCGCGCCGGTGGAACCGGGCGCCGAGGCCGTCGCGGGTGGTGGTGGAGGTCATCGCGTCGACGAAGGTGAAGGCCTGACCGGTCGTGGTCGAGCCGCGGGTCCGGTGGGCCTGCTTCGGTGCGTGCATGGGTTTCTCCTGGTGTGTCTCGTTGGGTGTGGTGCCCTCCCGAGAGGGAGCGCCACCTTGATCTTCGGCACATACCACCAAGTGGTCTGAGCCGAAGAATGTAAGCACGATGTATACATGCGCACATTTTTCGACTCAGGCCATCCTGAAATATCTTTCGGCAAGTNNCAAGTTAATGTACCTTGGGATCAGGGTTCTCCACCACTGTTCTACCAAAAGTATGGGTTAATTGTACCCACATGTGTCCAAAAGCGCAAGCCTTTTTTATTTTATTGTTCTACCAGAGTAAAGTCTTCACCACCGATTCGAACAATCGAGTTACCTACCGCCCCCTGGCGAGTAAGCTCATGAGTAATGCCCATTTTCTTCATAATATCGCGCAAACGATTAAGGTTTTCGTAGCCAGAAAAGTTGGTACGGCGAGCAAACTTTTCGATTTTGTGCCCAGAGACTACATATACAACGCCGTCCTCATCAACCCGTTTTTTAACTTTCCAAGCTAAATCTTTGGCTGTTTCCGGTAGAGTAATCCTTACTATATCGTCATTTTGTTCGGCGACTTCTTCGCTGCGCGCTTTTGCAGCTTGTTTCACATGACGAGCAAGCGAACGCAATACTTCACGAAGACCCTTATGAGCTGTTGCGGATATAGCGAATACTTCACTGTTTGGCGCCACTTTCTTTATGGCGTCGAGCTGCATCTGCACAATGTCAGTATCAAGGCCCTCGATCTTGGTGAGTGCTACGACCTCTGGCCTGGAAGCAAGCTCAGGGCTGTACTGTTGAAGCTCGTTTCGAATCGTGGCATATACTGAAGCGACATCGTTGCTATAGGCATCAATGAGATGAAGGAGCACCGATGTACGCTCGATATGGCGCAAGAATGCGTCACCTAGGCCCTTGCCATCACTCGCGCCCTCTATCAGGCCTGGAATATCAGCGACGAGCAAGCTGCTCGAATCAATATCGGCTACGCCTAGGTTGGGTGTTAGGGTGGTAAAAGCATAATCGGCAATTTCAGGACGTGCGTTGCTCACGACGCTCAAGAAAGTTGATTTACCCGCATTAGGGAACCCCACCAAACCAACATCAGCAAGTAGCTTTAGCTCTAGTTCAGCCTCAAACGTATCACCGGGCTCACCAAGCTCAGCGATTTTAGGTGCCTGTCTGGTAGAGCTTTTAAAGTGTGCATTACCAAAACCACCATCGCCGCCTTTTGCAATAACGGCTTCCTGTAGGTCATCGACTAAATCAGCTATTACTTCACCATCTTTTCGTACCACGGTGCCCATAGGTACTTTTACAATCAGGTCTTCACCAGATTTGCCCCGACGATCGCGTTTCGCTCCATTTGCTCCTGGTTTTGCCTTTAGTTCTGGTTTATAACGAAAATCAAGCAGCGTATTTACATCTTTTGAGCCACGAAAAATGACATTTCCACCTTTTCCGCCATCGCCACCGTCCGGGCCACCCTTATCAACATAAATTTCATGCCTAAAACTGACGGCACCATCGCCGCCTTTTCCAGCTTGGATAAACACTTTCGCAGTATCGACAAACATATTGTTATATATTATAGCATAGTTTAAGCGTTTTTACCACTGTTATATTGGCTTAGCTAGGCGCTGAAGCATTTCGAGTTCATGTGCAGTTTATCGTCGAAGCACGCACCGAGCTGTACAAAAGTACTGCGGGGGAGTACTACAGACGAAAACTGTGCAGGAGCCGAAAAGAGCGGCAGAGTTCTGGCTCTGCCAGAATCTCCGCCGCTCGATGCTTTAGTGACTAGTGGATGTAGGTATAGGCGCCAGCTTGCCCAGCTGAAATAGTACGCTCGTTCACAATATTGAATCCACCGTACGCATAGTTGTTCATCTCGGTAATCACAATGTCACCATTGCTCTTGACTCGCTCGACGACACCGACGTGACCAAAGTAGCCAGCCATGTCGACAAGTACAGCACCAGCGGCTGGACGGTTGTTCACGAGGTAGCCAGCTGCTCGGGCGTTTGCAGCCCAACTTGCGCCGTTACCCCAGAAACTACCAACGGGACGACCTAGCTGTGCACGGCGCTCATAGGCGTACCACGTACAGTTACCAGGAGCGTAGCGGTTACCAGCAGAGGCGCCAGCAAGGCCTGCGTCGATAACGCCACCGCTTACGTCGCCAGGTACACCAGCGAAGTTGTTCACAACAGGTGCAACTGCGGCAGGCTTGATACCACCAGGCACGACAATTCGTCGACCAGCGGTTGGGCCACTGAGTTCAAGGTCGTTGAAGGCAATAATGCGATCTTCGCTTGTGCGGTACTTACGGGCTATGTCAGCAGCAGATTCGCCACTTTCAACCGTGTGCATAATACCGCTCACTGGTAGAATGGTAAGCTTACGACCGGGTTCAAGGGCGTCGGTATCAGAAAGATTATTCGCCCAACGAATAGTGTCGCTTGAGATACCAAACTTCTTAGCAACAGATGGTACTGTGTCGCCACGCTTCACCACATACTTGGTAAGCGAACGATTTGTGCTGGTAGGCTTAATGATTTGAGGTTTTGTAATCGCTGTAGTGTCGGTTTGAGCTAGTTCGTTTTCGGCAGCTAGCGAAACCGAGAGGTTAGCAGCATTTGAGGCAATAGGAAGATTAGCGCGTTCTGCCAAGTCGGCAGCCACGTTACTCGCTATCACGTCATCAACAGATGGTGTGTTGTTTGAAGTAAGCGTCGAATTAACGGCACCTTCGGTAACGCTAACTGGTTGTCCACTTACTTCTTGTGGTGATTCATAACCCACAGCAACTACAGCTACCAATGCAATGAATGCACCAGAGTAGGCTACAGTGCGGCCCAGGGGAAATCGGGTTTTCTTCGTTTTACGGTGTTTTGCAAACACCTGCTGCTTCATGTCAGCGGCTTGTGCAAGAGCTGTGCTCGATGCAATTTGGTTACGAATTATCGTTCTCCTGCCGCTCGGATTACTCTCGAGGGCTCTACCTTACTTTGTCTTTACTTCTCGCAAAAGAACAGGGCACGTATGTCGACCAAGATATTAGTTAATATTGCTTCTACGTTGTTCTAATTCAGTGCCCGTGCGACAGTTTGGGTAGGCTCATTTACAGGTATCGGCATTCCTCTCGCAATCGATGAATCTCACCGACAGTCATGCAACTAACCATAAATGTGCTGATATCCATTGTAACAATGCTTGCTTTTTATGTCAATAGATTTTATAAAAATGTTTTTAGATAGAATCCTTGTCCTTAAAGGGTTAATCTCTCGTTGATGGGCTATTGAGGCGGCTGCCGAGCTTTAGTGGGAAGAATGAGTTTTTGGATTTACTCCAAAAACGAAATGGAGGGTGAGGATAGCCAGTGGCTATCCGCAAGGAAATCTTCTGATGAAAACTTGTTTTCAGTCAAGAAGTTTCGGGGCCGCGGAACGTGGCAAGCCCCTCCTTATAAAATTAAGCACTTTTTCTTGCAGTGATTTTGGATATTCGCCTCGTGCTCGGCAGCGGTGCGACCGAAGTAGGTCTTGTCGTCATCGCCACTAAGGAAGAAGAGGTAGCTACTAGAGGTAGGGTTACCTACTGCCATCAGAGCTCCCTTACCCGGTGAGGCAATTGGCCCTGGCGGCAAACCAGCATATCGACGGGTATTGTACGGCGAATCTAGATTTGGATCACGGGCTACCCCTGTTTTGTCTGCAATATATTGGTAGGTTACATCCGATCCTAAGTTCATATCTTGCTTCAAACGATTGTAAAATACGCCCGCTACAAGCTTTTGGTCGCTATCGCCCACCACTTCTCGCTGCACGATTGAGGCAAGCGTAATACCTTCGTATAAACTTAGCCCTTGTGCTTTGTATTTGCGAACCAAATCGCCGCTCTTTACCACCTTATACATCTCGTCGAATGCACGGGTTAGGATAGTTTCCACGCTTACATCGGTAGGAAATTGGTAGGTTTCACCGTAAATATACCCCTCGAGGTCTTTGCTTGCCGGTTTGCCAACTAAAAGCGGGTGATCATATTGTTTCGCGAGCGCGCTATCTACCTCTTGTTTAGTAAATCCAGCCTCTAGAAGAGCCTTTCGGTGCTTGGCAAGTGTATTTCCGGGCAAAAATGTAATATCAAAGGTCTCTGTACGCCCCTCTACGATTAACGCCACAATCGACGGCACATCCGAGCCTCGATTGATTCTGTATGAGCCGGCCTGCAGTTTTCCGCCATAACGATGCAGTCTCACGTACCACTCAAATGCCGCGCTATTTTTTATGGCGTTTTTTTCTTTTAGTAGCTTCGCTAGCCCGGCGGAATCCGTGCCTGGCTCTACTGCAATACTCACTAGTTGATCTTCACCCGGGGCAACTGGCTCTAGTTGCTGTTTGTACCAAAACCACACAGCTCCGCTAACAATAAGTGCAGCCAGAAAAGCAATAAGCGCTGCAATACTTAGTCGCTTCAGCCATTTTCGCTTCTTGGTTACTGGTTCTAGGTGAGGCTCTTGCTCAAGGTCCGGTAACTCAGCAGGTTCTTCAGTAGGAACCAACGGCTCCTTGGTAGGTTGCGAGGGCTGTGGTTGACGTTGAGGTGGTCGAATATCGTTCACGAGTGCTGCTCCAGATAATCTTGGAGCAATATACTCGCCGCCATCTTGTCGATATCCGCCTTTTGGTACGGGCCACCTTGCTGTTTTAAGCGATCTTCGGCCAGTACGCTGGTTAGCGATTCATCTTGAAATACCGTATCTGCATTAACTTGTAACGAAGAAGCGAACACCTCTACGAGCTCGGTTTGCTTGGTGGCTTCCCCTGATTGATTACGAGGATATCCAATGACGACAGTGTCGATATTGTGTGCCTTTACCAGATCCGCTATCTTGTCGAGTTCGGCGCCATCAACGGCGAGAGTGGTAAGCGGGGTTGCCAAACGTACTTGGCTATCACCAATAGCTACCCCTATTCGAACCGTTCCCACATCCAAACCGAGAAATTGCTTACTTCTGCTCATCGAGCTTGAATTCAACCTTTATCTTGGCAACGTCGTTTGGTACCGTACTTACCCAGAATGGGAAGAAGTTTACCTCGACATTTTCGACACCTTGTATCGATTCAATATCCTCTTGAATGGCGCCAAATTTCTTACCACGAGACTGTTCTTTCACGTCGTTTTCGTCAATTTTAGGGCCAATCGCGGCACTGTCTATCAGTGTAGCGGATATCGTATCTCCTTTTACTTCATCATCCTGAAATGATGCATCAGCAGCACCGTTGTCGTACACCTGTTGATCAGGGTTATTTTTTAGCTCGTTCTTCAAATACTGGTCGAGAAAATCATTCATTTCTGCCTTTTCAACGCCATACATGCGGTATACCACACTACCGGTGAGCTTTGCTGTGTCGCCAGTTACTTCAGCGCCGATGGCCGGTGAGGAAACAACATCTTTGTAGTCTGTTTTGAAGCTGTTGCCAAATATCGTTACGTCGCCTTCGAAGCTCGACTTTAAGTCGCTCTCTATTTGGTCGGTGCCTTCGCTCACAAGCTGTTCTTTGGCACGCTGCACGTCCGATGCGGTCACAACTTTCACATTTTTGTCGGTACCACCAGAGGTAGGACCAGTAAGATTAGCGGAAATATTACTTGGTGCACCTGACATAGCGCCTGTTGCGGCATTAAATTTCGCACCATTTTCACTAGCGGTTACAGTGGTTGGTGCGCCAGTATAGTTCGAGATAGTGATGGTCACCGAGTTGTCTGTAACAAACTTGAGGCCACCCGAACTTGTGAGCACAGTTCCAGCTGGAATAGTTGTTCCTAGCGCTGAAATTTGGCTGGTTGAAAATTCGACTTCACCCGTAGCTTTTTCGCCGATGTTCTTCTTGCCTGTTGGTGTAAACTCTTGCGAAATCTTTTCAGATTTTTTCGCCTCGCTCGCCTTGATGGTAAGCTTTTCGAAATCTGTTTTACCGGTTGTTCTGGCTGTAATCGGCGTGTTGATTGACTCATCCGAAGTTTTTGCCTGGATCACCACCGTTGCGCGTGGAGCGATCACTATTGCCCACACCAAAAATGTAATCAGTGCTACGGCGCCAACCACACCTAGCGCGAGTTTTTTGCGAAATGTATTGAAGTTTGGCACGCTCGACTTTTTGCGTGAACCCTTTCGAGGAGTTACCGCAGGAATTGGGCCTGCGCCATCGGTTTTAGAAAGCTCATCGACAACTGAGTCAGTAGAGGCTACGTCAGTAGGCAAGCCAGCGTGTTCACCGACGGGTATGTCGTTGCCATCTATTATGTCTTCGCTGTCGTCACTATCATCGGTGGGGACAGCAGCAATTTCAGGCTTACTTTGAAGATTTTTCGCTACAGGAAGTGATGCGGCAGCGGCAAGACCAGCTAAAGCGTGGTTGTTGGTGATAAGTACAAGGTGTTTGCTATCTTGCTTGGCGGCACGCGCTAGTAGACGCAGATTCACGGCACTCTGCAAAACTCCCACGTGCTTTGGTGGCACGAGGGCAACAATTTTTTCCTTCGAGGCATTAACCCGGCTAATAATCGCGGTTATGTCGTCTTCGGCATCGATATATATAACGTCTTTTTTCATCTGTTATATGCGTAGAATCCGGTTTAATTTTTCTTTTATGCTACCAGGGTCGCTACTACCTTGTATTGTATCATAGCCAACCCTCAGTAGACCCATGGCAGTGATGAAGGTATGGTCTGTTACGCTACCGGTAGCGTCTTTGATTCCGACTACTTCTTTGGGCGATATGTGGTGTACCGTTGGTTTTTTAGTAAACGGCAAGTTCTTGTGCCACTCTCGCTCTTCCAACGCTTCGACCAATTTAGATAGGCTAGCTCCCCCACCACACAGCAATATTCGATTCGGCAGGTGATCAACAGCGTCAAATTCGCTCAATGCGAGCTCTACGCCAGACAGCCAAACATCAAGTGTCTTGCCTATCGCCGCTTCAGCTTGCTGTTTAACGGTCGCTTTTATTTGGTCATTATCAAGATTTATCTTTAATTTTTCGGCGTCTTTGTAAGTAAGATCCATTTCGCTTGAAATTGTACGAGTAAAGCTGCGCCCACCAATACCAAACATCTTGGTGCCTTCAACGCCACCGTCGTTTACCACGGCGATATCGGTTGTACCACCGCCAACATCGGCTAAAATGGCGGTAAAGTTGCTACTAGCATCGCTACCAAGCACGCTTCGACTCACGGCGAATGGTTCAGCAGCAACAGCCAATAGCTCAAGAGCTAGTTCGTCGGCAACGCGTTCTAACGCTCCAATGTGTACCATAGGGGCAAACGCCGTGTAAATTTGCACGGCGACGTCCTTACCCTGAAAACCAATTGGGTTGGAAACTTTATAACCGTCGATGTGAATGCTCACCAGAGCAGAGTTGACCAGTTTTACCTCAACTTCGTCATTGCCTGTCTCGAGGGCAATACTTTTTTGCGCCTTCACCTGGGCGCGTTCTTGTACCTTTTCGATGATAAATTCCATTTCAGGAATATCGAGCGGTCGGTCTGGCTGTGGACGACGGTAACGAATAGTGCTTGTTGTACCCTTTACTAGCTCTCCTGCAATACCAATAATCACTCGTTTTGCTTGTAATCCTGCTTGATCTTCTGCCTCAGCTAGCGCCGTTTCACAGTTTTGCACTACACCGGCTATATCGGCTATCGCGCCCGAATGCATATCACTTACATCTTGGCGAGCCCTGCCCATGCCAACAATCGTAAGTTCGTCGTTGTCGAGCCTAGCTATGAGTGCCTTCACAAATTCGGTTCCGATGTCGAGCGCAACAATATGTTGCTTATCATCGGCTTCAGCCCGAGCTTGGCGCATTTCGCGCAACTTTTGTAAAACCATAAGTGGTACCATTATATACCAAAAGAGGTAATCGTAGCAAAATTAGTTGCTTTTTTATTAAAAATATGCTATAATGATACTATGGACTTAGATCCTTCCAAAGAAGCCCTGCAAGGCATTGAGCTTACCCGTCGCGTTGGTCGGGACATTGAGTTATCTCGGGATGCTCGAGATGATGTTGATATTGTGCTGAGTGAAGCGGCTGAAGAGCTGAAATATTTTTCAACAGCCGATGTTCTAAAGACATCTCACACTCTCGCCGTAGACGAAGAGATCGTTTTCCCAGCCCAGGGTGATAATGGCGAACGGATGTTCTTTTCAATTCCCCAAGGAAGCCTGGAAGTGTGCGTCACCCGTACAAGCCGCGGAACAGCAGTTAACCTGACCGGCAAAACCACAGATAATAGGGCCGCATACTCTATTAGACGTACTTCGAATGGTATATGGAATTTTAGCTATGCTGCGGGTAACTCTGATACTGAGCCTGCCTTTAACCCAACAAATCTTGAAGTACTTCACTTTATAACCGGTGTTGCAAACATGAGTGACACTAAGCCAGGTGATGCATGGCGCGATAAGGGCTATCCTGCCGAAAATGATGAGATGGCGAACAATGCTATTTCTGAACTCGCAGAAATTGCGGCGGTGACAACTGATCGCGAAATGATCTTCCTTGACCCTAAAGTTGTAAATATTGTTGATTACGGACCGGATGGCGAAATTACAATGTCAAATCCTAGCGAGTTGAAACGTGGGATTAGTATTCACGAATCGAACGACGTCGAGGAAGTAATGGCATTATTTGCTGAACCGATGTTGATTATAAGCACCGACCCTTTACACTATGCGAAGCGTACTGTGTTTGCTTCAACAAAACGCCGTAAAGGTATACACACCAAAAACGTTTCTGCTAAGCTCGTAATGGAAGGTACTCCAGATAGAAATGCTCTGAACGAGCTATCTCAAGCCGAAAATGATGAGCTGCTTCGCAATGCTTTGTTAAAAAATATACGTGACTTCGTAGAGCAAAAGCGCTCACACACTGCTGCTTAAACGAGGATGGCCTTGATCCGCCGAATACCTGCGCTTGAAGCTTCTTCTTTTAGAATCTTGAACTTCTTACCGTCTTCAATCAGTTCGTGGGTGTGGTCTACATGAGGACCACCGCAAATCTCGAAACTAAATGGGCGCTCCTCGGCAGGTGACTGCGGATCTTTCATGCTATATACCTTTACCGTATCGCCATAGCGGTCGCCAAACTGCCCAAGCGCACCCAATGGTCCGGTTGCTTCTTCGGTAGGGTACTCAGCAAAGCTAATTTGCAGGTCTTTGGCAATTTCGCGGTTTACAATTTCCTCTACTTGATCGAGTTGCTCGCGAGTCACCTTCTCTGGGTGTGAAAAATCAAAACGTAGGCGCTCTTCGGTAATATTACTGCCTCGCTGCACTACGTGGTCACCTAACACATCACGGAGAGCTTGGTACATGAGGTGCGTAGCAGTGTGGTATTTCTTGTGCTGCAAGGTTTGGCCGCCAAGACCACCTTTGAAGGTGCCTTTGGCTGCGGTTTGCGAGCGTTCGCGCTGCTCTTGCATTCGAGCATCAAATTCTTCGCGCCAATTCTCAGGCAAATCTACACCCCGTTTGAAACATTCTTCAACCGATAACTCTACAGGAAAACCGTATGTATCATATAGGGTGAACAATATGGAACCCGTTGTTTCAGAAGGGGCTTGCCCCTTCTCGGGTGCAACTGCTTCGCTGCGTTGCAGCCCGCCTTCTCCCGGCTCGCTTTGCTCGCCGCCCGCACGACGCGCGGGTGAAAAAGCTTCTTCAAGCTTTTTCAGACCCTTTCGGAGAGTCTGTCGGAAGACTTTCTCTTCCTTTACTAGCACGGTTATGATCTCTTCACGCTTAGCTGCAACTTCGGGAAAATCGTTGTGATACAAATCGGCAATTACCGGCACCACTTCTTGCATGAAATTCTGTTCGATACCAAGCTCAAACGCAAACCGAATAGCTCGACGCAGCAAGCGACGCATCACATAGCCTTGCTCTTTGTTGCTCGGCACGCAGCCATCGACTGCCAAGAAGGTAGCTGCTCGCAAATGGTCGGCAATCACACGCATCGCGTTGGTGTGGCTGTCGTAGCTTTTGCCACTCAATTTTTGGAGCGTTTCAATAATTGGCCACATCAGGCTAATTTTGAAGACATCTGGATCGTTTAGCTTTGCCGCTGCGATACGCTCAAGGCCAGAACCGTGGTCGATATTTGGCCTTTCGAGTGGTTCGAACTTACCATCAGCCACCTTTTTGTAGGCCATAAACACATTGTTGCCAATTTCCATAAAGCGACCGCAATCGCAGTTTGGATGACAATGAGCACCGAAGCTCGGGTCGTGTGGCGTGCCAAAATCGTAAAACATTTCACTGTCTGGCCCGCATGGGTCGCCAATTGGAGTATGCTCTGGTGCGCCGTTGCGGCTCCACCAGTTTTTGCTGCCATCGTAGAAAAAGATACGCTCTCCGTCGTTAATACCGCGATTGTAGCCATTTTCTTCGGTGTCGATGTCTGCCAAGCCTGAACTCAAGCCCTTCGATTCGAACAAACCTTGCCACACTTCGGCTGCTTCAGTATCTTTTGGAATACCGTATTCTGGCGCGCCAATATAGCAAGTTATATAAAGTTTGCTGGCATCAAGGCCAACGACTTCAGTCAAGAATTCCCACATCCATTCGATTTGCTCTTTTTTGTACGAGTTTGGGTCACCGCCCATATTCCAGTTGCCGAGCATTTCAAAGAAGGTAGTGTGGCGATTGTCACCAATATCTTCAATATCCATGGCTCGGAGGCAAGTTTGGCTGTCGACGATACGATTACCGCTCGGATGAGTTTTACCAAGAAGGTAAGGGATTATAGGCTGCATACCGCTGCCAGTAAAAAGGGTAGTTGGGTCGTCTTTAAGAACCAACGGGGCACGCTTAATGATTGCGTGGCCACGATCTTCAAAGAATTTTAAGTACGCATTACGGATTTCTTGAGCATTCATTAGTTATATTGTAACAGAGGCCACTCGTTGTGAGTAGCCTCTTGGTTAATTTCGAAACAAAGCTCTAAGCTTGTGGTGTTTGTGGTGGCTGAGGAGTCTGGGGTGGCTGTTGGTCATTACTTCCATCAACACCGAGTGCGTCTTTAATCTTGTCGTCTACATTTGTGCCTGGAATATCTACGCTGGCGACGGCATCTTTGGCCTGCTCAACTACTTCACCGGCTTTTTGCTGCACATCTTGTACAACTTCTTGGTTTTGTACCCATTCTTGACCTTGCTGTACTGTATCTTGCACCTGCTGTACTACATTGTCAGTTTTCTTACCACCAAACATACCTTTTATGCTATCGAGTAATCCCATTGTCTATTCCTCCTACTAACTGTTTAGGCTTATTATACTACACTACTATTCCGCCGCCGAGACAGATTTCCCCGTCGTATATAACCGCCGATTGCCCTGGGGTAATTGCTCGCTGAGCCTCAGAAAGCACAATAGTATTTCCCTGCACCGTACAATCAACCAAAGGCGCGCGGTGACGAATACGTACCTGGTAAGTCTGGTTTTCATTTGGAGCATCGTTGATCCAATGTAGAGATGCGAGGCGAAGTTGTGTTTGCCACAAAGATTCATCATTGAGATTGGTGGTGACGTACACGGTATTCTTGTCCATGTCTTTGCCGACAACATAGTAGGGTAAGCCGCCGCCAACATCTAATCCGTGGCGTTGGCCGAGCGTGTAGAAAATTGCTCCGTCGTGCTTGCCTACTATTTTTTCAGACTGAATATCGACAATATCGCCTGGTTTTGTTTCAACGTATTGACTTAAAAATTCGCGGATGCCAATTTGGCCAACGAAACAAATACCTTGTGAGTCTTTTTTTCCAGCGGTGTACAAGCCCCGCTCTTCGGCCATCGCGCGAACTTCGGGCTTGGTGTATTGGCCGAGTGGGAATAGGGTAGAGGCGAGTGCATTGCCACTAACACGATACAAAAAGTATGTCTGGTCTTTGTTGGTATCGGCAGCCTGAAGCAATTTGCCCTCTTTTGTTGCGGCGTAGTGCCCGGTGGCAATTGCGTCGGCGCCTTGCTCAAGTGCTGTTTCAAGAAATAATTTAAATTTCACCTCTTGGTTGCACATTATATCTGGATTGGGCGTATGCCCACTTTTATATTCATCAATCATGTACTGCACTACTTTGTCGCGGTATTCTGTTTCGAAGTCAAACACACGAAAATCGATGCCAAGTTGAACAGCAACTCGTTTTGCGTCAGCTAAATCTTCAGCCCAAGGGCAACGCATGCCAGGCAAGTCTTGTGTCCAATTTTTCATGTACACACCAACCACTTCGTGGCCTTGTTCCTTCAACAGCGCCGCGGTCAAGCTTGAGTCAACACCACCGCTCATGCCTACAAAAATTTTCACTGACTCTTCCCCATGTGGAACATCATAATCTTTACGATTTCGCTAGCAGCGAGCCACCAACCACGCGGTGTTGTCCACCACCAAGCCGTCCAATCGTCGTCGTAACTAGTGGGGTGGTTCAGCACGGTTACGCTTTCGCCAACACTGGCACGAAACTCAAGACCAGCCCTGCGCTGGTGGTACCCAGAGGTCACCAAAATAACTCGCTTGTAGACGCTTGAATCGAGCAATGCTTCGGTTTCCTCAGCATTTTGCTTGGTGGTTTGTGAGGCTTCTTCGATGATTATGGCTGCTTCAGGTACACCGCTACGAACTGCTTGTTGGGCCATAGCTTCTGCGTTGCTCGGGCCTGAAGTATCTTTGGCCGCACCTGAAAACACCAACACATCAGCCCAGCCTAATTGATATAGCTCTATCGCTTCTTTGGCGCGATCAGATGTGTTGCCACCACTTACGGCAACTATCGCGTCGGCCTTTTCACAACCTTCTTTAGCATTAGGTGTATCACCACACTTTGCTAAATCATCGGGTGACAAATATGCGCTAACCAAAAAGGTTCCGAAAAAAAGTAAAACAACTAGTAATACAATTGCTTTTATCATGATAGGTTCGTCCTGCTTTGTTCAGCCGATACTGCCGAGCTAATCTCTTGGATGACTCGGTCGATTTGTTCTGGTGTAGTAAGGCGCCCAAGCGTAATACGCAAGCTGCCGTCGGCAACTTCCGGTGCCAAACCGATGGCGGTGAGAACATGCGACCTGGTGCCTTTGTTTGCCGCGCAGGCGCTACCTGTCGCAACGCAAATTCCCTTTGTTTCAAGCATAAATACCAGTCGCTCGCCGTCAATCCCCGGAAACGATATATGTAAAAAGTTGGGAAGTCGCTTTTTAGTCGAACCCGAAACAATCGCCTCGGGAAACGCTTCAACGAGTGCTGTTTGAAGTGTATCTCGCAGACCCGAAAGACGCTCTGCTTCAGTTCGACGGTGAGCATCAGCTAGGCTCGCTGCTTTTGCAAACCCAATTACCCCAGCAACATTTTCAGTGCCACTACGTAGTCCGCGCTCTTGCCCACCGCCAACAATCTGTGCTTTTAGCAATACGCCCGGCTTGGCCCATAGCAAGCCAACCGCCTTGGGGCCATACATTTTACCAGCGTTTAAGGTAAGCAGGTCAACGCCAAGTCGAGCTACATGAACATCAATATGGCCAAAACCTTGCGAAGCATCTGAATGTAGCAGTAGGGGAGTGTTATTCCCCGCTTCTGCCCTTTTGGCTCGCTCGTCTCGAATCATTTCCGCGATATCACGGAGTGGCTGAATGGTGCCAAGTTCATTATTGGCAAGCTGAATGCTTACCAAAGTCGTATCTGGTCGAAGGGCAGCACGAACGGCATCAGGTGTAATACTTCCCTTTTCAGTTGGTTGCACCAGCGTATAGTCATGCTCAGCTGCGGCTGCCAACACAGCGTGGTGTTCAATTGATGAAGTTACAATGTGCCCACTACTGCTATGAATCGCGAGGTTAATTGACTCAGTTGCCCCGGCGGTAATTACTATCTCATCGGCTTTGGCGCCAAACGTTGCCGCTAGCGCAGCTTTGGCAGATTCATACTTTTTGCGAACCTCAATTGCCGCGGCGTAGGGGCTTGATGGGTTGAAAAACGCATCACTAAAATAGGGCTGCATAGCAGCCAATACTTTCTCGTCTAGCGGCGTTGCTGCCGCATGGTCCAAATAGATAAGCGCACCCGACATTACTCTATTAATTATAGCAGTTTCTTGCCGGTTGAAGGGTCGCGCTTGTAGATTTTTCGGGCAACTTGTTCGAAGTACATGTTGATAGCAATCAGAAGATTATCGAGCTCTTCGCCTTCAATGTAGCTATAACGAGCGCCGTCTTGGGCTTTTAGTACACCTTTTTCCTGAAGTTCGTAGCGTGTGGTGGTCGATTGTTTATTGCCGTTAGCATCCAGGTATTCTTCATACCAAATCCAAGTGTGCGGGTCGAGGTTAAAAAACTCACGTCGATGACCAGATGGCACTGCGCCAAATAGTTCACGACCTATCTCGCTTTCGAGCTGGATTAATTCGCGCTCGGTAATAGCCTTAAATGGCCGGCCCTTCGGTAGCTTCATAAAGTCGGCTGGATTGTCTGAGCCGATGAGAAGTGCGAGCGTCTTTTTAACCAATCGTGACATATGTGCTCCTAAGCGGCGAGTTCAAATTCGTCGCGGCGCCATTTTTGTAGTAACGTGCCTTGTTGAATTGCAACAGCAGTTTCGGAAAGCTTTTCACCACGTCGAAGCGCATCAGCAGCTTCAGATCGGGCACGGGCTTCATCAAGAGAAAGCAGATCAGGAGAAGCAAGGTGCGTGTGAATTTCATCCCCATCATTAAACTCCGTCTCATTTCGAGGCGGGATTTGGTAGGTATGTTGCTCTTGCTTGTACGGTTCTGGCATGCATTCTCCTTAGCGGTTTAATAAAAGTGGTGTTAGAGCAGAGTTTAGCTGTTGGTGTTTAAGAGAGTGCTACTTGGCTAGACGCCAAATAGTGTAGATGCATTTGCGGATGTAACTCGTGCGAGGTGTTCGAGCTCTACCCCACGCCTAGACGCGTGATGCTCGGCTACATACCTCACAAATGCTGGCTCATTCACTTTACCACGATGTGGCGAAGGTGTCAAGAATGGTGCGTCCGTTTCAAAAAGCATATGCGTTTCAGGGATAGAATCGAATATTTTTTGCTGATTTTCATCTTTTGTAAATGTACTTATGCCATTTAAGCCTATATATAGCCCTTCTGATAGGCCTCGCTCTAGATTTGACGTATTGTCGGTAAAACTATGTAATACGCCTCTAAGGCCGCGAAAATTGCTGAAAATGGGCCAAAAATCATCGAAAGCCTCACGGACATGAAAAATAACCGGCAACTTTGCCTCATACGCCATCTGTAGCTGTGCTTCGAACGCAGCAATCTGGACTTCACGTGGACTATGTGTGTAAAAATAATCTAGTCCGATTTCACCAACCGCGACAATAGAGCTGTGCTCGTCGCGTAGGCGGAGCAATTCCACTACCCTTTCAAACCCGTCCTTGGCATCATGTGGATGCGCTCCCACGCTTGCCCACACATTTTCGTGATTTCGTGCAAAGTTAACTGCTTCATCTGAGGTAGTATTATCGGTTCCAACGCAAATCATTTTGCCAACACCCATACTATGCGCTCGCGACATAACGTCTCCGACATCAAGTGGATAACCAGCTTCGTGGATGTGGCAGTGAGTATCGGTAAGCATCATGCTGCCTTTTGATGCGGGTCGGTTGTGTGTACGTACTTTTTAGGGAACATCACGCCTTCAGGTGGCACAACCACACCAGTTTCAAATGTTTTGTGAATAAATGCCGCGGTGGTAGGCAAAAATGGCACCAGTAGGTCGCCAATCTGCAGTAAATTGCCAACACAGTGAGCCAATACCTCTGATAAATGCCCGTCTGCGTCGGGGTCTTTGTCTTTGTTTTTAGCAATTTCCCAGGGTTTTACCGTTTCGATGTATTGGTTCACGCTGCGAACCATTTGCCACACTTCGTCGAGAGCTTTATTAAATTCTAGGCCGTCCATAGCTTTTCGGTAGGCCTGCATGTCGTGTTCACCCTGAGGTGAATCGCCAATTACTCCAGCTTGGTAACGGGTCAACATATTAGCAACGCGACTTACAAGGTTGCCTAGGTCGTTGGCGAGCTCAGTATTGTAGGCCGTTTCAAACTTTTCCCATGTGAAGTCGCCGTCGTCGAGTGTTGGAATGTGGCGTGCAAAGAAGTAACGGAAAGCATCAACCCCATACGTATCAATTACTTCGTTTGGATCGACCACATTTCCTACGGTTTTGCTCATCTTTGAGCCACCACTTGAGATGTGGCCATGCACCAGCAGTTTCTTTGGTAGTGGCAGGCCAATGCCAAGAAGCATCGCCGGCCAAATACCAGCATGAAATCGCAAAATATCTTTACCAACTACTTGTACATCAGCAGGCCAGTAGTCTTGCCAACCTTCTTGATCGGGGTAGCCAAGCACCGTGATGTAATTACTCAGCGCATCAAGCCATACATACATCACTTGGTCGGGGTCGCCAGGCACCTGCACTCCCCAACTCAAACTCTTGCGCGGGCGCGATACCGACACGTCTTTTAGGCCATCTTTAATCAGCTCAAGGAATTCTTTTTTGCGAAACTCTGGCACGATTTGCATCTTGCCCGTCTCTATAGCTTCTCGAATTTTGTCGGTAAACTCGCTGGTTTTTAGAAAATAGTTTTCTTCTGCTACTTGCTCGTACTGCGTTTGGTGATCCGGACATACGCCACCGGTGGCTTCTACCTCTTTGTCGGTGAAAAATGCCTCGTGCCCTACACAATACCAACCTTGGTATTTACCCTTGTAAATATGGGGCTGAAGTTGCTGCCATATATACTGAACCGCGCCCTTATGATGGCCTTCTGTGGTACGAATAAAATCAGTGTATTCAGCTCCGACCTTTTTCATAAGCGTTTCAAAATTACCATACATTTGGTCTGTGTATGCCTGCGGTTCCACGCCCGCCTCGGCTGCCTTAGCGGCTATTTTATTGCCGTGTTCATCGGTGCCTACCTGAAAGCGAACTTCACGGCCATTTTGTTTTTGGTAGCGTGCCCATATATCGGCAATCAGATAGTCGAGCGCATTGCCAATATGTGGCGTGCCGTTGACGTATGGAATAGCAGTAGTAATGTAGAGGTTTTTTCCCATTACCACTAGTGTAGCAAAGTTAACGCAATTGAGCGACTACGGCGAAACGACCATTCGTATCGCCTTGTGAATGCGAGAAATAGTGTGGGTCAGTCGCAGTATTCACATTTGAGACGTAAATATTCGCTTCGGGCACACCTGCCTTTACGGCAAGTGCTTTGTTGAACCCTTTTAAATCGAGGTGAATACCGTCTTGTTCTTCACTCACGAACCCTTCCCAATCCTTATCCGTTAGATGGTCAAACCATGTCAATATGTAGTCATGTTTAGCTACGCTTGGCGCCATCCAAATAGTAATATCTTCTGCGACGCTACCCTTTTGCTTGAAAAATTCAATGGTTTTGGTGAGTGTTTTGGCTACTGATGCGTGGCGGCCAATGTGTGCCAGCGCCAACGCATGGCGGACTGAATCGTAAACTACAGTGCCCACACAATCAGCAATTGGTAAAAACATTCCTACTCCCGGTGTTTCGGTATAGAGCACATCGGCATGTACACCTTCGCTATCAGGACGAGTCACTTTGCCGATTGTATCAAATGTATTGCCATCATCGTAGCTAATAATTTGATACACGCATTGGTCGTACTCTAGGCCAGCAGCAGCACAAAACCTTCGACGATTCTCAACCATCTCAGGGTCGTGACGGTTGTCTCGAGTTCGATCGAGTACCGAGCCGTCTTCACGTGACGACACTGCCACAAGTATGTTTTCAGGAAAGCAAGTAGGTTGGTCAGTCGAGATCATAAGAGGCCCTGTAATTTCTTCCAATCCTCTATCGAAAGTTCTTGGGCTCGCGCCTTAGGGCTGATCTGGGCTGTCTTCAGTAAATCATCGACAGCAGCTTTATCTCTGTGCAAGCCCGCAGCTAGCGAGCTGCGCAGTTTTTTACGTCGCTCGGCAAAACCGGCTTTTACTAACCGAAAGAACTCTCTTTCCAGCTCAAGGCCAACCAATGGTTGCTTGCGAGTTTCGAGCACCACGACCTGTGAGTCGACTTGCGGCGGAGGAGTAAAGAACGCACGTGGTACCTCAACTCCTAACGAAGCTTCAGCGTATACTTGGGCGCTAATCGCAAGAATGCTCATGTCACCCGGCTCGGCGACTATTCGCTCGGCAACTTCTTTTTGGACTAATAACACCGCTATAGCTGGCTTGTTAGCTGCTGTCATAAGCGTGTGAATAATTTTACTAGTAATGTAGTAGGGTACGTTCGCCACTACCTTGTATCCTGCTGGCAATTGCGAGAGATCAAATGATAAAATGTCTTCGTTTTTCACCTGCAAGTTCTTGCCGGGGAATTGCCCAGGTAATTTTCGAGCCAACGCTTCGTCAAACTCGACTGCGATTACTTCATTGGCTCTATCCAGCAGGACACTGGTGAGCGTGCCGAGACCTGGGCCGATTTCAAGCACTGTATCTTCTGAGTTTAGCTCCGCAGAATCGGCAATCGCCTCTAAAACGAGGCGATCATGGAGCCAATGTTGACCAAGAGCTTTGTTGGGTGCGCTCATTAGCGATAGGTATCTGGCAAACTAGCACCACACACTGGCCACGGCTGCCAGCCCCGGCGTACATAGGTTTCGCGAGCCGCTTGGTCTTGTTGAGCAGGTGTCGCATCGGCTGGGTCGTAAATACCATACTTGTTTGCCCATGTAGAGTAGCTGAACTGGTAAGCACCTCGATAAAGTGGGTTGTTTTTATTTGCATAATTACCACCTGACTCACACGAGCGAAGCTTTGCCAGTGCTGCAGCGAAACCACCGCTGAAGCTTGGCTTTGCACCAACGATTTCGACCTGCTGAACAGCTTGTTTCACCACCACAGTTTGAAGAATCTTTTTACTTACCTGTTTACCGTTTTTCATGACAATTTGGTAGGTAACCATCTTCTTGCCAGGTATTCCTTCTTTGGTAACTTTTCGGTAGCCAATTTCGCGGTCAACGTCTTGGATTTGTTTCACCGGTGGTTTGATTGATTCTTCTTTGGTAACCGTTTGTTTACCGTTACGCCATACCTCTATACTCATTCCATCTACAATTGGTTGTGTGGTTTTTACTGAAAGCGTATCTTTTCCCTCTAAACTAATGCCTTTCTCCTTCAGGAACTCAGCGACGGTTGCTTTTTGGGTATATACCGTGTCTTCTTTGCCATAGAGCGTTAACTCTATCGCGCTTGCGCGTCGAATCACCATCTTTACGCTGGCGCCGTCGGCAATCAAATCATTGGTTAGTTCAAGCTCAGCTATGTCTTCGTCGTGTAATACGATGCCAGCGTGTTCAGCGATTTGTTTTGGCGTTTGGTAAGCAGTCATTATCATCTGCTTGGTATTGCCGTCTTCTATGACCACTGGTCGAGCACGATAGATATTAACTTGGTAGTTGTTAGCGACTAATTCTTCATCGATATCAGGTTCAACGATATCGTTTTTATCCAGGATGATATTGACTTCTTTAAACGCATCTCGCAGCGTTGTTGCGGTAGTAATGATGCCCTTTTCGTCACCTCTGTCATGTATGGTTATGAGTCGTTCACCACTAGCACGGGTAGGTTCAGCCTGCGCTCGAGGCATCAATGCTACACAAAAAGCCAACAACAGAAATGCTGCTGCTACAAAAATTCCATACGTTCGTACTAGTGTAGGTTGGGTAATCCTCATACAATGAGTGTCTCTGTGCACGCGCACCGAGTACTCACTCTAGTATAGCAAACCTTGGGAGCTGCTTCTAGGCTACAGCTTGGTCAGATGCGCATATTCAACGTTGAGCTTTTTTGTCTGGCCGTTATCGAAGCGAACAGTTACCGCTAGGCCGTCAACATCTATAATTTCGCCTTCGCCGAACTGGCTTGATCGCACGCGGTCGTTAATATCAAAGTCTGGCAAAAAGCTCTCAAACTCACTTGCAGATTGCCGTGAAAATAGCGATGAGGATGCATGACTCATGACTGAACTACCCATGTCGCTAATAAACCGCGATGGCGGGTTGTAGGCACGTTGGCCAAACTGAAGCCGACTGGCCGCATAGCTTAAGTGAAGTTCTTCACGAGCTCTTGTCATACCAACGTAGCACAAGCGACGTTCTTCCTCGAGTTCGCTGGGACCAGATTCGTACACCCTAGAATGAGGAAAGATCCCCTCCTCCAAGCCCACAATGAAAACCACTGGAAACTCTAGGCCTTTTGCTGCGTGCAGGGTCATAAGTGTCACGCTGTCTTGCTTGGCCGTTTCGTCGACACTGCTCATCAAGGCAACCTCTTGCAAGAAATCTGGTAGTGAAGCAAAGATTTTTGCATCGGAAACAAGTGAGCTAATGTTTGCTTCGCGGTCTTCTGCCTGAGGAGAACCATCTCGGATGAAGTTTAAATAGTCAGTTAGTTCCAGCAAACGTTCGATGATGACGGTTGGTTCATTCTCAGCTGTCACGGCTTGGTCTACTTCGCGTAAAATCTTACCAAGTCGTGAGAATGATGCTTTAGCCTTGGGTGTGAGACCATCGATTTCCTGCACACGCTCAAGTGCAGTGATAATATCGAGACCACTGCCAGATTGCCAAGTTCCGAAACGCTCGAGACTTGTAGCGCCAAGCCCGCGAGTAGGTACGTTGGCGATTCGACTAAAGCTCATTACGTCGTTTGGCTGATACACTATGCGTAAATAAGCAATGATGTCTTTGATTTCTTTACGATCGTAAAAACGCACGCCACCCACAATTTGATACGGAATTCTGGCCTGTAAAAATGCTCGCTCAAGGGTGTAGCTTTGCGCATTGGTTCGGTATAGCACCGCGAAGTCTTTCGGCGAACGCGCGCCAATCATTGTCTGTGCACCTATCCGGCTGGCAACTATTTGCGCCTCTTCGGCTTCATCGTATACCTCGTGAAGTTGCACAGGAGAACCTGCGCCCTCGGCAGTCCAGAGTTTTTTGTCGGTACGTTCTTTATTTTTCGTAATAACGTTTTGCGCGGCTTCAAGAATCGCACCAGTGCTTCGATAGTTTTGCTCGAGTTTTATCACTGTAGCTCCAGCAAAATCACGTTCAAAATTTAATATATTCTTAAAATCAGCGCCGCGCCAACTATAAATTGACTGCCAGTCGTCACCCACCACACAAATATTTTTTGCCTCGTTTACTAAGCTTTTTACTATCATGTATTGTGCCGAGTTTGTGTCTTGATACTCGTCTATGAGAACATGGGTGAATTTGTCACGCCATTTTTGCCGTATCTCAGGCTGTTCTTTGAGCAAACGTACTGTTTCTAACAATAAATCGTCAAAGTCTAGAGCGCCAGCTGCTTTACGAAGTTTTTCGTACTGGGTATATATTGACGCGACCGATTTTTGGAACGGATAATGCGCCGTAGCTTCATAGTCTCCTGGCGATACCATCTCGTTTTTCGCCGATGATATGGTACTGCTTACAACTCGTGGCTTGATATTAGCCTCCGAGATGCCAAGCGACTTCATGGCCTGTTTAATTAGGCCCTGCCTGTCATCTTCATCATAAATAACAAAGTTTGGAGCTATGCCTATGGATTGACCATCATAGCGCAGAAGCCGTACGCAAATGCCGTGAAAGGTCCCCATCCACGGCATAAAGTTTCTTGGAGGAGCCTGGCCATCTCGATGTTCACTTGTATGCAGCAGCTTCCATAGCCGTTCACGCATTTCACGAGCGGCTTTATTTGTGAAGGTAACCGCAAGAATTTGATCGGGCCACACTGACTTTTCTTGAATAATATAGGCAATCCGGTGCGTTAATGCTTTGGTTTTACCACTACCTGCTCCTGCCAATATCAGCAACGGACCGTCTGTATGTAAGACGGCTTGTTTTTGCGCATCATTAAGACCCTCAAGTATATCCATTGCTCTAAGTATACTAAAATATGTAGGCTAGATAACACCCATCAGGTACAGCGTAATTGCACCGCCAACGCCAAGCGCAAGCAGTAGCAGAATCCACACAACCCACAGCCAACTTGCTTTCTTTTTGGCTGGGTGTGCCAGTGGCTCCGAGTAGTTAGCAACGTCATAAATTGCGGTGTGATCTTGGTCGCCTGAGCTTGCTTGCTCTTTGTATTGCTGGCTTATGGAGGTGACAGCTGGGGCGTTTTTCGCCTGACTTTCTTCTTTGTCACGTGGTGAGTCAGTATCTTCAAGTGGATTATCTGATTCGACGTGCACAACATCACCACTCAACTCCGCGGGCATTGGTTGGTTTTCGACAGGAGGAGTAGGTGCTGGTTCAGCCGCTGGCTCGGTAGTATCTTCATCGGCCGGTTTTTCTTCTTCAACTTTTAAATCTGACGTAAGCTCTGTACTTGCCTCGGTAGTAGTAGGCTCGCCACCAAGCGGTCGCTTTTCAACTTTAGCATCCGCGATAAATGGTGATTCTGGTGATGCCTCAGGCTGGATGGGTTCGGTAGATTCATCTTTGCCATCGCTATCAGGAATTTCCGGCTCAGCGTCAGCTTTCGGTGTCTCTTCGGCGGTTGATTCACTTTCTAACTCTTTTGGACTCGTCATCTCAAGCGGATCTGGCCAGTTAGTCTCGGCTGATGGTTTTGTATCTTCCTTTGGGGCTTCTGAGGTGTCTGAATCTATGCTTGTAACAACTGGTACTTCAGGCTCTGCAGCAGGTGCAGTGTCTGCGGCAGCTTCTGGAGGAGTAATGCTTACGCCTGTTCGTGAAGGAGCGGCTAAAGGTTTACGAGCGGGCACAGAGCCCATAACATCCATGAATCGACCGCGTTTAGCAGCTGGTGCTGTTGGTTTTGCTGGGGCTGGCGCTGGTGCCGGTACCTCTGGCGTTGACACTTCAGCAGCTGGTTGTGGACTTTCAGGTTGAGTAGCTACCGCAGGTGCAGTAGCCGGTTCTTCAGGTGTTTTGCCCATCAAAGAACTTACTGCTTTATCAAGCTCGTCGAAATCTATGTCTTTCATGCTGCCTTCCTCGCCAAATTCTTAGTTTCGTTAAATGTGTGCGCAAGCTCAACCATAACTGAAAACTCTTCCGCGTTCAGGCTAGCTCCACCTACCAACAAGCCGTCAATTCCGGGAGTAGTGAGGTAACTAGCTGCGTTATGTGATGAGACGCTACCACCGTACAAAACTCGCACTGACTTGCTTACTTTTGCACCATACAAATGTGCTATCTGATCTCGAATAGTTTGCGCTGCTTTTTCAACATCTACTGGAGTGGCATTATTGCCGGTACCAATTGCCCACACTGGTTCATAGGCAATCACCATACCATTTACTTCGTCTGCTGTGATGTTAGCTAGCCCACCGACAATCTGATCATGCAACACTGCATGAGTTTCATGCGCTGCCTTTTCGTGAGCAGTTTCACCTACGCAAAGAATTGGAGTAATATCGTGGCGAATAGCAGCCTGTACTTTGCCTCGTGTATCTTTATCGTGTTCATGAAAAATATGTCGACGTTCCGAGTGACCAATAATCGCGTATTCAACCAAGCCATTTAGCTGATAGGCGGATACTTCCCCGGTGTAGGCACCTTCATCTTTCCAGTATAAATTTTGAGCAGCAAGTTTAAATTGCCGTCGATTTACCTGTAGACCTAATGATTGCAAAGCGAGCATACCTGGAGCTAAGACCACTTCAACATCTCTGTGAGTTTTTATCTTTTTCTCTAGTTTATGAACATATAAACTAGCACCCTGTACGGTCAGGTTCATTTTCCAGTTGCCAACAATTAGTTTCTTTCCCGACACCCTAGTAAATTCTGCTTAAGCTTATTTGTTTATAGTGTAGCAGTTGTGGGGCTATGCGTCTAGCAGATGTTCAACACCTGGAAGTTTTTCACCAGCCATTAGCTCTAGACTTGCGCCACCACCGGTAGAAACATGGCTAAAGCTCTCACCTTTCTTCTCATCCCAGTGCAACACGAAGTCGGCCGTATCTCCGCCACCAATGATCGAAGTAATATGGGTTCGACTAGCGATTTCTTCGGCAATTCTTTCTGATCCGGCAGCGAACTCAGGTCTTTCAGCATACCCAAGCGTGCCATTCCACACCACTGTTCCGGCTGCGTCTATTACTGATACGAATTCAATCGCGGTTGACGGTCCAATATCCAGGCACATATCGTCATCATTGATATCGCTTAAGGGTACTTTGCGAAGTTCGGTAGCATCGGGTGACTTTGCCACCACGACGTCACTCGGCAATACGATAAACTTTTGCACACTATCAGAGCCGACTTTCTCGACTGCGGCCTCGTAAATTTCACGAATGATATCACTTTGATCATCTTCTCGCTTGCTTGCACCTACATTCACACCGTTGTAAGCCAAAAATGTATTCGCCATAGCTCCACCAATTAAAATTGTGTCTGCTTTATCCACAAACTCCCTAATAACTTGAATTTTGTCACTTACTTTTGCACCGCCCAGTATAGCGACGAGGGGGCGTTTTGGATGCTTCATAGCGCTCACGATTTGTGTGTATTCTTTCTCAACTAGCAACCCCGCGACGCTCGGCAAGAATGACGTGATAGCAGCCATACTGGCGTCGCCACGGTGTACATTTCCAAACGCATCCTGAACAAAATATCGAGCGCCAGTATCTTGCGCCAGCTGCCGGGCAAATGACTCATCGTTGTCTTTTTCTCCGGGGTTAAACCGTGTGTTTTCAAGCACGATAACACTGCGTTTCGGTGCCCTTTTAATTGCCATACGGACTTTTTCACCGACTGTCTTGTCGACAAAACGAACTGGCTCGCCCAATAATTCGGATAAGCGCAGCGCCGTTGGTTCAAGACTGAACTTAAGATCCGGGCCTTCAGGGCGTCCTAAGTGGGCAATAAGCACCACTTTACAGCCATGCTTTAGTAGATACTGAATAGTGGGCAAGCTCGAGCGAATACGAAAATCATCGGCGATAGAACCGTCTTCTTCCAGCGGCACATTGTAGTCTACCCGGACTAAGACTGTCTGGTTCTCGAGCGGAACTGATGTTATTGTTTTTTTCGGAAACTTCATGCCCACCTCTATTTCTTATTCTAATACTCGAACTCGTATTGTATCGGTTGCGCCCATTAGTCCTGGCTGTCGTCCACTTACGAGTACAAATGTTGCCGGCGAGGCAAAAAAGCCTTCTTTCATTAGTTCTTTTGCAAGCTCCAAACCTGCCTTCTCACCATCTGGACGCAGAAAACTTTTGTTGGCATACAAAAGCGCAAGCTGTTGCGCTACTCGTGGCGTACTGGTAACAGAAACGATTGGTCGTGATGGACGGTGAGCCGCAATGCGCATCGCAGTGGCGCCCGACTTTGTTTCGGCAATAATAGCTTGGGCATCTAGCTGCGTAGCAAGGTTTTTTGCAGCGGCACAAATACCATCGGTTTGTGATGCCTTCTTTTCTGGCAAGTCTAGTGGTCGTACTGGCGCGTGTTCTTGCGTGTGCATAATCACACGTTTCATGCTGCGAATTGTCTCGAGTGGATATTTCCCTACCGCCGTTTCATCCGAAAGCATGACACAATCTGCCCCTACGATAACCGCGTTGCTCACGTCACTTACCTCAGCACGAGTTGGCTCGGGGTTGTCTACCATACTACTCATCATTTGGGTTGCCACAATGCTGATTTTTGCATGTCGCTGACATAGGCCAATAATACGTCGCTGCACCACTGGCACTAGCTCGGCGCCTACCTCGACCGCTAAATCACCACGTGCAACCATAACGGCATCGCTCGCATGAACAATTTTTTCTAGCTCATCTGGTTCAATCGCAGTTCGCGTTTCAATCTTTGCCACGATTTGTGCATCTGAGCCTTTTTCAGCTAAGTAACCGCGTAATATCTCGATATCGGTAGCGCGATGCACAAAGCTCAAGCCTACGAAATCGATGTCTTGGTTTACTCCATAGTCAATATCTTGGTAGTCCTTTTCGGTCAACACATCACCACCAAAGTCAGTATCAGGTAGGTTCAAGCCTTTACGACTCATGATAAAACCGTCGTTTTCTGCGCGAACCACTACGGTGTCACCCTCAACGGCGGTCACGGTAGTTTTTATCTTACCGTCAAATATGTAAATTCGTTCGCCAGGCTTTACTTTGGTACTCAAGTCGTATTGCGTTGGCAAGATTTTACCATCGTGTTTCGCACCGTAAACTAAACGAAGTTCGTCGCCTTCGTGAACATCCATATGATTACCGTCGATTTCACCAAGTCGTATTTTGGGTCCTTGCAGGTCTTGATAAATTGCCACCGGCTTGTTATATTTTTTACTCGCCTGACGAATCCATTGAATTTGCTCGTCTCGGTCTGCATTGCTACCATGCGAAAAATTAAGTCGAAAGCCGTTCACTCCCGCTTTCAGCATACCTTCTATCATTTCGTAGCTGTTTGTAGCAGGACCAACGGTCGCCAAAATTTTTACACGCTTAAATTTGGGTGTTGAAACTGTATCCATTACGTATAGTGTACCTATAAATGCTCATCAGGGCTACCCTGGACGCGGGCGTAAATAGTATTATCGGCCTATTTTTTTCTCTGTTGCAGCCAGGTCGATTGTAGTTTTTACCACCGTGTCTGGTGCAAGTGAAATACTGTCGATACCCACTTCTACCAAGAAGCGCGCAAATGCCGGGTAGTCTGATGGTGCTTGGCCACACAGACCAACCTTCACCTTTTTGCGTTTCGCAATAGTAACAACCTGACGAATAAGTGCCTTCACGGCGGCGTTGTTTTCGTCGTATACGTGCGCCACTGTGTGATTGTCGCGATCTACGCCAAGTGTGAGTTGCGTAAGGTCGTTGCTTCCGATTGAAAATCCATCGAATAAATCAGCGAATTGCTCGGCCAATATCACATTTGAAGGGATCTCTATCATCACGTATGCTTCAAAGCCATTCACGCCTCGCTTCAGGCCAGCCTGCTGCATAATTTTAAGCACTTTCTGCGCTTCTGTTAAGTCGCGACAAAACGGCACCATAGACTTAATGTTAGTGATACCCATTTCATCACGGACGCGTTTGATTGCTCGACACTCGAGTTCAAATGCTTCGCGGTAGGCGTCGCTATAGTAGCGACTTGCCCCTCGCCATCCAATCATCGGGTTATTTTCAATAGGCTCAAACTGGGTACCGCCTATCAAGTTGGCATATTCATTCGACTTAAAATCACTAAAACGAATTATCACATCGTTTGGATAAAAAGCAGCACCAATCATCGCCACGCCTTCAGCTAATTTATCGACAAAATAGTCAGCCTTGTTCGAATAGCCTTTTGTCAGCTCGTTGATTGTTTGTCGAACGCCAGGGTCTTTTACTTTATCAAATTGTAGCAGCGCCAAAGGATGAATTTTGATGTGTGAGTCGATGATAAACTCTTCGCGCGCCAAGCCTACACCATCATTTGGAATTTGCGAATACGCAAATGCGTGATCAGGTGAACCAATGTTCATCATGATTTTCGTTTTTGTGCGAGGTAAGTCTTTGACATTAGTACGTTCAACTTTGTACTTTAATATGCCTTGGTAGACGCTGCCTTCGTCGCCTTCTGTACAGCTCACCGTAATAGGCGTGCCGTCGGCAATTTTGCTACTCGCGTTGCCGGTTCCAACCACACAAGGGATGCCAAGTTCTCGCGAAACAATTGCTGCGTGGCAAGTACGGCCGCCTTTATCAGTCACAATTGCGCTCGCCATCTTCATAATCGGCACCCAGTCTGGATCGGTCATCTCGGTCACCAACACATCGCCTTCACGGAATGAGTTAATGTCGGCGACGCTCATTACTTTGTTCGCCTTACCAACGCCAATTTTATTACCGACACTTGTACCGTGCGCGAGCATTGGACCTTCTTGCGTCAGCTTATACTCTTCGACAATATTGACATCGCGGCGAGCTTGGACTGTTTCAGAACGAGCTTGCACGATATATAACTTGCCGTCATCTTCGTCGAGTGCCCATTCGATATCCATCGGCTTACCGTAGTGTTGCTCGATAATCATGCCCCAAGAGGCGAGTGTGTTAACTTGTTCGTCTGTAATCGAAAACCTGTTTTGGTCTTTTTGAGCGACTGCCAGGTTTTTTGTTTTGCTCCCTCGAACAGGCACCATCTTCATCTTTTTCGTTCCAACCTTGCGTTTTAAAATCGCCATCGTCGGTTTGAAAACGATAAATTCGTCTGGGCTAACGTGGCCTTGCACGATATTCTCGCCCAAGCCATAAATCGAGCTTACTACGACTGCGTTTCTAAAGCCCGTTTCGGTATCGATAGTAAACATCACGCCGGCGCACTCTGAACGAACCGCAACCATTTGTTGGATACCGACGCTCAAGGCAACTTGCATGTGACTAAAGCCGTTTTCGACACGATAGACAATCGCGCGATCGGTGAATAATGAAGCAATACATTCTTTCGTCGCGCGAAGCACGTGCTTTTCGCCGCTAATATTTAGGTAGGTTGCCTGCTGACCAGCGAATGATGCGTTCGGCAAGTCTTCAGCAGTTGCAGAAGACCGAACAGCCACTACAAGGTCGCCTTTCGGGTGCCCACAAGCTTTACTTAGTTCAGCATAGCCGCGTTTGATTTCCTCTTCAAAATCACGTGGAAGTTTTGCCCGAACAATCATTGAACGAATTTTTGCACCACGGCTTTTAAGCTGCCGCATGTTTGTGACATCAAGTCCTTCTAGAACTTTTTCAATTTTTGCATCTAAGCCAGATTCACGTAAAAAATAGTAGTAGGCATCAGCTGTGGTTGCGATGCCATTTGGTAGGTTCACCCCCTTCGGCCGTAGGTAGTGATACATTTCGCCTAGAGAAGCGTTTTTGCCACCGACTTGAGGAATATCGGTCAATTTTAAATCCTCAAAAAATTTTATGTAAGTGTACATAGAGTGCCTTTTTTGATTAACTGTACTTTTATAATAACACTTATGCTTTTGGGAACCTATTTTGCTAAGAATTTATCTGAGCGCTTTCAACGGCGTATTCAGATTTTGTTTTCATTTTTCCTTCATCGTCGACAGTATATTGCAGCAACGTTCCAGTTATCATTTCAATATCACCGATGTCTTCATCACTTACCGACTCAATGTACTTAATTAAGGCACGTATGCTATTGCCGTGCGATACAAGCAAGATATTCTTGCCTGCCAACAGCTCTGGCAAGATTGTTTCTTTATAAAAGGGCACTGCTCGTTCGTACACCATTTTTAGCGTCTCGCCATCTGGGATTGGCTCGTTCCAGCCTCGTCGAATCTTTTGAAATTGCTCTTCTCCAATCATTTCGCGCATTTCCCATTTGTTTTTGCCAGTGTAGGTTCCATAATCACGCTCATTAATCGCTGATGATCGTTCGTACGGAATTTCAAACTGGCCGGAAGCGTCTAATATACCGCTCATTGTCTCTAGTGTGCGGATTTGCTCGGAGCAATATGCCTTATCAAAGACAATGTTTTCATCTTTTACTTTTTGTCCAAGCACGCCAGCATCGTAAAAACCTTTTTCGCTTAGGTGGACGTCTGTTACGCCAGACCATTGCCCGGTCGCATTCCATTCAGACTCTGTATGACGAGCAATCGTGAGTGTGCCGGTTGGTTTTGGCGCAACTTTTACAAGATTCGGTATGTCGTTGTACCAAAAACGAATAATGTTTTCGCAAGTTGTGTTGTTAATACGGCTAATTGCCCCGGTAGTATTAAATGCGTTATGCGGGGTAACTATCACATTCGGCATCTTGTGAAGTGCCAGAAGCTCAACACTATACTGCATCGCATCGTTATGCACACTCTCGCTTCGAAGGAGAGTAACCTCTTCTTCTAGACGCAGAAGCTGTTCGCCCTCAATTACATCGAGGGCGGCACCAGCTAGCTGTTTACTCGATAACTTATCGATGAGTGCTTTCGTATCGACCAGTTCGCCACGCGCCGTATTTATCAACACCGCTTCAGGCTTCATTAGCGCAAGTTTTTCGTCATTTAGTAGGTGATGGTTCTCAGGTGTGTATGGTGCATGAAGTGTTACCACGTCACTTCTAGCTAACAAATCATCAAGTGCTAGGTAACTAAAACCAAGTGTGTTGGCTGCCTCATTGTTTGGATACGGGTCAAATGCGACTACCTCCATCCCAAAGCCACGAGCAATCTGTATAGCCGAGCGGCCAATATGCCCCGTACCAATTACCCCCATTGTTTTGCCAGATAGGTCCCAACCCGTTAGCATATCAGCCGATACTTCGTTATCAAATGAATCGAGTGCTTGTGGTAATTTTCTCGCGAGGGCAAGCAGCAATGTAAATGTATACTCGGCCACTGTTTGCTCACCATAGGTTGGCACATTTACCACTGTCACACCGTGGCTTTCGGCTGCCTGCATATCAATGTTGTTGAAGCCAGTTGACCGACAGGCAATAAGTTTGAGGTTTGGAAGCTTTTCAATTATTTCAGCTGTAACTTTACTACTTACGAACACCGAGATCACCTCTGCAGCAGGGTCTATATTGTCAACGCTAATAGCATCCGCTTCATATTCCCAGCGGTGGTCAGTATCAGCTAGCGCTTGGCTAAGCTGTAGCCTATCGATGTCAGTCGCATCGTAAAAGTAAATGAGAGCCATGTGTGATTATATTATGGCACAAGCATGAGCTTTATGAGAAGATGAATGTATGGAGATTGATCGCATTGTTGCGCGACAAATCATTGACTCTCGAGGTGCGCCCACAGTAGAAGCGGATGTATACCTCGTTGGCGGCGCTATGGGAAGAGCTGCCGTGCCATCTGGCGCTTCGACTGGTGCACACGAAGCACATGAACTACGCGATGGAACGAAAGCCTACCACGGTTTGTCGGTTGGAAATGCCGTTTCGAACATTCACGATGTACTGCAACCAGCCCTAAAAGGCGTTCGAGCCGACGATCAGTATCTGCTCGACCAACGCATGATTGACGCCGACGGTACACCAGACAAATCATCGCTTGGTGCAAATGCGATTTTAGCCGTTTCGTTAGCGGCAGCCCATGCTGCTGCTGCAGCGAGAGGCTTGCCGTTATATCGTCATATTGCAGACATCGCTCACAATTCACAGCTTTCTCTACCCATGCCGATGATGAACGTGTTGAACGGTGGCAAACATGCTGATGGTTCAACAGACATCCAAGAGTCAATGATTATCCCTGTTGGCGCTTCGTCGTTTCAAGACGCGATTCGTATGAGCGTAGAGGTTTTCCAATCGCTAAAGACGCTGCTGCGTGAAAAGAAATATGCCACGACCGTAGGAGATGAAGGTGGCTTTGCGCCTCATATTCGCGATGGCAATGCCGAGGCTTTCTCACTATTGACCCAAGCCGTTGAAGCGAGCGGCTACCGTCTGGGCGAAGATGTTGCTTTTGCCGTTGACGTTGCCGCAAGTGAGCTATTCGAAGAAGATACGTATGTATTCAATGCCGAAAATAAACGCTACCAAGCTGAGGAACTGATAAGTTGGTATCGAAAACTTGTAACGACCTACCCGATTGTCTCGATTGAGGACGGACTCGCTGAAGACGACTGGACCCACTGGCAACACCTCACCAACCAGCTTCATGATACGCAATTGGTTGGTGATGATTTGTTAGTTACCAACGTTGAGCGATTGCAACGAGCGATTGATCTGCGCGCAGCGAATGCAATTCTTATCAAACCAAACCAAATTGGTACGCTTACAGAGACAATTCGCGCCATTCAACTTGCCAAAGATAATGGCTGGAACACGATTGTTTCCCATCGATCTGGCGAGACAGAAGATGTCAGTATTGTGCACATTGCCGTTGGAACCGGAGCCGGGCAAATTAAAACGGGTAGTCTTTCTCGAAGCGAACGAACAGCAAAATACAACGAGCTACTGCGTATCGCAGAAGCAGACCCTAGCTTGCCTTTGGCTCATCCTTTTGAAGCTCGTCCATAAGCCCATTCTCTACCATCCAACGATAGTTCCACCTGCCAGGCTTTTCTGTTTTGTAGCTCCAGTAGCAAGTAGCAATAGCCGGTTCATACGCCTCCCTTTGCGCCATTGCAAACTTCTTGGAAGTTTCTGGTTTGGCTGTATACGGTAACATAGCGCTCCATTCGCCAACCATCACTGGCTGCATGAGTTCAAGAAATCTGAGCAACCAATTGCTATACCCAACAAGACGTAGTTGCTTTCCTATCGCCCGCCGCTTACTCCGCTTGCCAAAGCAGTAATATAAATGTGTATCCAACACTACCGGAAAATCCTTATGTTTCATAAAGGCAAATGTGTTAGTAAGCAAATGAGGGCTAAATGCATCTGAAAAAACGATATACGTGCCTGGTCGAGCTACTTTCACGAGTGCTTTATAGGCTGCGCGATAAAAATGTATTAATCGAAGCGCGCTAAAATCTCGACGAGGTTCGTTTAACAACTCAATACCCCACACCTCTGGAGATTCTTTAAAATGCTCGGCAATCCGTACCAAACAATCAATAGTTTGCTGTTTAGCTTGCTTATTTTTTAGCCACGCCTTACCCTTTTTCTGGTTGCCACTACCACTGTGTGCTTGGCTATTCTGCGCTTCGGGCGCTGCATGTAAGTCGATCAAAACTTTCAGGTTGTACTTACCTGCCATCTCTACGAGCCAATCAAGCTGTGCGATTGTCTCCACATATGGCTTCGCATCACCGAACGTCCAGTAGCCTACAGGTACTCGCAACAGTTGAACACGTTGTGCCGAAAGCCATGCGATGTCCGCTTCTGTGATAAATGTTTCGTGATGTTTTTTAATTCGCTCACGACCTTTTTTCAGCTTCGAGAGTTCGTATTCATTTTTTGCCGAAGTACCCTTGAAAAGTGATGGTGTCATCCATTTTTCAAGTACCAACCAGCCACCAAGATTTACTCCGTGCATAGTTCAGCCAATTTACGAGCAGTGTTCACATTTCGTATGGTCATTTGTTTGTATAGTGGCGTACCCATAAGTTTTAGCAAGCAGCTGCGGCCTTGGTTGGCACGTTTCACATGTGATAGCAACGCACCAGGAACATACAAAACCGTCTCAAATTCTGGTCGGTACCCAATTTGTTCCACTATTTCAGGCTTGTCAGCGTCTGGAAATAGATATAGCACGTCCGATTTCGCTTGTTCGCGGTCATTTTGCCACTCCTTTGGCACCGCGTCGGCTATGTCGCGTATTTGTTTTGCACTCAACAGTAATACCGGGATATCAAACCCAAATTCATTTGACAGTAGGCTTTGGACTTCTTTCGATGACGGTTGGTTATTTGCATCAAATACCACATTGCCAGAATTGATGTAGGTAACGACATTTGTAGCACCATACGATTCAAACACAGTCTTCAACCGTGACATTTCAACCCGGTGATTACCGCCAACGTTGATTCCTCGGAGTAGACAAACATATCTCATTACTTCAAGTATATCTTTCATTAAAGACTTCGTACTAACTCATCGACTTTTTGCGTAATCTCAGTGTATATTTCTTCCTCATACAGCTCACGATTGGTTTGTTCAATTCGATGACCTTCTCCGATATCAACGATGTTCCAGTTGCGCGTATTTTTAGGTAACCTCACGATCCTTGATGCTTCGTTAGCAACTCTCTGGTTCATGAGTACTATAATGTCGTGGCTTGCATCGATACGTTGCTGGGTTAGTTGTTCGGGTGCATTCTTTGCAAATCGCTTAATACCGTGTCGATCTAGAACCCTCAGCGTATTCGCAAAATATTCGTTTTCTAGTGGGTCTTCCCTGTTAACATTGGTGCCACTTGAGATGACATCTATATTTTTTAGATTAAGTGATTTGAAGTAGGTTTCCGCAATAAGGCTTCTGAGTACATTACCTCGGCAGATAAAGTGTATGTTCATTACGGTGATTATAGCAAAACAGAGCAAGTAAGGCCTTGATTCCAAGGAGAAATACGCAAGATGATAGTGCTATTCTAGCACCATCATCAACTAAATTCTGTCAAATCGAAGATTATGACAGAATTCGTACTCCTTTCACGGAGTTCGGTTTTCTTCGAAAACCTACCAAAGTAAAACACCCACATGAAAGTGGGTGTTTTACTTTGGTGATCCCAAGGAGAATCGAACTCCTATTGCCAGGATGAAAACCTGGTGTCCTAACCGTTAGACGATGGGACCAAATTTTTAGTCTACCCTTTGGTAGACCTACGCTATTTTAGCAAAAAAACGACCTCTTGAAAAGAGGTTCCGCGAGTCGCGGGAGTGCACCGGCCCGAGCCGAGCACTCCCGCGACAGAGAGGAGTCAGGCGTGCCGAGGCACACGGACGACGATGCCGTCGACCACCCTGGCTGCGCCGCGCGCGATGGCGCTGCGGAGGAGGGCGAGCACACCCTGTTCGGTCGCCTCCTGGCACTTGGCGGCCAGCTGGACCGCCAGGCGCTCGAGGGATGACCTCAGATCGTCGTGCTTGCCCTTCAGGAAGGCGTTGACCACACGGTGATCGCCCTTCGTGGTGGCTACCTGGCCCATCCGACACCAACTCCTCTCGGATCACATGCTGTCGCCATGACCCGTCCCCTTTCGGGGTTTGTGCACGTCCGCACCTGCGGAGACCGGAACTTCCGGCGTGCAATGGTAACACTATACACTCTCTTTAGAAAAGTTCAAGTCATGAGTTTTACTATACCCTTAGCATCAGATTTTATTCCGCTTGTGCTTATTTGACAAAAGTGGTATAAAATATTGACATTTATTGAATTTTGTGGTAAATTGGAAGTTAATCACCTGTGAGGGGTGTAAATAAGGTAAATACAGACCTGCGAGGAGGTATGTGTAATGAAAGGTAAACTATTAGGTTTCGCTCTTGCGGTGCTTTCCGTTGCTACGATTGGTGTAGTACAGATGCAAGCAAACGCCGCCGTGGACAGCAGCCCAGACTGTGACCAGTGGGCGGTAATTTGGTGTGGTAGCTACAGCCCAGCTGATGCTCGAAACGCCGTACAAAATGGGGCAAAAAACTCACCAAATCTACCAAAAATCTTTGGAGCACTTGGCATTCAGGCCGGTGAAATCAGTGGCGACTACCGAGCCGGTATCGTTTACCAAGATGGCCGAGTGGTTGTAAACGGCAAAGTCGTTGCCACAAACGCTCGTATGGCAGCACGTAACCTAGGCGGTAACCCTATTGCTGGTACAAACGCTGGTGTTATGTCTGTTAGCAAAATGGGCAGCGCCCAAACTGCTATGGTGAAATTCGATAGCAATGGCCAATTTGTTCACGCAATCATGAAACCATGTGGTAACCCAGTTGCTGCAACCCCTAAACCACCTGCACCAAAGCCAGTGGCAAAATGTGAAAGCCTAAAGGCTGTAAAGATTTCTGATAACCGTTTCCGCCTTGAAGCTAAAGCTATGGCTAAAGACGGTGCCAAGATTAACGGCTATCACTTCACCGTTATGCATGGTGGCCAGCAAGTATTTGCAAAGAATGTTGATTCTAATAAAGAAAATGCTCAAGTTGTATTTGAAAGTGCCGATCCAGGTAATTACACCGCTAAGGTGGTGGTAAAAACCTCTGAAGGCCCACGTGACGGTGCTCAATGTACCGACAGCTTCTCTATTCCTAAGAAACCATCTGCAGTATGTAAGGGTCTAGCTATCGAGAAAATCTCTCGAACTAAGTTCCAATTCAACGCTACTGCGAGTGCAAAAAATGGTGCAACCATCAAGGGTTACACATTCTCTGTATACAAAGATGGTGCCTTGGTACAAACATTGCCTCAGGTAACATCTAGCAAAGAAACTGCTAGCGTGACTTACGAACAAAATACTACTGGTAAGTACGTAGCTAAGGTTGTGGTAAAAACAAGCCTCGGTAACCGAGATGGTGAGCAATGTGAAGCACCATTCGAAGTCACCGAAAAACCACAGCACCCAGTTGCTGTCTGTAAAGACCTCACCATAGAGGTAATTGAAGAAAACGCTAAGTTCCGCTTCAACGGCATGGCAGAGGTAAGTGGTGGCGCTACTGTTAGCGGCTACGAATTCGCTGTATACCGTGGCAACGATCTTGTTGATACTCTACCTGTCAGCTCAACAGCTATGACCGCATCTACTGAGTATAGCCAATCAACCCCTGGTGACTACCGCGTAGCACTTACTGTTAAAACATCTGAAGGCGACCGAAACGGTCCTCAGTGTGTGGCAACCTTTAGCGTTGATAAGCCAGAGGAAAAACCAGGTGTTAAGGTAACTAAGCTCGTAGAAGGCGTTAAGTACAAACGAGTTGGTGTAAATGTTGAATTTACCTACCAGATTGCTGTTACTAACACTGGTGACGTGGATCTAGAAAACGTACTTGTTACCGATACTCCTGAAAGCCAAGTAACCTTGCTTGCTGGAAACGTTGGTACGGTTGCAAACAACACCTGGACATACACTATTCCTGTACTAACTGTTGGTGAAACACAAGACTTCACGCTTACCGCTAAGGTACCTGCAGAAGTAGCCAACCAGATTAAAAACACGGTTTGTGTTGACGCTCCAGAAGTTCCTGGCAATCCAGACGACTGTGACGATGCATACGTAGACGTAAAGAAAGTACCTGTATGTAACCCAGAGACTGGCGAGATCATCCGTGTAGATGAAAGCGAAGCTGGTAACTACGAACCCGTTGACAGCCCTGCTTGTAAACCAAAAGTTCCTGAAGAACTTCCACAAACTGGTGCAGCTGAAGTTGTTATGCAACTTGTTGGTGCAACATCACTAGCTGGCGCAGGCGCTTACTACCTTGCAAGTCGCCGTTCAAACAACTAACATACCAAAAACCTCGATAAATAACCGCTCCCGATGGGGCGGTTATTTTATGTGCAATCATAAGCATTTTGTGGTATAGTAATTGACTTTTTATATTATTTATGCTATAATGGAATTATCCTCATTTATTTGGGAGGTGTGGCAATACAAATGAGTAATATCATAGCTATTGTTACAGACCAATTAAGGTGTGAGGTGCCGTTTAACAATTTAGCTAAGTACGGTAGATATACCATATATCTACTGATTGTTTGCGGCAAATATACACCAACATTTGCCATCAAAGCAAACTAGATAGTCATGGGTCTTTAAGTACGTTTGAGCAGCAATGCTCACGGAGTAAAGCCCAAGGCATTTCAACTACTGCAATTTATGATCCTAGAGTACGCTACCCAAGCGCACCTACCTGCCTTTGGGTAGCGTACTCTCGATCCGGAGTGCGTGTAGGTGGGAGATTCCCGCTGAGACAACTCCGGAAAGGAAGGATCGACATGAAGACGCTCATCCGCAACATCCTCATTGCGACCGCGATGATGCTGGGGCTGTCGACGCTCGTGGCACCCGCCGCGAACGCCGACGGAACCACCCCGACGCCGGTGCTCAACCTCGACATCAACGCGGCGGGTACCGCCACGCTGGACGAGACCACCGTCACCACGCTCCTCACCGACGAGGAGGGCAGGGTCATCCTGGGCCCCGTGAGCAACCCCACCAACAAGGGGGCGCTCCACTGGCTCAAGAAGGACGGCAACAAGTGTCCTCTCGTGGCCAACCAGCCGCAGACGGACCAGGCGCTGGCCAAGATCAAGCCCACCACCTTCGTCAAGAAGGGCGCGGCCCTGAAGCGGTTCCACAAGGCGGTTCCCTCCGCCAAGGTGGTCAAGAGGCTGCCGCACGGCAAGCGCAAGCTGTCCGTGCGCTGCTACCGCGTCAAGGTCGGTGGCAGCTTCACCGACACGGGAGAGGACGCCGAGGGTCAGACCCACGGCATGCTCAACCACGTCTCCGGCAGCCCGATGCTGTTCGACACGTTCGTCGACACCGTCAAGGAGTCCGACGGCACCGTCGTCACCAAGGAGGTGTCGCGTCGTCGCGGCCAGGTCGGCGCCGGGTCGAGCACGTTCAACAAGGGCGACTGCCTGAACGAGAAGGCGGACCACGCCGAGTTCGTTCCCGGTCAGTACGTCTACCTGGACTCGACCACCGAGTTCCGCCACCACGTTCAGGGCATGATCAGCCAGCGACTCCACGTCGGTGGCAGTGGTCGTGTCGAGAAGGGCGGGTGCTACGTCGAGTTCAAGTACGACTTCACCACCGAGGGCAAGCTGGCCTTCGACCAGATCATCAAGGCCAAGACCAAGGCGGAAGCCAAGGGACGGGCCGCGGAGATCGTGTCGAAGTTCAACCTCAGCACCGAGACCGAGGGCTCCATCGAGAACACGCTCAGCGCCCAGCTGATCGTCGCGTTCGGTGAGCAGTGCTCGGGCAACCCTCCGCCCCCGTCCTACGAGAACCCGACTGCTTCCGGTCACGGCACGGCCTGTGCCGCGCCGGGTCAGCAGAACGGTGCGCTCACCGCGTCGGGCACCAACCCGAACAACGTGGCGGCCGGTTCGAGCTCCCTGACCGTGGGTGGCAAGACCAAGCAGTTCACCTCCGTGGGTGCCGGCCAGACGGTCAGCGCCGACTTCACCGGCTACGCGCCGGGGACGTACAACGGTTCGTTCACCCTGGGGGCGCCGATCAACAAGTCGGTCAACTTCACGGTGACGGTGGACGCCTGCCCGGTCCCGGAGGACAACCCGCCGACGATGGTCTGCACGGTCCCGGAGCACATCTACGTCGGTGACGACGCGATGTGGGCCGACTTCGATCTCACCGACCCTGATGGTGACGCGGTCTCGTTCAACGAGCCAGTCCTCACGGGGCCGATCGAGAAGACGACGACCGACCTCACCAACGTGCCGGGCGGCAAGCGGTTCTCCGTGAAGTTCCGTGCGACGGCAATCCCCGCAGGGACCAGCCAGACCGCGACGATCAAGGTGACCGGCCAGGCGGGCGGCAAGTCCGTCAGCTGTTCCGGCACCGTGACCGTGGAGAACAACGACACCGGCTGGTGAACATGTCGGGCCTGGCGGCCCGTCTACGCAGTAGGTGAATGCCCCGCCAGCACGGCGACGCGAGCTTCGGCTTCGTGTCGCCGTGCGGCATTCAACCTTAAAGACACGATGACTATCTAGTTTGCACGAACGTAATCAACAACTATAAGAGTATTTTTAAAGGAGCAATCTATGAAAAAAGTACTTGCACTAGTGTTTGCCTTTGTCTTTGCGACTAGCTTCGCGGCATCAAACGCACTTGCTACCTACGACTTTGGTCAACTTGGTAGCGGTGACATTTACCGCGTACGCAACGTATCTGACAATCAAACCGACTTCGTAAAGGTAGCTGATGCTGACCTATGTGAAACCGTACAATTTAAAGTACGTATTCACAACGGCGGTCCAAAAACCCTTACAAACGTTAAAGTAAAAGCATCACTTTCAAGTGGTGTTAAAACTTCACACAGCTCAACCGTTACTGTAACGGCTGACAACAACCGTGAAGGTGCTGTAGCTACTGGTACTGCAGGTGTAAACCTAAGCAAAGCTGGTAGTATTGCCTACGTTAACGGTTCAACCGAACTGCTTGACGCTAACGGTAGCTATGTGAAAAACCTAGATGATGCAATCACTGGCGCTGGTGTAAACATCGGCGACGTTGCTGTATCTCTAAACAACAAGCGTTTCGTTCAGTTCAAAGCTAAAATTAGCTGTCCTGAAGTGAAATACATTCAAGTTTGTGAACTTGCTAGCAAAAAGATTGTTTCTATCAAAGAAACTGACTTTGACTCAAGCAAGTATTCTAAAGACTTGAAAGATTGTGCTGAAAAACCACCAGTTCCTGGTGAAATCGTTGTATGTGAAATCGCTACCAAGAAAGTTATTACTATCAAGGAAGACGAATTCGACAGCAACGTACACAGTAAAGTTTTGACTGACTGTGACAAAACTCCGGTAACTCCAGCTGAACTGCCTCAAACCGGTTCAACTGGTGGTGTTATCGCTGTTATTGCAAGCTTGCTTGTAGCAGCTGCTGCTTACGCAGTAAACGCCCGCCGAAACGTACTTAGCTAAAAGAGACTGACCGCTCATCTTACACTGAGAGGTTTGTCTCAGACGAATAACTCCCCGCTCTCAAGTGGGGAGTTATTTTGGTAAACGGAATCCGAACACACTGCCCTCGCCTTCGGTTGACGAGAATACCACGTGGCCTTTGTGTCCATCGACGATTTTTTTAGCCAAAAACAACCCAATACCGGTGCCGTCAGGACGCTGCTTGCGTGCATTGCTGGCACGGAAAAACTTGGTAAACAGCTGTGGCTGCTGTGCCACTGGCACGCCTATGCCCGTATCAACAACCCGGAAGGTAACGTCGTGTGGTCGCAAGGTTAATTCAACCGCAATTTCGGTATTTGGCCGAGAATAAAACACGGCATTGTCGATGAAATTCATGATGACTTGGCGAATTTTGTCTTCATCAAGAGCTAGCACCAGCGATTGCTTTGGAATCTTGCGACGAAAGGTAAGCTCTCGGGCTTTGGCAGTGCTTTCCAGTGCATCAATTTCTTGGTTGATGAGTTTTACTATATCAACTTCGGTTCGCTCGATTACGAATTTACCGGTCTGAATGCGTGATACGTTCAAAAAGTCGCTAATAAGTCGCACCATGCGTTCGCTACTAGTAAAGGCTTCTGTAAGCAGCTTGCGTTGAACGGCACTAATCTTGCCAGCGTCGCCCTCGAGCACCATACTTAGATACCCCTTCACACTGGTAAGTGGGGTGCGCAATTGGTGAGAGGCCATGCTCAAGAATTCATCCTTGGCTTCATCGAGCTGAACTAGCTGGACGTTAGATGTGCGGAGCTCATTGGTAGCAGAATCGATTTTTTGCTGCAAATACACGCTCAAATCATGCTTAGTTTGCATTAATACAGCATTTTCCATAGCCATTGCCATGTCACCCGCGAGTAATCTAGCAAGCTGCAGATCTTGACGACTAACTTTCACGCTTGGAGTTTCGTGCAAGAATACATAGCCGATGGGCTTGGTCGCGCGCATGAGTACAATGACAAAATCAACCCGATAGCTAGAAAGAATTTGGCGAACGGGGTGGTGTGAGTCAAATTTCGTTCGCTCCAATACCACCTGCTCTGGATAGGCCGCTACATACTCGTCAAGCTCTAGGCAATCACGAAGCGAAGGGTGACTTGCGTGATGCGTGCCAACACTCGCATAGCGATTTTCGTCTTGGTACACAAACAACACGGCACTTTTAGCTGGAATTATTTGGGTAAGCTCGTGCAATAAATGCTGCATGCGAGGGCGTAAAAGTGCTGAAGATCCAAACACTCGCTTCAAGCGCATGTGTGCACGCCGCTCACGATGGGCAAGGTGATACATCCCCGCAAGTAGCCAAGCAGCGAAAAAAGCCAGTGCGCTGCTGCTGAGCAAAATAACAATTTCCCACCACGACATATATACGAATTATAGCGTGCGGACGACAGAAATGCGAACCGAAGTTACCTATGTGTTGTATGCTAATAAGTGATGACAAAAATCGCAATTATCGAAGACGATCCAGTAATCCACCAAATGTACCGCATGAAATTCGAGGCGGCAGGCTTTGAAGTGCAGTTAGCTGGTGATGGAGAACAAGGTGTTGCCCTAGTTGAGTCGTTTCAGCCTGATATTATTTTGCTCGATGTGCAAATGCCGCATAAAAATGGCGTAGAAGCTCTGACTGAGATTCGCGATGCAGAGTGGGGCAAGTCGATTCCAGTGATTATTTTGACTAATCTTGGACCAGAAGAGGCACCAAAACAGCTGAAGAGTCTCGGTATTCATAGCTACATTGTTAAGGCTGCGGTAACCCCGAGCCAGGTAGTTGATAAAGTAAAGCAAGCTTTAGCGGCGCACTAATCGCCGACAACCTGTTTTCTGGTAGCACGCAGTACGTTGTCAAACAACGCTGCTACTGTTAATGGGCCTACCCCTCCTTTGTCGGGCGTGATAGTAAGATCGTTTCTATCACGTACTTCATCAGCGACATCGCCGAGTATCTTACCGTGTTCAGACGATGTTGCGGCATCGACTACCACTGCCCCGGGTTGTACGAACATTGAAGTAATAAGCCCCGGCACTCCTGCCGCCGATACAATTACATTACAGCGGCGTAGCTGTTTTGCCATATTTTTGCTGTGTTCATCAAATACTGTCACGTCGTAGCCAGTGGCCTTCCATAATTTTGCTAGAGGCCCACCAACGAGCCTCCCGTTTCCAACAATCCCAATCTTTTTGCCCTTCAAGTCCACGTTGAAGCCAGCCAATAGCCAGTCAATCGCCATGGCCGTGGCTGGAGTTAGCTGGGCGCGCGCACCTAAACCATCGACGTCTTTTTCTGGCGCCACAAGATCTACTGCTTCCTGCGTTTGCGATTCATCCGCTAAAGGAAGTTGCACGATGATTCCGTGCACAGACACATCGTTGTTGAGTGCTTCAATCGTCGACAGTAAATCTTCAGACTGCACCTCATGACGACGGACTTCAATCTCAATATCTTCACCATACTGCTGCTTCATACGTACATAGGTGCCAATCACCGGGTTGTCAGAGGTTTGCACTATCGCAAGCGTTGGCTTAGCGCCGTGTTCTTGTCGAAGATTTCGCGCCTGTCGCAATTGACGTTCTTTAATATAATCAGCTAATTCTGAACCAAGGAGTAGTTTCATCTTTTCTATTGTAACAAAGGTGCTACAATGAAGACATTATTAGTAGGTACAAACTACCAAGGGGGAGAATATGTACGACACGACTTATCAATCAAGCTATTACACGACATCATCGGCCGATCCGGCTGTACTGGCAGGCGTGTTCGCTGTCATGGGCGTATTCTTCTTAATAGCTTACGTTGTATGTGCCATTTTCTTGGCAATGATTTTTAAAAAAGCTGGGGTTGACCAATGGAAAGCATGGGTCCCGTTTGTAAACGGTTGGGCATTCTTTGAACTCGGTGGACAAAAGGGCTGGATCTCGCTTCTAGCACTACTTAGCTGGATTCCTCTACTTGGATTCGTTGCATCGATTGTTGTACTCGTATTCTCAATTATGGCGGCGATCAAAGTAGGTGAGGGCTTTGGGAAAGAAGGCGTGTTTGTACTACTTTACGTCTTCCTGCCTCTCGTATGGCTTATCTGGTTGGCTGTCGAGAAAAACACCTGGAAGGGTGTTCCCGCAGCGGCAAAACCAGCCGCACCTGCCGCTGAGGCTCCTAAGACTTCGTCTGAGTCATAGCTACTAGCTTCGGACGAATTGCGCTCACAAGATAGAGCGAGCCGGTAATCACTACCGGCCGCTTTTCTTGTAGGGCCGACTTCAAAGCTTCGTCTAGTGAGCTTATCGCTGCTGGGGTGAGGCCTTTTTGCTCAGCAAGTTCGGCGAATTGCCGCGCGGGGATACTTCTTCTTCCCTTTATGTCCTGCCCCACTACAAATTCAGTACAAATCAGATGTTTAATCTGCAGCGAAACAATTTCATCGATACAAGCATCGATTTTCGTATCTGGCGCTTGCACAAGGGCGGCAATCCATACCGCATCATGAGTAAATTTTGCTGGTAGTGACGCAATCAGTGCCGCTAGCTTTTGTGCATTGTGAGCTCCGTCAAGTAGCACTGGTGTGCCTTGAATATCATAGCGCTCATACCTACCAGGGGGTGTAGCATTCATTGCTTGTTCTAATTGCTCTGGTTGCAAAACTGGTAACGCATCCCGCGCTGTAAGTTCGTCATACACTCGCACAGCCAACTGCCAATTTTGATGCTGAAATAGTGCCAATGTAGGTAACTCTTCCTTGTGAACTTCCACGTATTCTATCTTCGTGTCTTGCTCTTCAGCGGCTGCATCGAGCGCTGCTCTCGCTCGCTCATCTTGTTCAGCACTAAAAACTCGTTGTGACTCGCCTATAATACCGGCTTTTTGCGTCGCAATTGCTTCTAGTGTTTCGCCAAGTACATTGGTATGATCAAGGCCAATTGGTGTGATAACACAGATTTTATCGGAGCGACTAACCACATTGCTCGCATCAAGCAATCCGCCCAGACCAGTCTCAATTACTGCGTAGTCTACTCGTTCTTTCGCGAACACCCAGTAGGCAAACGCCATGAGTAACTCAAAATAGGTTGGCTCCAGTTTGCTTGCGCTAACTTCATCTAGAAATGTTTCAAGATAGGTTAGAAATGTTGACTCTTCAAGCGGAAAGCCGTTAATCTGCACTCGCTCGTTTATTCCCGTAATGTGCGGTGATATGGTCAGGCCAGTGCGCTTGCCTGCCTGTTGTAGCAGGTTTCGTATGAAGTATGAAGTACTCGTCTTGCCTGAGGTGCCTGCTATATGAATAACTGGGTACTCGTGCTGAGGATTGCCTAAAAACTCCATCAATTTAATCATTCGCTCAATGGTGTAGGTCTCGCCTCCCATTTTTGGTGGTGAATATTGTATGAGAAGCCGTTCAGCGTCAGCTAATGTAGATAGTCTTGTCATTACTGTTATTAGCGTACCATACCTATACATTACTAGCTCCGGCATGCACCGGAGCTAGTAATGTATTTTATCTATGCTCTACTTTGCGAAGTGACTTCGTACTTGGAACAGGATGTACCAAGAAATAACCGCACCCAGCGCAGTGCCTAATAGGCTGCCAAAGCCATAGTACGGCAACATGAGGTACACGACGCCAGTGACTACAGAAACATAGCTACTATAAAGTAGTAGGTTCCAGCCTGACTTTTTGTGAACTTTTAGCTTTTGAAATGCCATAAGAAGCAAAACTGCTTGCACAAGCATAGCTGCGAATACGACATACCAGAAAACGCCTAGGTCTTGTGAATACGTGTTTACGCCGTATACTTGGCTGAGTCCGTTAAGGAATTGACTTGCTGTGTGACCTAGCTGCCAGAAACTCCATGCACCCCACAAACTTACAACCCCGCCAATCAATGCTAGCCACCAGCTGTTGTCGGCAAGCCATTTTTTTGCACCGTCAGGTAGCTGAACTGGGAATTTTTTGTTGAGATTTTCGTCGAGCCACTTCTCTAGCGCCATCGGCTGAGAATCATACTTTACTTCACTCATAACACGTCCTCCTTGGTTACTACCTATGATAGTACGCTGTGGCGACAGGTTTGTAAATATTCTACCGTCAACCCACCCTCTGGACATTTTCGCCCCTGTTTGGTATAGTTTTTAGAGTATTTTGGGCCAGTAGCTCAGCTGGTTAGAGCACCTGCCTCTTAAGCAGGGTGTCGAGGGTTCAAGCCCCTCCTGGCCCTCCATATAATAATGATCTGCTTTATGCAGACATTTTTTATATTTAAAGCTGGTCTTTTTTGGCGCTAATGAAGGCGCCCCATTGGCGAATCAATCGAAGTACGGTTTTCAGCGGCAACTCAATCAACATGTCGAGCGCTAGCGCAACAATGTTTACCCGTGAGTACTTATCACTAATGTAGCGACCAACTACCACGAATGGCATGTACAAAAAGTCGCGAACAATCGTGACGCCGTTTTGGTAAGTGTCAATCGACTCCATCTCTCGAATTAATCGACTGAGCCTGAAGCCCAGGAAGCTAGCAGCAGACAAGAATACAAAGAATACGGCTAAGTGCAGCAGCTCAAACTGGAAGAACTGCCACAACACCCAAGCAACCGTGCCAAACACGGCAACAAAAAGTGCTCCATATACAATGTTGTAGCCCGCACCAAACTTCTGGCTCGCTCGACGCTCAAGATGTCGACTCGTGCCTGTATCGTATAGCATCATCTCAGCTTGCTCAACCAAACGCTTAGTATTGGCTGGCCCGGGGAGCATAAGGGTAGCACGAAGCAAAATCATATAGAGTGGCGGGAAGAATAGATTAATGATAAGTGGAGTGAAAATAATCGCATCGTGAATAAAGTAATCGTACGGCACCTCAATTGCGATACCGATTATTACCTTTGTAATAATAAGGAACACTACGCTTCGAATAATACCGTGATTGACTCGAGAGTTTATTGCCTCATAGTCTTCATTGACTTGTTTTTCGAATAGCGTTAAAAACTGGTCTTTATTTGGCAACACTTCACTAAGTGTCGGATCATTATCGACCATGTGACGAAGCACACGCAGCGGTGCACCTCGACGGTCTACGATTCGAAATAGTTTTTCGGTGGTCGACGAATCGAGCAGTGCGTCGATGTGTCGGTTTGTTTCTACAAAAGGCTCTAGGTGATCGGGTGATTGCTGGTACCGTTTCAGAAGGCCTAGTCTTACCACTGCGTCATCCGATTTTAGCAAGGCACGATGAATTGCCACATACAGGGCCGTCTCCACCTCTTTTGGTTTGGTTTTAAATATCTGAGAAAAATCGAGCGTTGATAGAAAATGGCTATGGGCAAATTGGGTAAATGCCTGCAAATGTCCTGTGTCATGCAGCAACCACTCGGCTTCAACCGCTAATAGTTCAATTGTCCATTGCTCTACCTGCTGATACGAAACGGTGCGTCGCTTCGTAAGCGTCAGGTAGGCTTCGTAGTATTGCATCGCAAACTCGCTTATTGTCGCGACGGTTTGCTCAGTGATGCTGTCGTTGGCAATATAACCTGCTTGCGTTAGCTCAACAATAAGCTCGTCGCCACTTGATGCGATTCGCTTTTTGTCACGTAGCAAAAATATTCTTTTATAGAATCGTCGAATAGCGCGTTGCAAAAGCAGGTGCTCTTCGGTGTACTCGGCGGCATTTCGAAGCTGTTCGTAAGCAGCGGTAATAGCAGCACCCGCGCCAACCACGTGAACCGTTTGCTGATGCGTACGTTCAGATGCGCGGTGGTTTTGTTGGGCATACGCTGCCCGCAGTGACGAGGCAAGCTGATTTGCCATAGGTATATCGTTTTTCATACTCAAAAAAAATGGTACACCCGGTACGATTCGAACGTACGACACCTGGTTCCGAAGACCAGTGCTCTATCCACTGAGCTACGGGTGCGTAAATTTTGCAAAATACAGAGGTAATTATAGCACGTTTTAGCGCAGTTGCGCTATACTCGTGCTATGGAAGTGCACACCAATATTCCTTTAAAGAACTATGTGACTATGCATCTGGGTGGACCAGCCCGCTTCATGACTGATGTATCCACCCCTGAAGAATTGAAGCAAGCCTGTGATAACGCGATAACAAGAGGTGTTGCCCTGTTTATTTTGGGGGGTGGCAGCAACACGATTGTTCACGATGAAGGCTTCAATGGCCTGGTTATTCGCAACCGTATCCTTGGCTTCGAAGTGCTCGAAAAAACTCCTGCAAATACCACCGTACGAATCGGTGCTGGTGAAGATTGGGATAAGGTAGTGCAACGAACGGTTGAAATGAATTTGACCGGCATAGAAGCGATGTCGGGTATTCCAGGTACCGCTGGAGCCGCTCCGGTACAAAACATTGGCGCCTACGGCCAAGAACTCGCTGATACATTCGTTGAACTTCAAGCATACGACATTGAGCAACAAACAATGGTTACCTTAAACGCAAATGACTGTGGCTTTTCCTACCGAGACAGTATTTTTAGAAATGAAAGCCAAGGCAGGTACGCGATTGTTTCCGTTACCCTGCGGCTATACTCTGAAGCCCCGAAACCCCCGTTTTACGCAGCTGTTCAAGAATATTTTGATACTCATGGCATCACCCTTTATACGCCGCAGGTAATTCGCGATGCAGTACTGGCTATTCGTGCCGACAAATTACCCGACCCCAAACAACGACCAAACACCGGTTCGTTCTTCAAAAACGCAATCATAGAACAATGGCAACTTGATGAACTTCGTAAAACCTGGCCGAGCATGCCCGCCTATGATTTAGGTGAAAAACGGTTTAAAGTACCGACCGGATGGTTGATTGAACAAACCGGTCTAAAAGGAACGCTTCACCACGGCATTCGTATTCACGATAAAAACGCCCTGGTGCTTATCAACGAATCTGCTTCGAGTTATCAGGATCTCTCAAGCGCACGCGAGGTAGTTGTTGGCGCCGTAAGGGATACGTTTCGTATTACTATCGAGCAAGAACCGCTCGAATTATAAGCTGTTTGCTCCGTAGTGATTTGCGCTATAATAAGCGTAAGAGGAATTTTACACGTGGGAAAACCAAATCGAGCGAATGCTCACGGCTATACGTTAATTGAGGTACTAACCGTGATAATGGTACTTGCTATCATTATTGGTTCAGGCTGGGCGCTAAGCACTGGATACGTCACTTACTTACAGAAAGCTCGGGATACCGAGCGTCAAAGCGACGTGGAAGGCCTAGCGCGGTATTTCGAGCAGTATTACCGGGTAAACGCATCAGTCAGTGGCCCCACCTACCCTACAACCACCCAAGTTAACTCATCTCTTACAAGTCTTATCGACCCTTCAGATATATCGATTACTCGCGCGCCCGATCAGTCTTCAAATAGCGTGTCTGTAGCCGCTGACACCAACGCAGCTCGGCCCTCGTTCGACCAATATATTTACCAGCCCATCACTTCCGCTGGCGCCATCTGCTCTGCTGCCCCCTGTGTACGTTTCGTTTTTTACTACCGATCCGAAACTACCGGTGATGTTGTAACCGTTGAAAGTAGGCGACAGCAATGAGGCAATCCGAATCTGGCTTTAGCTTGATTGAGCTTTTAGCGACTATTGTTGTATCAGTAATATTCCTTGTATCCGCTTATCAATTGGTAGGTGCGATCACCAGTCTATCCGTAACCGCGTCTCAGGTGAGTATTGCTGACGATTTAGCATACGCGAACATGCGTCAGTACGCAAACGGCAATAGCCCAATCTGGTTTACCTGTGACCCCGCCAACCCAACGACGTTCGTAACTTTACTATCTAGTTCATCAGATGTTAGTCGATTGCCAAGCCCCGTAAGCCAAGTTGTTCGTGCTAATGCACCATATGGCTGTTCGGGAACTGCGAGCGGCATGCCGATTTATGTTGAATCGTATGTAACGTTTGGCCCTAACTCTAGAAAGGTAATACATGGTACATACGTTACCTACTAGTCGCCAGCTGTCTTTCGGTGTAACCATCATTGAACTAACGGTGGTTATTACTATTCTGCCAATTATTATTGCTTTGTTCATTTATGCGGTATTTGCAAGTGTTAACGCTTCGACAAAAAGCAAAGCCCAGCTCGAGCTCGACACTGGAGTGCGCGATGCTATGAATGTAATTGAGCGTGATGTCCGTTATAGCGTCGCTTTCGATAAAACCGTCCCAGCCGAATATTCAGACCCTTATGGCCCGAACAATGCTGGCACGAATGGTGCCGAAGCCTGGAACTTTACCGGCGTTCCTGCTGCATCGTCTGACCGAATTTTGATATTGTCAGTACCCGCTACTACTCAAGCTGGCGTATCAAATGCCCGTGAACCAGTGTACGTGGATGGTTCATACAATTGCACCACCGAAAGAACCTACAACCCCGAGCATACATACATTGCAATTTATTTTATTAGGGGCGGTACTCTCTATCGACGTATCTTAACAGATACCACAACTACCGTTTGCAACGGACCGCAAAACCAAAAACAATCATGCCCGGCAGATATTTATCCATGGAACGTCATATGCGAGGCTAAGGATGAAGTCATTGCCACAAATGTATCTAGTTTCTCTGTGGATTACTACGTAAATCAGGTAGCAACACCCATTAGCAACGTGTATACCTCTTCTGACCCCGACATATTAAACACCGCTGACGACGCAGAAGTCACACTTACTCTGAGCAGGCAATTTGCCGGTGAAACCATATCGGGCTCATCAACTCTACGCATAGCAAAGGTAAATAAATGATTCGCAACAACTCATCAAGCACTGGTTTTACTCTCTCTATCGTATTAATCCTATCTACCGCTCTAATGATTCTTGCTGTCGCTCTACTCCAGACAGTATCGATAACTCGAAAGGATAACGTGCAGCAATACTACTCGAAAATGGCCGAAGAAGCTGCTGAAGCCGGCGCTGCTTACGCACAATCTTGTCTAGAGTTAAGTGGCCACTTACAAACCTGGGGTCCTGCTGCGTCTGGTGGAGCAAAACCAGACCTACTACCTTCGAGTGATTGTGATGGCACCGCCAACGCCTTCCCGTCAAAGGCCTACGTGTATACAGACAATTACATTCAGACCCGTTTCGTCGTAAGTGATCTTGAAGAATCAGAACAAAACAGTGCGGTAATATCCGTTACTGGCTATACCGAGGTGAAGCAATACGGTACCAGTACTGTAGTAAAAACATACACTCACGTGATTAAGAAAACGATTGTCTGGACACCAGATCTAGCGGCTCAGCGTTCGACCAGCGGTCAGCTGCGTACCTGTGCATTACTTGCGATTGATGCCTACTGCTGGGGTGATAATGCAAGTGGAAAACTTGGTAATGGTTCTACGACTGATAGTCTTGTACCAGTGAAGGTCTCCCGACTCACCTATCCGGGTGGAATCGGCGATAAAAGCATTCTCGATATTGAAGCTGGAGCTACGTTTACTTGCGTCATCATTGATACCGGTGAAGTGTACTGCTGGGGCGATAACGCATACGGACAGCTCGGCACAGGAAATACGACTGATAGCTACACACCAACAAAGGTAGATGGTGGTGGTGTACTAGATGGCAAAGTTGTTACTCAGATAGCTCTAAGCGCCTACACGGCGTGCGCCCTGATTGACGATGGTGACCTTTACTGCTGGGGACGCAACAGCGTGGGTCAAGTAGGCAATAACTCTACTACTAACCGAACAAGCCCTGTTCGCGTGGGCGGGTCTGGACATGCCGGCACGGGTGCGCTGGCTGGTATTGATGTCGCTAGCTTAGCTAATAGTAGCGGGGCCTTCAACAGTCATACATGTGCTGTAGGTGTAAATGAACTAGCCTATTGCTGGGGAAGTAATGTGAATGGAGAAATTGGTACAGGTGCTACCACGTCGAGCTACCTCGTACCGACCGCCGTGAATACTGGCGCAAGCAGTGCCTTAAATGGCAAAAAAGTTATCAGTATCCAAGGCGACGGAACCCCAGCCGATGATGTTGGCGACTCAGGAGCCAATATCGATGGTGACGCCCATACCTGTGCACTTGCCTACACCACTACCGTAGCAGATGCTAAACCATATTGCTGGGGAAGTAACCGGCTAGGGCAACTGGGTAACAACGGCACCTGGGCAAGTGGTAGCGGAACTATGACAGCGCGCTGTACGAAGTGGAACTATTGTTACCCGCAAGCGGTTACCGTTAGCGGTGTCCTCGCCAGCAAAACTATTACCGAAATAGCAGCAAACGACGAAGGTGGCTGTGTAGTCGCCTACCCCAACTCCGGCACCCTAGTCGACAGAAGTGTATACTGCTGGGGAAGCGGTAATGTTCGTGGTGATGGATCTAGCGCTAACACAAAAGTCCCTGTCACTGTTGTTGATGTGCTCGGTCTATTCGCAACCAATACCGTCGACAACGTAGTAGGTGGAGCACGACGTTTCTGCGCACGTACACTGGGCAGGGCCTTCTGTTGGGGTACGAATGGCATTGGACAGATTGGTGATGGCACCACTGTTACGCCGAGGCGTCAACCTACAGAGTCTCTCTATTTGCGGCCGCAGAATAACGTATACATTTTCTAGTTCACAAACCCCTTGTGCTTATACTCATCATGATGTATTATCAGCTTATAAGATTAGTAACATTTAGGGGGCACTAGAATGACTCTTACAAATATCAACAAAAGAAGCGACCGTGGTTTCACCATCATCGAGCTCCTTATCGTGATTGTGGTTATCGCCATCTTGGCAGCCATTACGATTGTAGCTTACAACGGTATCCAGAACCGCGCGAAGACCACTAGTGGTAATTCACTCGCTGCAAACATCTCAAAGAAGATTGAGGCCTGGAACACTGTTAACTCAGCCTACCCAACCTACTGTCAGCTCGTAACCAACTCACTATCACCTACTGGTGCAGCACCTACCGCTGGTACAGCTGGTGCCGGTACCTGTGCAGCTGGTGGTTCAACCGCTGGTAGTGAAACCAAGCTTGACCAAGTTAATTCGATTGCACCTGCTACTAATGCTACTACTAGCGCTCAAAGCGGTACAGTAGCAAACGGTGGTACAGTAGTAACTCTGCACAACTGTTCAGCTACACTCGGCTACAACATATGGTACTGGGACTACTCAGCAAGCACTCCTGCTGCTGTGAAGGTAACCGTTGGTACTGGTTGTTAGTACTTCGAACTACCAAATACTCCCGGGTTTACCGGGAGTATTTTTTTGTCCCTACATTTTAATATGGGAGCGGGAAGTCTTTTAGAAACTTCTTCACCTCGGCACGTAGTGATTTTAGCGTCGCTTCATCATCTCGCGCATCAATCGCCTGTTTCATCCACTCGGCTATTTGTGGCATATGCTTCTCGGTCAACCCACGCGTGGTGAGTGCAGGCGTACCCAAACGAATACCGCTTGGTTTAAATGGAGGGTTTGGATCATCTGGAACCGAGTTCTTGTTTAGTGTAAGCCCAATTTTATCGAGCGCTTCTTCGGCAACCTTGCCATTTATGTCAAAGCTCTTCTGTACATCAGCCAAGATCAAATGGTTGCTTGTGCCGTTGGTGACTAACTTGAAGCCACGTTTCATCATTTCATCGGCTAGTACACTCGCGTTTTTAACAATTTGCTTTGAATAGGTCTTAAATTCCGGCTTGAGTGCTTCACCAAAAGCCACAGCTTTTGCGGCTATTACATGCATGTGCGGCCCGCCTTGCATGCCAGGGAAGATAGAGCGATCAATCAGGGTAGGAATGTTTTCGAGTGTTTTTTCAGGAGCTTTTAGCGGGTTCCCTACTGTTCCCCTGCTCAAAATCATACCTCCGCGTGGCCCACGAAGCGTTTTGTGAGTGGTAGTGGTAATCACATGGAACCCGTAGTCGAACGGATTCTTAGCAACGCCAGCCGCGATAAGCCCGGCGATGTGCGCCATATCGGCCATGAGTAGTGCGCCTACTTCATTGCCGATTGCGGCAAATTTAGCATAGTCTAGCTCGCGCGGGTAGCCTGAAAAGCCTGCAAGCACAATCTTTGGCTTGTGTTTTAGGGCAAGTTCGCGCAAATGGTCGTAATCTATCTCGCCGGTTTCAATGTCTTTCATCTTGTAAGGGATGAAGTTGTACAGTTTTGCGCTTCTAGTCATCGGATTACCGTGAGTTAGGTGCCCACCATGGCTCAAATCCATCGCTAGTACTGCATCGCCTGATTCGAGCCACGCGCTGTATACCGCTTCGTTGGCCGGCGCACCAGAATGTGGCTGTACGTTGGCGTGATCTGCGTTGAAAAGCTTTTTCGCTCGGTCAATCGCTAGTTGCTCTAATGGATCGGTAAAATCTTGCCCTCCATAGTAGCGCTTGCCAGGGTAGCCTTCAGAATATTTATTAGTAAATACACTCCCCAGTGCTTCTAGTACATCAGTGCTCACATAGTTTTCACTCGGGATAAGCTCGAGCCCGTCTCGTTCACGTTGCTCCTCACCCGCGATTAGTTTCGCAACAACATCATCTTGCATTTTGGTCATACTACTCCCCTTTTTCGTGTAGTTTAGTTAGTTCCCTAAGATGACGTAAGAAATTACAGCATACATCCAGTATAGCACTTTTATCTTATATCGTATGTGATATACTTGCCCTATGAGTGTATTAAATTACAAGCAGCAACTCGGTCGGCTCATCTCACAAAACCGCACCGAAAAAGGCATGACTCAAAGTGAACTTGCTAAAGAATTAGGCACGTCGCAATCCGCCATTAACCGTATAGAGCGAGGTGGGCAGAATATCAGCCTTGAGATGTTGGCTCGTATTAGTGATGTGCTTGGTAGCAACCTGGTGATTCTGAATAAGAGCGGCAAGATAAACTTTCGCGTCAAAGGTGGGCAGAAACTTTCTGGCGCAATCGAAGTAAAAACCAGCAAAAACGCAGCAGTAGGCCTGCTGTGTGCAAGCTTACTTAACAAAGGGCGTACTACCCTTAAGCACGTTGCTCACATTGAAGAAGTGAACCGTATTATTGAAGTGCTCGAAAGCATCGGTGTAAAAATCCGCTGGGTTAACGACACTGACCTTGAAATCGTACCGCCGCCAAAGCTAAAGCTAGAGGCTATGGACGTAGAGGCGGCAAAGCGCACACGCACCGTAATTATGTTCTTAGGACCGCTACTCCACCAATACTCTGAGTTTAAGCTGCCCTTCGCAGGTGGGTGTAACCTAGGTACACGCACGGTTGAACCTCACATGGTCGGCCTCGAGCCCTTTGGTATGAAGGTGGAAGCTGCACCAAACACCGACTACTACCATGCAACCGTACAAGCAGCCAGTCTGCAGCGTGCAATCGTCCTTACCGAGCGTGGTGACACCGTGACAGAAAATGTTATCATGGCTGCCGCTTTGTATGATGGCGTCACAGTTATTCGCAACGCCAGCCCAAACTATATGGTGCAAGATGTTTGCTTCTTCCTTGAAAAACTCGGCGTACAAATCGAGGGCATCGGTACGACAACCCTAACTATTCGCGGTAAGCGCCACATAAACACCAACGTTGAGTATTACCCAAGCGAAGACCCCATTGAAGCAATGAGTTTTATCGCGGCAGGCGTGGTAACTGGTTCACATATTACCATCAAGCGCGCACCGATTGAATTTTTAGAACTCGAGCTTTCTGTGCTTGAGGGCATGGGGCTGAATTATTCGCTGTCAGATGAATACATGGCGCGAAATGGCAAAACTCGTTTGGTAGATATTACTCTAAAGCATTCAGATCTTGTGGCCGCCAAGGACAAGCTTCACAGTATGCCCTTCCCTGGTGTAAATATGGATAACTTACCCTTTTTGGGGCTAATTGCTAGTGTAGCAGCCGGCCGTTCACTACTACATGATTGGAGCTATGAAAACCGGGCGATTTATTTCACAGAGCTTTCAAAACTAAACGCTAATATTGAGCTCGTCGACCCTCACCGCGTGTATATTACCGGCCCGACCAAATGGAAGCAAGCCGATATTGTAGCACCCCCCGCCCTGCGACCATCAGTAGTGATTTTACTCGCTATGTTGGCCGCGCCTGGTACCTCGACGCTTCGCGACGTGTACTCAATCAATCGTGGCTACGAAGATTTAGCCAATCGTTTAAACGCAATTGGCGCTCGCATTGAAACCGTACAAGACATCTAGTCTACCCCTATAAATTATGCTACAATAGCATTTGCGTATTTACGGCGAATGTAGCTCAGTTGGTTAGAGCGCCGGGTTGTGGCTCCGGAGGCCGTGGGTTCAATTCCCATCGTTCGCCCCATGCGCGGGTGTCGTATAATGGCTAATATATCTGCCTTCCAAGCAAATGATGCGAGTTCGATTCTCGCCACCCGCACCAAAATAATCACTCCAGCTTGTCTGGGGTTATTATTTTGGTAGGAGTAGACGGGATTGAATTCGCATCAGCGAGCAAAGCGAGCCAGATGCGAGCGCTACTGCCCTGTTTGCTCTTTGTTATTATGGATATGAGTGAACAAGAAAACTAAATCTAACAAGCATATCAGTAGCTGGAAAAGACTTGGCTGGGCTTTACTTATATTCGTGTGCTTTTTGCCTCTTGTCGCTCTTGGTTTTGTATTATATGCAGTGTATGATTGTGCCACTACCGGCTGTGAGTCTCCGCCCGACTACGAAGGTAAGCCTCAGGCTATTAAACGTGCTGTAGAGTACGCAAAAGAAAACTGCAAAAAATCGTATAGTAAAAACAGCTGCGATACGCTAGTAGGTCACGAGTCATTTTATATGTGCGGCTTTAGGGGAATGTGCGGCTGGTCTATCGAGGTCAAATCACCAAAAGATTCGCACTTCATATACAGATCACAAGCAAATCTTGAGAAGAGCACTTTTACTGATTATTTCGTTACTCAATTCAGTGAGGATGACTCAGCAAATTCGCGAAAAGCTGCATATATTATTAATAAGATGTGTAAAAGCTACGAGCCTTCACGTGAGCTAAATTGTTTTAAAGATCAATTCGGCTTAGAGAGTACTGTCATTCAGTGGTACGAAAACACTGATGTCGGAAGCATTACCGAATACGTTGGTCCTTATAGTTTCAACTTGGAGATTTCTCGTAAAGGCGTTATTTTAGATGCAAATATCACGAACTTTGAAGATGAAAATGAAATAATCCTATACAAGTATCCTGCAATAAGGCGCTATCCTCTGAAGGATAGGTCTATTTAAAGGAAAAGCAGCAGGCCCCACGTCATTGACGCGGGGCCTGCTGCTCACCGCGGATGTGTGGGGCCGATGAACGTGGTCAGGGTTGTCGCCAGAAGTCTCGCAGGTCGTCGAAGAAGTCTTCGAAAACCTCCTTCCACATGTCTCCAGCGGAGTAGACCAGCAGCGCCAGCCATGCGAGCGGGTTGAAGACAACCAGCGCAACCCGCTTGGCACGCGTGTCGTCGAAGAACTCGCGGTTGTGCACGGGCTGCTCGGCCTCCAGCTTGATGACCGCCACCGCGCCCGTCGTCCAGACCGTCGCCAGAAGGAACTTGATGATCTTCCGCTTGATGGACTTGAGGGACATGCCCTCACCTGCCTTTCGCGTTGCTAGGGAACTACGTTCACAGCAAATTGTGCACTGTTTCACTCTAAATCGCAAGTATAAGCGGGTTGATTTTATCGCCGTTATTTTATAAATTTGCTACACTTTTTGTATGACACACAGCCTCACCAAACATAGCGATATCCCAACCAAAGATAAATTTAGCATTCACCTCGATGTATACCCCAATACAGGCGACTGTGGATTTGTGATTGTATCGACCGAAGAAGGTCACAACCAAGAATTTTATGACGTTGCTTCTACGTTCACCTACATCGTCCTGGAAGGCTCTGGTACATTTTTCCTTGATGATGAGCCAGTCGATGTCGCTGTAGGCGATCACTTGGTTATTCAGCCTAAAACGAGAATCTATTACAAAGGCACGATGAAGCTTGTTCTGATTACTAATCCCGCATGGCGCCCAGAAAACGAAGTCGAAACCAAAGCCAAAATTTGGTAGCTATCTCTGTTATAATGACTAGTGCCGGCAGCGATTAAAGAAAAGAGCAGCCGGTGTAGCTGGCTTTGCCAGTACCCGCGCGATGAGAAAAACCTTTGGTTTGTCTCATTAGCGAAGCACGCCCCGGTAGCTCAGTTGGATAGAGCAGAGGACTTCTAAGCCTAAGGTCGTAGGTTCAATTCCTACCCGGGGTACCAAACAACTTATATTTAAAATTATCCTGTAAGAGACACATGCCCTTTATATCTCTAGTCTCCCGCCCGCAGGAATATCAGATACACTACAATATCTATCAAGCCATTCCGCCCCAGTCCAGTATTGAAATTTATCAGTAATGTTCGGTGAAGGGTAGTAGCCAATAGGCAAGATTCCATCAACTGGGGGCCGGTTCAATGTACCATTACTATTAAGCTTCCATAGCCCACGCATGTCCCAACGATAACCAGCTGGTCCTGCATAATTTTGCACTTTAAGAAACTCTCTTAGCGTAACGCCGTCTGTGCTCACCCTATTATCAACATAGCTATACCCAGCAATGTATTCTTTATTACGTATTTTATATGGAATGATAAAACTAAGTACAACGAGTATTACCACTGGCAGAAATATTAGAATTGCCGCCCAACCCGACACCGACAAGGTGTTCATTACATTGATACCAGCAATTACAGCAAAAAATATTCCTGCTATCAAAAGTAGGAGCGCTGTGTTTGCATTAATTATTACTTTTGTTGGAGCTGTTTTTGGTACAGTTGGTAAGATCCCTGCGGCTAATGCCTCGGTATATCCCTTAACGGTGTCGGGCGGTTGCGTGCTCATGATATATCTATGTTACTTTACTTGTACTTGTGGAATCAATGAAATCTCTAACTATATACAGTTGAGGCAGGCTCAGAGCCCATACTGCTCTGCACCTGTGCCCCAGTAATCTTGATAGTAGTACCCGGTGCAACCATACCCGCTAGCATGGCTTTGGCCACATTGTTTTCAATCACCCGCTGAATTACACGGCGCATCGGTCGAGCACCGAGACGTGGGTCGTAGCCTTTTTCTACCAGCATCATCTTGGCGTCATCGTCTACACTCACACTCACCTTTTGTAACGCCAAGGTTTTGTTTACTCCAGCTATCATTAAATCAACCACTTCGAGTAGTTCATTTTTTCCTAGCGGAACGAACGTTACAATCTCGTCGAAACGGTTTAGGAATTCTGGCTTGAATTGATTTGATGAAATAAGCTCATCGATAAACTCTTGCTCATAGTGCTCCATATCGTGACCTCGTGCAATGTATTCGCGAATTCTGTCGGCACCGGCGTTGCTTGTGGCAATCACGATGGCATCACGAAAGCTAATTTCACGGTTTTTCTCGTCGCGCAAAATACCTTCATCAAGCATTTGTAGTAGCGTGGTAAGTACTTGCGGGTGGGCTTTTTCAATCTCATCAAGTAGCACCACGCTAAATGGCTGCTTCATCATTTGTGCCGTGAGGCTACTTGGATCCTCAGCACCATCTGCAATTAAACGTCGCACATCGCTACTTTGCACAAACTCGTTTAAATCAAGTCGCACTATCCTGCCTTCACCATCAAAATAGACATCGGCAAGCGCTTTCGCAAGCTCAGTTTTACCTACACCGGTAGGACCCAAAAATAGAAATGTGCCAATAGGACGGTTTTGATTTCGCACGCCTGCACGTGCACGCCTTAGCGCATCGCTCACTACACCAACAGCTCGGGTTTGGTTTACCATGCGTTTGTGTATAAGCTCCTCAAGGTTTAGTAGCTTTTCACGGTCGTCTCGGTCTGATGCTACGGCAATTTTTACATTCATAGTTTGCTCGATAGCTTTTTGCACCGAGTTCATAGTTACTAAACCTTGCTCGTCGTAGCTAGCGGCTGACTGGAGCAACTTGAGTGCTCGCCCTGGCATAGCTAAATCGTGTACGTAGCGTTCGCTCAAGCGATACGCCTCCTCAAGTGCTTGGTAGGTGTAGGTGACGTGCTTCTGGAATTCACTTACCAACAGCTGGTCTTGCATCACCCGCATTGTTTCAGCTTTTGATGCTTGCTGTACATTGATACGATTTAAGGCGTTTGCCAAATTTGGGTTGCGCTTAGATATTTGCAAGAATCGCTGCTCGTCCATGGTTAATATAACCCGCAAACGACCTGCTTCAAGTATTGGCTGCAAAACGTTGGCAATATCTACCGAGCCAATACCTTCTTCGAAAAAGAGCTGCGCATCGTCGAGGCAGATAATTATATTTTTTGCCGCAAACGCCTCACCAAGCACGCGCATCACTAGGTCTTCTAGCTCGCCACGACCAGGCGCTGCTGCGATTAGTGAAGCCGAGTCGAGCACAATGACCTGGCGGAACTTCAATTCAGATGGAAGTTTAGAAGAAGCATCGAGTAGGCGCTCGGCAAAGGCGTGTACGATGGTAGTTTTACCTACACCCATTGGGCCAACCAACACAGCATTTTGCCTTCCTCGATTTGAGAATGTTTCAATCAGCTGATCGAGCGCATCGGCATGAGCATCGAGGTCAACAGTCAGCAATCCGCCTCGCGAAATCTGCTCGCTAATGTTTTGGCCAAAACGGGCAAGCAGCGGAATAAACCCAAATGACCAATCCCTAGCAATGCCACCGGTACGGCGTGGTGCGCTATGATGCCGTGATAATTCACGCAGATGATCTTGCCAGTGAATACCAGCAATAATATCGTCGAAGCTTAGGTGGAGATGTGCCAGTAATGCCTCGGCTTGAGGGAACTGTTTACACAGTGCATAAATCACCATGCCGGTCGTAATTTCTTGCTTGCCGAGTTCTTCTTTTAGCTCGACGGCTTGCTCCCATACGCGAGCGACATCGCCTTGATCTGGACTCGCTATGTCGCTGAGTAAGTTTGGCGTCAGGCCAAAACGCACACCATAAAACAATCCGCTCTGGATGCTACCTACGGCGATGGCAATATCTTTTGGGGAAGGATTTTTTGGCAGTTTACCAAGCAATATGCCCTCGAGTGACGCGTCGATGCTCTGCTTATTTTCTGGTTTTAGGTGCTTCAACTCTCCGTTATACCATTCCACCACGATAGCTGGAATTGCTGCTAACCCAACTAGCAGCCAACCCAGCGAGACCCCAAGCGCGACAACAACGATTCCCACAATAACAATCGCAACAGTAGAAACTGTCAGCAAGCGCACCATGAAACCATCAAGCGCGGCGGCTAATCGTGCTTTGTGTGCCCGTTCACTTTTGTATAGCAACTCTACAGCCATGATGGTGCCCATCCTGCAATCGCAGCGATAAATCCGATAATTGGCAAAAACGGAATAAACGCCCACAGCACAAGCGCCACGACGCCAAATACAGCCTGTAACACCACCCACACGCAGCCTACAACGATTAAGATAGTGCGCATAAATGCACCGATTGCACGCGATATCAACCGATCGACAAAATAGCGCCAGCGAACTTCAAGCGGACCGTTTACTTTGCCAGCTGATATTTGGCGAAATGGGGCAAACAAGGTGCGTACTAAAATATCAATCGAGAAATAGTCGATAGTACGAGCCATGCGTTCACGAAAAAGCAGCGCACGAGCCTTCCAGCCAGCACCGTACCACCACGAGAGGGCCCACACTACTATCATAGCTTCCATTGTAGCGTACCTGGGGTAAGTAATCTATAATTTGCTCGGCTTTGTACGCTATAATAAACATATGCCAAAACCTCTTGTCACCATACTGGGCAAATCTGTTAAGACTGTCATGAGGCTCCGTGGTGGCGGCTCAGCCCTACCAGGGCTCGTAGTCGAACGTATTGACCCCAACTTCCTGCGCTCATGTCTTGAAACGCTACCACGCGGCGTGGTGCTTATTAGTGGTACGAATGGTAAAACTACCACGACAAAAATGGTAGTCGAGCTGCTTGAAGGACAAGGACTTACCGTATTTACCAATCGAACGGGAAGTAACTTCACCCGCGGCGTCGTGGCCGCCCTGCTGGGGGATGTAGACATGGCAGGGAAGTTGCACGCCGATATCGCTGTGCTTGAGCTCGATGAAGCGCACGCGGTACATTTTGTTAAAGCAGTTCAGCCCAAGCACGCGCTGTTTTTGAATGTTATGCGCGATCAACTCGATCGCTTCGGTGAAATTGATACTACTGCTCGCCTACTTCGTAGTGTGGCAGAACACGTAACTGACGGTATAGTGGTAAACCGTGATGACCCCCGACTCGGCTCAGAAGCGTTTCGTAGTGGCCTAACAGCCAAGGTACGAACATATGGCGTTACCGAAGAATTGCTTCACTCCTTCCCTTCTGATGATGCACTGCACGATAGTTCCGTAGTTGTAGCTACAGGCGAACCAGCTACTGATGATGTGTGTCTCGAGGCAATCGATGATCATACCGCTACCATACGAATAGGTTCAGCTACCCATGAAACCGAACTGAAGTTACATGGAATATATAATGTTTTAAACGCTGTTGGCGCGGTTGCATTGTGTCGCATGGTAATGGGCGATGAACTGGATGAAGCAAAAATGCTGAAATCTCTACAATCAGTTGAACCTGCGTTTGGCCGTGGTGAAGCGCTTATGGTAAACGGTCAACCACTTGAGCTTGTGTTAGTAAAAAACCCAGGTGGATTTCGGCTTGGGCTTAGTTCATTCTCACCCGATGGCTACGCAACAATGATTGCTATTAATGACAACTACGCCGATGGCCGCGATATGAGTTGGCTATGGGACGTAGACTTCTCTTCCCTTTCAAATGGCGTAGCACTCACTACAGGAATTCGCGCCTATGATATGGCACTTCGGTTGCAATATGACGAAGTTCCAATTGGCACAGTTGAACCGAACCTCACGGAAGCATTGAAACACTTTTTGAATGAGCACGCCGATACACCAAAGCGCATTTATTGCACCTACACAGCGATGCTCGCTCTACGTCGTGAACTAAGCAAGGTGACAAAAGTAGAGGTAGTGTCGTGAAGCAAAAAACTATTTCGGTGCTACAACTTTACCCACGCGATATGAATATTTATGGCGACTGGGGCAATGTGCTTACTATCGTTCGCCGCCTTGAGTGGCATGGCTACACACCAGAGTTACTTACCTACAACCAAGGTGATGCCTTTCCTGAACATGTTGATTTAGTACTTGGTGGTGGCGGTCAGGACGCTGGGCAAAGCAAAATACAAGACGATTTGCTAAAAATTGGCCCAAAGCTTCACGAACTTGCCGAAGCTGATGTACCCATGCTCGTGATTTGTGGCTTATACCAACTATTTGGAAAATTTTTCAAAACAAGTAGCGGCGAAATTATTAAGGGTATTGAACTACTAAACCTTGAAACGCACGCAGGTAATGAGCGTTTAATTGGCAATATCGTTACGCAAAGTGATGACTTTGGTGATATTGTGGGCTACGAAAACCACAGCGGCCAAACATTTCTTGCCGATGGGGTGAAGGCATTTGGTACGGTAGTCCGTGGCGCAGGCAATAGCGGCAAAGACGCAACCGAAGGTGCTCGCTACAAAAATGTCATTGGTAGTTATTTACATGGATCATTGCTACCGAAAAATCCGCAAGTTGCTGATTGGCTAATAACTCAAGCAGTGCGGCGAAAATACGGAGACTTTGAACCAAATGTTATCAACGACACGTTTGCTTTGAAAGCACGCGGTATCGCTGCTAATCGGCCTCGCTAAAACGCTCCGCTCCCATAGCCACTGCTGGCCTTCATATGTTTGCGCAGTTCGCCAAGCACCTGCTCTCCATGACCAAGCGGGGTTACACGGCCATATACTTTTACCACCTGGCCTTCTGGGTTAATTAAAAATGTTTTTCGCAGTATTCCCTCTTTGCCAAACATTTTTTTACCCCACGCGCCATATGCTTCGATTGTTGTGCCTTCCGGGTCGCTCAATAGCGTAAAGTTAAGCGAATGCTTGGCTTTGAATTTTTCATGGCTCGAGGCATCGTCTTTGCTTACTCCTACCACTTCCGCACCAAGTGCAGCTAAATCATCACGCGCGTCGCGCAAGCTGCATGCTTCGACGGTACAGCCAGGCGTGTCGTCCTTAGGGTAAAAGTATAAAACGAGCCATTTTCCCGCAAAATCTTTAAGAGTTTTCTGTTCACCATTGTCATTTTTTAGTGCAAAATCGGGAGCAGGATAGGGTACATCTTTCATACCTTCAGTATACCACTGGAAATCTCTCTCTGTTTAGGCTATAATTTAGCATGAATTACCCACACTATCGGGGTGTGGCGCAGTTGGCTAGCGCGCGCGGTTTGGGACCGTGAGGTCGAAGGTTCGAGTCCTTTCACCCCGACCATGTAAGACAATCCTACTTTCTAGAGCCGTTTTATACGGCTCTTTTAAGTGGTGAGAGACCACTTTTCCCTCATCTACGACTAGGTTTAAAAAGATTAAACGGCAAATATGGTCTTTGCCCACTTCATCCGCTGCCTTCACCTTAGAACTAACATTTTTGGACAGGTTTAAAAATTGTTCAATGGTAAGTGCCTCTTGTTCGGGGTCAGACTCTACACCTCTCAATTCGTTGATTTGTTTCTTTAGGTCCTTCTCGTCTTTTTCGAGAGCGGTTAATTGCTCGTTGTTCACTTTCCATACACGACTGGCCTGATCGTAACTAATAATCTTCTTGCTAATGTCTTCTATGCGACGCTTCGTTGCTTTGAGAGCACCTTCCTTGCTATTGATCTCCCTCTTTATTTCAAGCCTGTTTGTCTCCGACTCTTTCAAGAGGTTGTCTCTGTAAGTCTTGTAGTCAGCGTCAGTAAGGTCTAATCCTTCTTGGAGTAGGTATGTAATGTAGTCGAAGACAACCTTTGCTCTCACGGATTTCTTTTTCCTGTCACAGCTCACATTTGTGCAGCGATAGTAGAGGTAACGTGAGCCATCTCGTGACTTGGATGGTGCTGGACCCATATTACGATGACAGAACGAACACTGGATAATGCCTCGCAATGGTAAGAATGCTTTCCCTCTGTTTTCGACAAGTGGGCTTTTAATGGCTCGAGTAAGTCGCTGCACTTCATTAAAATCTCCCTCGCTAACGGCGGGTTTGAAATCATAGGCATCCCGCAAATCTATCGTTTTATTTGCCTGAAATAACATACCGTAATAAAAAGGATCTTTAAATAGCTCACTGAGTATTTGGTAAGTCAGGGTTACTTTTTTGCCGAACTTCTTTGAGCGTTTGCTCTTGATGACCCTTCCATATCCTTGGTCATTTATGTATTCTGCAATCTCTCGAAGCCCCATGCCGCCTTTACGTAATTGCCACGCTTCAACAATCAAGTCGTAGTTTTTGCCATCGGGCATGTATATACCTTCCTCAGTGCGAATGTACCCGTGTTTAGGGGTGCCTGATGATTTACCTTCCTTAAACGCACGTCTGTGGCCACGTTTAACGTTTTGGGATAGGTTGGCGGAATAGTAGGTCGAAAGTGTGAAAGATATGCCGAGCAGCATCCTTCCGCTGGCATCGTTAGTAAAGTAGTGTGTGACGAACTTTAGATCCTGTATGTGCTGGCTATCAAGTAAGCCAAAGATCAGGCCACCGTCTTGCATGTTGCGAGCGAGGCGATCAGGGTGCCATGCCATGATACCGTCAATCTTTTCGGATCGAATATCGTTGAGAAGTTTATAAAACTGATCACGTTTTGGGTTGTCGGGTATTTTTGCAGAGCCATCATCACGGTAGTAGGGCTTCACAAGTGTAATACCGAGTTTTGCAGCAAGCTCCTCACATTCGGCTATTTGGTCGTCAACGGATCTTTGCTGGCGTTCTTTATCGTCGGTTGATTTACGAACATAAAGGGCATATCGAAGTTTGGTAATGTCTATACTCTCACTGGATTGATCTTCGTAAGGCTCCATATAGTCAATCTTAGCATTTATTACAAAATGATCCTGCCGCCATTGTTGTCGGAGATGGTGCGTTCATTGAGTTTAGCTTTCGAACTGTCTAGATCAATTGATTGCAAAACATGCATCAGTGCGACTAGATTGTCACCCGGATCGTTATCAACTTTCGAGACAGGTGAAAAGACGCCTGATAAACGGCGAGTACGTTCTGGATGTGTGCCTCCTCGATTTTGGATCGAGGCTTTGTCTCGCTTTGAGACAACGTTTGGCGTAACGTTTACCATCTCTTTCCGTCCTTCTCGCAATTTTATGTAGGCGAGATGGAAATATCGTGGCGATATGAAGAACGGTTTGTGGAGCTAGCTTATCTTACTAAAACTGGCTTGTAAACCCTATTTAACAGGGGTGCGAGCATGATTGAGATCGCATTATTATCTGTAATCATTGCACCTAAATTTTCTTTGATTTTTTTCATAGACACGCACGGACTGGGATTAACTCAACCCCTCCCGCACCATAAGTAAACTTGCAGTAATGACCCTGCACAAGTCGAGCCAATTTATCGAGTGTATTACAGATTTGTATGCCCGCATAAAACCATTGCACAAATTGATAGCTATAAGAACGTACGTGATTTCGTAAAAATTTTGCAAAATTTAATCTGTAAACGGACGATAGGCATGGTCAATATAGTACGTACGTTTTAAATACTATAATTTCGGTGCACTGGGGGTGTGGGGTTTTAGACTTCACTTCGGTATAATCAGGGATAAGTGGTTAAACCACCAGACCTAAACCAGTTCACTGGCATGGTTGTCAAAATCCATCGTGAAATAAAAGCTCGTCGTCAGAGCACTATTTCACGATGGTCATGGCTGGAAACGGTCATGGGGGCTTAGGCCTCGCTGGCGGCGAGCTTTTTGATTGCCGTCAATTACCACTAACGAAAGGACGTATATGGCGGCACAACTTACAGCAGCAATACTAATGCTCCTCCTGACTTGGTTTAGCATCCACAATCTCATGAGGACTAATAAAGGATCATTGAGGGCTATCTATGCTATCGTGGCGGTGATAGCGTTTCTATCGTGGTCTGGTAATGTACTGGCTCTGGGCGTTGTTCCATGGCTTATTGGATCGGCTGTGGTGGTTGGCGTTTTAGTGTGGGAGAAAAGCAATGCTGACAAAAAGTAGCCCCATGACTAACAAGAAGAGGGTCGCACTTATCGTCGCAGGGTTACTACTGGTTAGTGGATCATTATATTGGTGGACTGTGCGGCCTTACATTGCCTCAAAATCCTGTCACTCCATGGCACTTGATAACTCGGGTTACGCCAAGGAAAATGTAGAGCTATGGATGCGTAATGATAACGCCCAGCGTGATTACATGTTTATATATGAAGTCTGCTTGCACAAAGAAGGGATAAGTCCATAATCACTAAGGAGCTGGATTAACTCGCCTTTCAAGCCTATCGAATAGGTAAGATATTGTACTGAGGATATCTAGACAGTTCCTGTCTGTGAAGACTCCCGAGGCACGTGCTGCGGTAATACTAGAATGACTAACTCCGGGATTTTTGAAACCAGTCATAATTCCTTGTGATAGCAGCTTTTGGCCATTCTCAAGATTTTTATCACTGTCATTGGCCCGGTTAGTAAGTGAAATTATAGTACCGTTCTCAGGACCAAAAGCTATGTTCATTAGGTCATAGCCATCCTCCGACCTTCCTGAAACACGCTGAACCTCTTCGTTATATATCTGTGCTGCTTCACGAGCGGCTTCGATATAGCTCCCAGCGAAAAACTTCTCTCTGATGACATCGTTCTCGGTTATTTTCTTGTGTAATCCGTTCCAGAGAACAAAATCCGCATGGTTTGGTGCTAGGTTATGTACTATCTCAAATACTTTCTGGAGCTCTTGATTAGACATCTCCTCTGGCTCGTCAATTATGGGCAAGAGCTTATCGATGTTATCGGTGATTGTCTTGTTGTTTCTGTTGCTCTCTCGCCAGTCGTCGGTATCAACATTAAACTTATCTTTGATATTTTTCTTTCGATCATCCTTTATCAAGCGACGCCACTCTGATTGAATATACCTAATGATCTCATCTAGAAACTCTTTCAGCTCTGATAAATTATCGTCGGTCCAAGTCAGACTGCTTCTGTTGGTCGAGATCACATCTGGTACCATGTCGTCAATAAAATCTACTTCCAGCCACCCTGTTAAGTACTGGAAGAAGAAACCAGAGCCCTGGACCGGGAAAAACTCAGGTAAATTAACGAGTTTTCTCCTAGAGAAAAGAGTTACACCCCGCAGGCTACTCCGTACTGGCTTGTCAAACAGCATTACCTCACCCTTTATATCCCCAGAAAAACTAAACTGCTTAACTTCTTTCCTTAACGCTGTCTCGGGAAATTTCCAAGTATACTCGGCCTTTCGATCTGGATGCTCATACCGAACGCTGTTCTCGATTTCAGTAAAATCACTTTCGGTACTCATTTTTATGAAGACACGAAAATCATCATCAAAAATAAAATAGTTGGATATACTACGTATCAAAGCATCTTTTTCGAAGTCCGTTTTTCGATAGATTTTGGTAAGGGTTATCCTGGTACCATTCTTATCAGAGGTATCTTCAATCTCGAATGCTGGCTGGTAACTACCGCTCGTGGCACCATGTATTTCATCCAGATCCATAACGAAACTGACTTTTTTGCCATCTTGAACAGTTTCAATGGATGCTGTCCGAGCAATTCCAAAGAAGGATAGTTTCCCAAGACCTTTCTTTCCAATAGGCTCTCTCTTGCACTTCCTTTCGCCAGCTTCTGCCTCTCGCTTCTTGCGACCAACGACTAAATAACGAGAATTGATCTCGTCGTAGCTCATACCGTGACCGTTGTCAGTGATAACAATATACTTCTCGGACTGGTTGTCGCCATCATGAAGCTCGATCTTTACTTCTTTGGCACAGGCGTCATACCCGTTGGCAATAAGTTCGGCGATTATAGGGGGGAGTGTTGAATACAGCTTGGCACCGAGATCATCAATGACCTTGGGATCAAAGGACATTTTCAGAGGATCATCAACACTACCAGACATGAACTAATTATCTACTAGAGATAGATGATTTAGCAACCCCTTTGCATGAAACTCAATAAAAGTTGGTGGTAGAGCGTTACCGATCATCATAGCGACACCCTGCTTACCGGAGGCAAAAGAGAACTTGTAGTTCTTTGGAAACGTCTGGAGAAGAGCCGCTTCTCGTAGGCTGATTACACGATCCTTTTCAGGATGCAAAAACCTGCCTTTTGAAGGGCTGTTACAGCCACCAGTTATTGTTGGTGAAGGTTTGCTCCATGCCATGCGTCCATACACATCTTTGAAGCCAGTTGTCTTTTTGTGACACTCAAGTTGATACTCTTCTGGGAGGTCCGTTCTACTCCCACCATCCTTGGGAATAAGAGAGATCATCTTCCTAATCTTATCGCTACGCTTTTCAGTAATATCGTGTAGGGGATCGCCGCTTTCTCCGGGCTCTGGCAAGAATGCAATCGCATCCCTTACTGTTTTCATCTTCTCTTTCTCGAGCTCCTGGGAGAATACCTCCACACTACCAAGTCTCGAACCGAGCATAATCATTCGACGACGCATCTGCGGTACGCCATAGTGGGTCATGTTCAATACCTTAACATCTATTTTATAGCCGGCATCTTCAAGCTGCTGGCGTAGCCCAGCAAGCCTCTCGTCGTTTGCGAGTGCTGGGACATTCTCCATCATGATAGTTTTCGGCTTAAATGCTAGTGCAAACCGAAGCACCTCGTATACGAGCTCATTGCGTGGGTCATTCTTTTGTCCCCGATTTCGGGTACCGATTGTGGAGTAGCCTTGGCAGGGTGGGCATCCAGCGAGTAGGTCTAGTTCACCTTCCTTGAGTCCGAGTTGCTTCATATATTCAATTGGGTCCACTCCTGTAATGTCACCTTCTTTTAGGAGGGTGAGTGGATGGTTAAGCCTAAAGCTCTCTGCATATGTTTTGTGGTTTTCGACCGCACCGACTACACTAAATCCGGCTTGTTTCAAACCTTGTGTGAGCCCGCCAGCTCCACAAAATAAGTCAATGGCAGTACGTTTTTTGTTGTTTTTTCTTATGTTTACCATGATATTCCAAGTATAGCCGGTTTCGTATAAAAATAGTACTGTTCTCGCTAAATTCGAGGGATGCCCTATAAGCCTGACTAACGGACGTATGCATCAAATACCTATCGTTTATTTTTGTGGCTTTTTGCGTTAGTTAGCTCTTCTATGATTTGTGGGAGGTCGGGATTTTCTTTCCTGAGAAATATCATTGGACCATTTGGTATAACTCGTGGTTTTAGACGACCCTCCCTGATAAGTTTCTTGATGGTCTGAGAGTGTAGCCCATATTTCCACCCGAGCTGAGAGTCTGTCACATGGCGGTTGTTGTCACGGTCTTTAAGTACATAGCCAGGGAAGATCTTTCTCTTGAAGGCTGCCTGACAATTCATGCACTTCATCCCCCATTTGTCGTACCATATTTCGCCCTGTACATTTCTATGGCACACAAAACAGGTCCTGCCGTTACTGTCGATAGCGTAACCGTTCGGCTCAGTTGCTAGGCGTTTCTTTCTGGCTAGCTCTTCGCTTGCTCCGTCGTAAAGAACCTCAAAGAGGCTGAGTAAGTTCTGTGCTGCCTCCCTGTATTCGGCCTCGGTATCATAGTGAATGCCTTCTTTGTCGCATATTGACTTGAACTCTGCATATGACTCTTCCGACAGGTGAACCATGGCTACTCCTCCATATCTCGATTATAGCCCAGGTTTAAAGAATAGGTGGCTATTGATACTAGTAGACGTAGGGACCTTTATTGATATGGAGCTTATCGGTTCTGATCTTTATAGATGATAGGACGGGCTCGGTCTCACTTGCATACAACTTAACATCCCAGCATTGTTTTAATGATCGAAGCAGTTCGTTAAAGTTCGGTTTACACGTATTCGCCATAGGGCGACCATAGAAAAAAGATATCAATCGATATCTTTTTTCTATTGAGACTATAAAGCTAGTTAGTAACGAGTACGGTACCTTTCATGTCTGGGTGAGGTGCACAATGATACCCATACGTTCCGACAGTATCAAAGATAAAGCTATAGGATTTATTAGTTGCTAGCAGTGGTCCAGATAAATCCTTTAAGTCATCTCCAACCACATTGTGCTGCACCGTGTCTTTATTTGTCCACGTTACTTTTGTGCCAACTTTTACTCGAATTACGCTAGGGCTGTAGGAAAAGTTGCTAATCTCTACTTTGTCCGTCATGATTGCGTTTTTTGAGTCTGTTACGTCTGATGATTCACTGTCATTTCGAGATGCCAATAGGTACAGAACAACCCCGTTAATCGCCGCAATGATAATGAATATAATGATAAATTTTTTAAACATAGTCACACTTTCTACTCACCGCAGGGCAGCTATAAATTCTTAACCGCCCTGCGTTCGTATGCGTCTTTTTTAAAACTTGTCTGGGAATTGCTTTACTATCCCGTCTGCTAGTGTTGAAAACAGACTTGTCAGGTGCGTTGCGCCTTCGTCACGTAGCTTGGTTGCCGCAGCATAGTCACCTTTTGCCTCATTGTCAATCATTACAGCAGTCATATCAACATGTGATTTTAGGCCGCTATAGAGAGCATCTTCAGGCAAGTTTGGGTTAGCTTTAGCAAGGTATGCAGCCAGTGGTTTCGTGTACATGCTGTCGATATTTGATAGAGCTTTCTTCTTAGCTGCTGTATCGTCTTTGCTTGCTGCAACAGCATAGTTCACAAATTCATCAAGGTGAAGTTTCCATACGCTGTTAAATGTTTTTTCGGCATCCTTGCCATATACGCTTCCTACCGCCGCACCTAGATCTGTACCATTTTTGTAAAGGTCTGCAGCATCAGCTTTTGCGCTCTTGGTTCCATTCAGTGTAGACGCGACGGCACTATAGGTGAGATCCATGTGCTCTACGCCGAAGCCGACCAATGTAGATCGAAGACTCGCGGCTTTATTGCTGTCGTTACTCATCATTGATGTAGCATGGTCATGGTCGTGTCCATGCTCGTTTTGACAGTTCATATCGGCTATCCACCAACCGATGCCACCACCCACTACAAGGCTAAGCACTGCCGTTATTACTATTGCTGCCATTTTACTGTGAGATTCCATAATCCCTCCTGGTTAATTAATTCTAGGGCTAAGCTATAGAGTAATTACTTTACTTAATTAACTTAACTTGTTACTATAGTATTATAGAACCAAGTCATGAGTCAAGCTAATTTATGAAAAAAGATATTTCCGAGATTTCCACGTACGAGTCGGGCGTTGTGCAATCAGCTGCTCATCGTCAAACAATGAAAGTAAAAACTACGTATCTATCTCAGTATGATCTGACAGGTATGCAGTGGTTTGTGCTTGGCTTCGTGTATGAGGCTGGAAAAGATGGTATCGCCCTCACCGCGCTAAAAAATATCCTGGATACTAGCATGCCCTTTATCACAAACATCGTAAACTCGCTCGAAGCAAAAGGATATATACATAAGACGAGTAGCCAATCAGATAGCCGTGTAAAGATTGCAACGCTTAACCAGGCCTATGCTCATCAAGTTGAGGAAATTGAACTCGGTCTCAGGGATGCTCTGCGCAATGAGTTATATATTAGGGATAACATTTCCCGTGATGAACTGAATACGTACATCCGCGTGCTGTACAAACTTGCCCGAAACTCACTCTCTGAAGATAACTAACACTCTCTTATCTGCTAGGATATAAGTATGAACATGACGAGCATCATCAAACGTCTTGCCCAATTTTTTATGTACACAAGCTACCTTACCTGCGCCTTACAATGGTTTTGGCTAGGTATTTTAGTGCTCGGTTTTTTTGCACAAAACGGTATGCTCGATACACTAAATCAGCATGAACCTGTGGTTGCTCCCGTGCGAACACATGAACCGGCATCACCTGTGGCTCTAGCAATTGGCGGCATTGTGACCGTGGCAATGATTATTATTACAATTATTGTATTAATTCGCTTGCCTAAAGCTATCGCAAAAACGAGCCAAGTAGTAACCGAACGAGCAACCGAGGCTATGCTGCCGGTTGTGAGTCATCATAAAAAGCTTCCAAAGAAAAAGAAACTGCAGCTAAGCGCAAAGCTCGCCTTTTATATTCGGCTAGCTCTGATTGCCCTTCCCTTTTTGCTACTACTGGCATTGCCTCAAAACGAATCTATTAAACCGCAACTGGTTATTTTTGTGGGTGGATTATTGGCTATGATTTCCAATATCTTTTTATTCGTTGAGTCTGGACTAAGGTATTTACTCTCAAAAATATAAATATTTGAAATATTTCTTTCATTCGCACGTACAATGAAGGAAATGGATGATAAAAAAATCATTGAGGAGATCATTGCGGGCAACCGTGATGCTTATAGGTCACTGGTAGAACGGTATCAAACAGGATTAATAATTCACTGTGAGAACTTACTAAAAAATCGCGCCAGCGGCGAAGACATTGCTCAGGAGAGCTTCATAAAAGCGTACCAAACTCTACAAAAATTCGATGAAAATAAAGGACGATTTTCTACCTGGTTGTATAAAATAGCAACGAATAAATGTATTGACGAGTTGCGTAAGCAAAAACGCACGGTAGACATTGATGATGTAGAGCAACTTTGCGCTGAAACGACTGCCCCTATGTACAACGATGAGGCTCAGATGCTACGCGAAGCGGTAGAACTACTTGAACCACCTGAATATAGCAGAGTGATTAAAGCCTACTACTGGGAGGGCAAAAGTTACGAGCAAATTGCTCGTGAGCTGAATATAAAATCGCAGACCGTAGGTACATGGTTGCATCGTGCAAAAATACAGTTAAAGGAGGCGCTGGTATGAAAACTATCCTTACAGATTATGACCTTTCTCAATGCCGCCCACAGGGATTAGTGATAAATACACAATTTACCGAGGAAGTAATGAATCGTATTGCTTCACTTGAAATAAAAACACAGCTAGTACGTACAAGGAGTGTCAATAAAACAAAGGAGACCTTCTTTATGAAATTACGAAAACTGCCGCTGACAGTGATGATATTGTTAGTACTTGCTCTAGGTATTACCTTGTCTGCAACGTCTTACGCAATGTACGAGATTTTCTTTAAACCTGAGGTCACACAAAAATCGGTAGGTACTACGATAGACGGACGCACGGAACTTGCCTTTGACGTGACAGCATGTGGTGATACTAAGGGCAATACAAAGTATGAACTAAAGCGGAACTCGACCATATCTGCAAATCAAGCAAAACAAGTGCTACAAGCACAATGCGAACTTAATTTGATAAACGAATGGTTCGATACGGTAACTCCGGAAAAATATAAGCCTATGTACGGGACTACTGACCGTGCAAAGTATAAGGCTGGACAGACTTATACGAGCTACAATGCGACGCCATCATTTGCTTTAGAAATCTCCTCAATCAAAAACGGTAAAATCCGTACAAATGGTGACAAAAAGTACGGCATACCTGATACTACACTCGATACTTCAAAACTGACAAAATACGTCATTGATGGCCGCATTCAAGACACCTCTTCATCGCTAAAAGCGGGCGATGCCATTACGGCTCTCACTCTGGAAGAATATACTGGTAAGCTAGAATCTGATTGCCAAGGTTGGGAGTGTAACATCGATGGCCACCCAACGAAAACGATAGTAAGCTATGTTGTGAAGCTTGCTCTGCCCTACAAGGCTTACGATCCTCTGGCAGCACAATCACTGACAGAGTTACTACCTTGTGACAACAACCCTCAAGACATATGCAAGTTTAATGGTGGTATCCCAGTTTATATGGGTGACGCGTTCACTAATCACACAAATGCAGGTCCGGAAGATTATTATCGAATTCAGGGCAAGCTTGTTCGCTATGATCCAAGCTCATTTGTACTTAAGGGCAGCTCAGGTAAGCTCTATACATTTCGGACGGCCTTTGATCGGATAACTGATTTCAATGTGAACAAAAGTGCAGATTACGACAACACCGTCATCAAGGTCGGCGACTCCCTAAGTGTTTCGTACTATGCAGCAAGCCCCGAGCTTGCCACGGCTGTAGATGACACAGACATCAACGAGATACTGCTCGATCTTGAGCTTGTAAGTAAAGGTGACCCGATAAAGAAATACTAATGTAACTCACAAATTAAAATAGCCGCATATTCCACGGCTATTTTAATTTCAATGCATTTTTATTTAGCGAATTCGATTGCGCGAGTTTCGCGGATAACGTTTACTTTGATGGTACCAGGGTACTGCATGGTACTCTCAATCTTTGTTGCAATATCACGGGCAAGCTTTATGCTCGATAAGTCATCGATGCGCTCTGGCTTAACGATAACTCGCACTTCCCTACCGGCTGAGATTGCGTAGGCTTTGTCGATACCATCAAAGCTGGTAGCAACATTTTCAAGATCGCGCATACGCTCGGCAAAGTTTTCGGCAGAAATATTGCGAGCACCAGGGCGAGCTGCTGAGGCGGCATCAACTACGCGAACTACCAAAGCTTCCGGTGTGGTTGCTTCAATATCGTCGTGATGAGCTTCAATTGCATGCACGATGTCGTCTGGCATACCATATTTCTTCGCAAGCTCAGCACCAATATGGTGATGCTTACCCTCAATTTTGTGAGTAACCGCCTTACCAACATCGTGTAGAAGCGTAGCGATTTTAACTGTACGAACATTTGCGCCAATCTCTTCAGCAATCATCCCAGCAATGTGTGCCATCTCTGTGCTGTGCATCAATACATTTTGGCCATAGCTGGTGCGGAACTTTAGCTCTCCGAGTAGACGTAGCATCTCTTTAGGAATACCTACCACGCCAACTTCGCGAGCAGCATCTTCACCAGCTCGATCGACTTCTTTGTCGATTTGCTTCTGTGCTTTCGCAACAACTTCTTCAATACGGCCTGGGTGAATACGGCCATCTTTCATGAGCATCTCGAGTGTTAAGCGTGCAACTTGGCGACGCACTGGGTCAAAGCTAGAAAGCACAATCATACCAGGCGTGTCATCAACAAGAATATCTACACCGGTAGCGCGCTGAATTGCTTGAATATTGCGACCTTCTTTACCAATAATCCGACCTTTCATTTCGTCGTCGGTCAGCTTGATTGCTGTTACTGTACGTTCAGCAGTGACTTCACTGCTCATACGCTCCATTGCCGTTAGGAGCACTGTTTGTGCCCGCTCTTCAGCATCTTGAGCCGCGTCTTTTTGAAGCTTATCAACCAGCCCAATAAGGTCGTTCTTGATGTCACGCTCAGTCATTTGCATCAACTTATCGGCTGCGTCTTTTTTCTTTAAGCCAGCAATCTTTTCAAGCTTTTCTTGCTGCCTAGTACGAATGTCGCGAATTTCACCTTTTAGGCTCTCTACCTCGTCTTCTTGTGCACGAAGCTTTTCAGATCGTTTATCGAGCTCGTCGAGTTTTTTATCAAGAGAGGTTTCTCGTTCAGCAAGCCGATCTTCAACTTTTTTAAGCTCTTTACGGCGTTCTTTTTCAATTTCAACGGCTTCGTCTTTTGCCTTTAATACAATATCGCTCGCTTTGCTTTTAGCTTGTGCGAGTTCTTTCTCGATTTTATTTTTGCCTTGGGTAGCTTGTTGTTTATCGTAAGCGAATTTTCCGCCCACGCCTAATACGACTCCGACAACAGCGGCAATAACCTCTATTCCCATACTGGTTCCTTTCTCTGTCTCACCCCCGCTACGTGTTCGTCGTAGCGATATAGTTTTAATCAAGAATGAGCAGATCGTTTCAAAATATTTAGTAAATCTCAGTCTCAAAAATCAGACTACTTATATTGTAGCGCTTTTTAACGTGGTGGGGCAAGAATATTTTTTGCTATTTTCGTGGAGTTGTGATGTTGGCCTCACGACCATAAAAGGGCATAACGATTTTGTCGTTTTCACCTAATTGCAACCGCCTTATGGCGTCATCTTCCCAAGCCTCACCTTGTGCTCCTACTATCGGTACTGAGAGCTCAGCTGCGAGCGTGTTTAGCACAGTCAGTCCAATACGAAGACCTGTAAAACTACCGGGACCTTGAAAAGCTCCGATGGCCGATATGTCGTGAAGTGTTTTGTCTTGAGATTCGAGTTGCTCGCGAAGATAGCGGAGTAGATTGTGGGCTAGCTCGCGATGTGCTTCCCACTCGTTATAAACCCGGTTTTCACCATCTAGCAATGTTAGCTTACAAGTGGGTGATGAGGTATCGAGCAATAGAATCATGCGAGCTCCCCAAGTAAGCGTTCTGAACGTGGGCCATGTGCAGACATTACAAGTTCCCTGTCGGTTTCAGACGGACTAGCAAACACGATTTGCAAGTGGTCTTCTGGCAACACAGCCCGAACCACGTCACCCCACTCGACCACCACTACCGCACCGGGCTCACGCGCGGTTTCATGCAATTCGTCTGCCATAATACCGGCATCTGCTAAACGATAGAAATCATAGTGGGCAAGTAGTCGATGGCTTGTGGCACTGTACACTCGATTGATAGTAAAGGTTGGGCTTTGCACCATTTCAGAAATTCCCATACCGACCGCAAGACCTTTTGTGAGGGTCGTTTTACCTGCACCAATATCACCGATAAGCTCTATGACCTCGCCGCCTTCAACGAGCCGTCCAATTTGCTCGCCAAATTCTTTCATTGCCTCTTCGGAAGAAATTTGTTTTTTCATCTCTATAAATTATACCATTTGCTATACTAAAGATTGATATGGCAACTAGACTAGCAACGTATGACGATCTTGCTATGATTACTGATTTAATGAACGAGTTTCACAGTAAGCCTGCATCCCAGGAAGACCTCTCAGCACAGGTAAAGCTTATTATTGATAGTAAACAAAGCGATATTTTACTAGTATGCAATCAAGAGGATGCACCTGTTGGTATGGCTATTGTAAACCTCATACACAAATTGCCAAAAGTTGAGTGCCGATTTAATGAAATAATTGTATCCGAAGCAGCACGAGGTCAAGGCTATGGCGCTGAATTGCTAAAGGCTTGTGAAGACTGGGCGTGGATGAAAAATGCAGACTTGATTCAGTTCACTAGCCGTAAAAGCCGTGAGCAAGCTAACAATTTTTATCAAAAAATGGGGTATACCACACGTGATTCAAACGTATATGAGCGCTTGAGGAATGTTCAATAATGGCACGGGTAAAGCTATCTGAGTATCGAGCAAAGTCTCTGTTAGTGGACGACTACGCTGGAGTTTCGCTGCGGCTTCCATCACTTGACGACGACATCGCAAAGCTTGATGAGAATACTCCCTACGTTGTTAAGGTTGACCAAGGAATCAAAAAGCGCGGCAAGCAAGGTCTGCTACGACTTAATGTGACCAAGCAAGCTGCTCGTGTGGCTGTTGAAGAGCTCGCTAGCAAAGGCTTTATGAGGTTTATAGCCGAGCCTATGTTCGCTCATGAGGAAAGCGAAGAGCGCTATGTAAGCTTCGAGCGAACTCGCGAGGGCATAGCTGTCCAGTATTCAGAGAAAGGTGGTGTGAATGTTGAAGAAAACCCGACTAGTGTAGTAGGGCTTACCATTGATACGGTACCCCTACCGAAGGCTTTCGTGCAGATCGTTATGGATACGATGAACCGTGAACACTTAAGTTTTGTGGAAATCAATCCGCTCATTGTACGCGATGACGAATGCGTGCTGTTAGACGCAGCCGTGCTTGCTGATAGCGCCGGAGAGTACCAGGCTAGTTGGGGCGAAGATGACGTCGTTGAAGCTCGACAGCCAACTGAAACTGAAGCCGCTATCGCTAAGCTCAATCAAAATTCACCCGCAGCATTTTCGTTTCGAATATTAAATGAAGATGGGGCACTGTGGTTACTCTTGAGTGGAGGTGGGGCAAGTATTACCATCGCCGACGAAGCGATGAATCAAGGCAAGTCTAGTCTCGTGGGTAATTACGGTGAGTACAGCGGTGGTCCGTCAACGGAAGAAACCTATCTTTATACGCTTGATGTTCTCCGCCAAGTGCTGACCTCGAAAGCTCCAAAAAAAGCAATTATTATTGCTGGCGGCGTCGCAAACTTTACTGACGTAAAGAAAACTTTTGGTGGTATTATTCAAGCGCTTGATGAAAAACTTAGTGACCTACAAGCGCAAGGAATCCGAGTCTATGTGCGGCGTGGTGGGCCAAATGAAGTAGAAGGATTGGCAATGATGGAATCATATCTGAAGAAAAATAATCTATTTGGAAGTGTTCACGGCTCTGATATCGTATTAACCGATGTTATCAACGAAGCTCTGGAGCATGTCGATGCGTAATATCAGCTCTATCCGCCAGAACCCAGGTAAAATTTTAGCGTTTGGAAATTATACAGCTGGCTACCAAACAATCCTTGATTTTGACTATTTATGCGGAAAAGATGCTCCTTCGATTGCCGGAATCGTTACAGTCAGTGCTAAGTTTCAAAAGTTTTTCTGGGGCAATAGGGAAGTGTTGATACCCTGCTTCCCTACCGCCGAAAAAGCTAAGGCTAGTCTGGGCTCGATTGAATGGATGCTCAATATCAATTCCGGCCGACGAGCATTTCAGTCTACTGTATCGTTTTTTGATGCATTTCCTGATGCTCTTGGTGGCCACATTTTTGCCGAAGATGTACCCGAAATCCATGCCCTAGAACTCTACAAACGCTACCAAAAACAAAATAAAACCCTCATTGGTCCAGCCGGGGTTGGTCTGCTTGTGCCCGGTGCTCTAAAGCTAGGAGTGGTTGGCGGCGTTGATTGGCGGCAACTTGAAAAAAATCACTTAATGACTGCCGGAAACGTTGCAGTTCTCTCGGCATCTGGTGGAATGATAAATGAAATTATTACTATTGTCGCGACCACTGGACATGCAATTAGTTTCGCACTTTGTTTCGGCGGCGACCGCTTCCCTTCCACTACCCCACGTGATGCGTTTTTGGCGGCCGAAGCCGATGAAGCAACTAGCCATATCGTGTATTACGGTGAACTTGGTGGCCAAGATGAATACGAGTTGGTAGAGCTTATTACCAGCGGTAAAGTCACAAAACCAGTCGTCGCTTACATCGCGGGGGTTATTGGTGAAGGCTTTGATCAACCAGTGCAATTCGGGCACGCTAAGGCGCTCGCAAACAATAAATCAGAAACAGCAAGCGCGAAGCGACGTGCCCTTGCTGAAGCTGGAGTAAAGGTAGCAAATTCGATGACAGACTTTAGTAAAGCAATTAAAGATATACCTCAAAATGAAAAACCTGAATCTGTTGATGCCACTAGCCTCGTAGGTCGGAAAGCAAGCCTCTTTTCGTCTACTATAAGCAAAGAAAGCTCCGAAGGCTACGAATTTGTTGGAGCACCACTTCAGCAGTGGGCTGACGAAGGGGACATTGCATTGCAAATCACTTCTGCCCTACTCGGTAAACGACCTGCTTCACAAAAAACCACTGAATTTATTCGAACTGTTTTTCTATTATCTGTCGACCATGGCCCTCAAGTTTCCGGTGCACTCAATACTATTGTTACGGCGCGTGCCGGTAAAGGCCTAGTAGACTCACTCGCTGCTGGGCTACTGACCATAGGACCTCGTTTTGGTGGCGCAGTTAGTGATGCCGCGCGTGAGTGGTTCGAAGGGGTCACGGAGGCAAAAACTCCTGAAGAACATGTTGAGAGCTATGCAAAAGCAAAGAAATACATTGGCGGCATAGGTCACAAAAAATACCGTCTTGGGCTACCCGATCCACGCACGGCCAGACTAGCAGGTTTCGTTGATGAACTTCCATCGCATCGATACTACGATTACGCCAAGGCAATTGAAGCAATAACCAGCTCGAAAAAAGGCTCGTTAATACTTAATGTTGACGGCACAATAGCCGCCTTAATGCTTGATATCCTTGAGCAAGAAGAAAAGCTCACCGAAGATGAGCTCCGTCAATTGATCGACGCCGACTTTTTCAACGCGCTATTTGTGATTCCACGAACTGTCGGTTTTGTTGCACATTACCTCGACCAAAAGCGATTAGACGAAGGTCTATTCCGCCTGCCGAATGACGATGTTCATTTAGCCTAAAAACTACTGGCGAATTCTCTGTTAGCACGCTATACTAGAGCGTAAGCATTATGCGCACAATTGCTGATAATATCGTTGAAAAACTTGTGTTAGAGGGTGGGACCATAACATCCGATATTATTCAGACGTCCAAAGAGACTGCCACACGCACTAAAAAGCCTCTGCAACAAGTACTTCTCGAAAGTGATGTTATCACCGACAACGACCTCACAAAGCTCTTTTCGAAGTACACTGGTCTCCCCTACGCCGATCTCAACCCGGGTGATATTCCGTATGATGTCCTCACGAAAATCCCTGAACGTATCGCCAAGCAGTACAACGCAATCCTATTCAAGATTGACCCCGATGGCCTGCTTCACCTTGCGATGGAAGATCCCGATGATGTTCAGGCCGTCGACTTTATCGAAAAAGAAATTGGTGAAAATACTAAACTCTATATCGCTACTCATGCTAATATCGTAGCTTGCTTGGGGAATTACAGAGGTGATGTCCATGAAAAACTCAATGATGTTATTGATATTCAGCGTGAGGAAGATGGCAGCGAACAAGTTGTTAGTGATTCTGATATCGCCGAAGATTCCCCTGTTGCTCAGACAATCAATCTACTATTAGAATACGCGATTCGCTCAAATGCCAGTGATATTCATATTGAACCTCGTGAAGGTTTCGTACAAATTCGCTACCGAATCGACGGTGTACTGAAAGAGGTAAATCGCCTACCGCGTAATGTGCTCGGTGCGCTAGTAAGCCGTATTAAGATTTTGTCTAACCTTAAGATTGACGAACGTCGCGTTCCACAAGACGGTCGCTTTAAGATAAATGTTGCCGGTAAACAATACGCTCTTCGTGTTAGTACACTACCTATCGCCGATGGCGAAAAGGTCGTTATGCGTATCCTCGATGAAAGCAACCAAGCTGTTACGTTAGATGACCTTGGATATTGGGGCCGAGCTTTGAAAACCGTTACCGATGCGCTGACCGAACCAAATGGTATCGTATTGGTCACCGGTCCAACTGGCTCAGGAAAGTCGACAAGTTTGTTTAGTATCCTTACCATGTTGAATACCCCTAATGTGAACATATCAACGATTGAAGACCCGGTTGAGTACAAAATAACAGGGGTAAACCAGACTCAAACCAACGTAAAGGCTGGCATGACGTTCGCAAGTGGTCTTCGTGCACTACTCCGCCAGGACCCGAATATTATCATGGTGGGTGAGATTCGTGATGGTGAAACAGCTAACCTGGCTGTACAGGCAGCATTGACCGGTCACCTTGTCTTCTCTACCCTTCACACCAACAACGCAGCAACCAGCCTACCTCGTTTGCTCGACATGGGCATTGAGCCATTCTTGATTGCGAGCACTGTGAGGGCTGTTATTGGCCAACGTCTGGTACGAAAACTCTGCATGAATTGTCGACAAAGCTACGCTCCATCTCAAGAAGAAGTTCAAGCGTTGTACAAGACCTTTGGCATTGCCACGGCCGAAGGCATCAGTATCGTACATAAGCTTGACCAAGAAGCTATTGCCCAAAAACTTGGGGGCGACACGCCTGCAGCTACGACCGATACTACTATCACGAGTCTTTGGCGACCTTCACCGGATGGCTGCGATGAATGCAACCACACCGGTTTTAGAGGACGAATTGGCATCTATGAGGTACTTGGTTCGTCTCAAGCAATCCAAAAATTAATTGTCACTAGCGCAACAAGTAGCGATATTCAGACCCAGGCTATTGCCGAAGGCATGACAACAATGCAAACCGACGGACTCATTAAGGCGCTGCGCGGCCAAACAACCATCGAGGAAGTACTTCGAGTAACTAGAGAATAGTATGCCTAATTTTTCGTTTACTGCCGTGGGTGCAAACAATAAGGTCGTCAATGGAAACATTGAAGGTACTAACCGTGATGCAGTATATAAACACCTTCAGGAACAGGGTGTTCGACCCCTAAGTATCAAAGAGACTAGCCCGCCATCAAAAAGTCTTTCTATCGCAAAGCTACTAACCCCTGGAAAGGTTAAGTCTGATCATATCGTTGTGTTTACGCGTGAGCTAAGCGCGATGGTAAGCGCGGGTGTTCCCTTGCTTCGATGTCTTAATTCTTTGGCAGAGCATACCGAAAGCGCTCAGCTGAAAAAAATACTTGGTTCAGTCATTAAAGACGTTGAGGGTGGTGCTCCTTTGGCCGATGCACTAGAAAAATTCCCAGACACATTCTCAACAGTGTACGTAAACATGGTCCGAGCCGGTGAAGCAGCGGGTATTCTAGATGAGATTTTGAAGCGTCTTGCCACGCAGCAAGAGAAGTCCTCTACTATGCGTAAGAAAATAAAAAGCGCAATGACATACCCGACCGTACTCGTAGTCATTACCGTGGTAGCATTTTTTGGGCTTATGATTTTTGTTATTCCACAGATTGGTAAAATCATCTCCGATCTCGGTGGTCCAGATGCACAGCTCCCCTTGATTACGCAAATTATGCTCGGTATTAGCAAGTTTGTAACAAGTTATTGGTTTATTCTCATCCCTTTGTTCGCGGCTGGGGTGTTTGCACTACTGCGCTATATCCAAACCAAAGATGGTAAGCGACAATTTCATACCCTCATTATTAACCTCCCAGGCATTAAAACAATCACTCGCAAGGTAGCGGTTGCTCGATTTGCACGTACCTTTTCGGCGCTGATTGGAGCAGGTGTGGCCGTACTTGAGGCGCTTGAAGTGACAGCTCATGCCGTTGGTAACGTTGTGTATGAAAAGGTTCTCCTCGATGCCGCTGAGGAAGTAAAAAATGGCGCTACACTGTCATCAATTATTGAAAAAAGTCCCCTCTTTCCGGCAATCGTACCCCAGATGCTCTCTGTTGGTGAAGAAACCGGACAAACAGATGTAGTATTGGTGAAGGTAGCCGACTTTTACGAGGAGGAGGTCGATGTTGCCATCGATGGTCTGAGTTCTATAATCGAACCGGTGATGATCGTGTTCATGGGTGCTATGGTGGGTCTTATTGCGGCAAGTGTTATGTCACCTATCGCCAATCTGTCACAGAACATACGTTAATCATAGCTTTTCACATACCGCTCATGTATACTTATAGAGACGAAATAAGAGAAGTGGGCAGCCCTAGAAGTGGCAAAATTATTCTACAAAGATAAACCAATCGTAGGTCTCGACATCGGTCAAACCGGTGTAAAAGTGATGGCGGTCGATACCAAGAAGTGGCTCGTAACGGCGTACGGGTCTATTGACCTCGACCCTGCTAAAGTACAGGAATCTCTTGATAAGCGCGACAGCTACCTTTCTGATGGTATACAAACTCTTATGCAGAAGAATATCATTGGAAATCTTCCTAGTAACCACGTCGTTGTAGGCATCCCAGCATCGCGAACTTTCACTCGCTCTTTTACTATTCCGATAAAAGCTATGAAAAAGCTGCGTGATGCCGTGGAACTTGAAGCCGAACAATATATTCCAATTCCGGCCAACCTGCTATATATCGATTTTGAAATTATCCACAAAACCAAAGAGGCGGTTACTGTACTAATGTGTGCTGCGCCAAAAGCAATTGTTGATCAAACGGTAGAAGCTGCTGAAATGGCTGGATTTCGTGTCTGTATGGTCGAACCAAGCGTCAACGCGGTAGCCAGATTGCTCGAGACCACCGAAGAGGGTAATTTGCCAACTGTAATCGTTGACATTGGTGCTGCAAGCACTGATATCGCTATCTTGGATGGGTCAATTCGCGTTACCGGTGGTGTAAGTGTTGGTGGCAATACTTTCACGCTCGATATTGCCAAAAAGCTCGATGTAACTCTTGAAACCGCTCATCAAATGAAGGTATTAAATGGGTTGAGTCCTGGTAGTAAACAACACAAGATAAGTGGCGCGCTCTCTCCAAGCCTAGAAAAAATCGCCGATGAAGTACGCAAAATCATTCGCTACTACAAAGAACGTATCAATGAAGACCGAAAACTAGAGCAAGTCCTCGTTGTTGGTGGTGGAAGTAACGTGCCTGGCATCGGTGAGTTCTTCACAAATGAGCTGATTATGGCAGCTCGCGTTGCGAGCCCTTGGCAAACTCTTGATTTCGGTAAATTACCTCAGCCAGCAAAACAATTTCGCCCTCGCTACATTACCGTAGCTGGTCTGGCTAGTATCAAACCGGAGGATATCGTGCAATGATAAACCTCCTACCTGTAGAACGAAAGACCGACCTATCTGCAGCACGCACCAACAGTATTTTAGTGCGTTATTTGTTTATGAGTGGATTTGGTATTTTTCTGGTCGCTCTTATTTCTGCTGGAACGTTCTTTAGCCTCAGCTTTGCGAAAGATAACGCCGAAAACCGTATCAACGCAAATGACGCAAAATATGCTAGCTTTACTAAAGTAAAGAAAGAGGGCGATGCTTTTCGAACAAACTTAGCTACCGCAAAAGAAATTCTTGACAAGCAGGTTACCTATTCAAAACTTGTCTACGAGATTGCCGCGGTTATTCCCAGTGGAACAGTACTCGATAATCTTAATCTTGATACGAAGTCATTTGGCTCTATCATCGTCATCGAGGCTAGCTCGACTTCATTTTCAAATGCCGTAAAGTTAAAAGATTCCCTACAAGCCAGCAAGAAACTTTTTAGCGATGTGTCGCTTCAGAGCGTTAGTGAAGAGGGCGGTAGTGAAAACTCGAGTGACAAATACCCCGTCAAAGTATACCTCCAGGTTAAAATTAACCAAGGAGCCCTAAAATGAAAGACAGGTTCACCGCGCGAAGTTTACGCATAGTTTTACTAATACTTTTGGTTCTTACATTCATTGCGGGTATTACCGCATTCCTATTCGCCAAAGATTTCCTGTCTTCATACGCCACGAAGGTAAGTGAGCGAAATGCCCTCGCGAACATTGGCGACTCTAACCTTCAAGCTTTAAATAAGCTTGAGACGTATCTCGAAACAAACAAAGAAGTAATCGATAAGACAAAAAATATCGTCGCCGAGAGTAAAGAATATCGTTATCAAAATCAGATTATTAGTGATTTAAATAGTTTTGCAGCTTCGGCTAACGTGGTAATTGATAAGTTCGATTTCGTAACAAACCAAGCTGAGGCCGCAGCCGAAGGTACAGCCGAAGCAACGGCAGATGCATCTTCGACAGCTCCTGCTGCTCAAACAAGCAGCCTCAGGTCGACCCGCGCTACTGTTACGGTTAGTACTCCTGTCCTGTACAACTCCCTACTGAAATTTATCCAAAAAATTGAACAAAACAAAACAAAAATGCAAATTACGAGCATTGGTCTTATCCGTTCGACAGATCCAACACAACCAACTGGCTCGGTAGATTCACAAAGTTTTATAATTGAGGTGTATATACGGTAGCTTATGAATTCTCCGGACGTTAATGAAATTGGTACAATACTTGCAAAGTTCCTGCGACGCTTCCATGGAACAATGTTTTTTGTAGTATTGTCTGGGCTTCTTGCGGCTGCTATTCTCGCGATTATTTCAATTAATAACCTTGTCAATCAACCTCCTGAATCAAGTACTCCGGCAGTTTCAAGCAGCTTCGATGAAGAAACTGTTACTCGTGTTGAAGATCTAGGTACTTCAAGTCCCTACACACCAAAAGCTGGCTCACGTACTAATCCATTCCTTGAGTAGATTGACTAAGACGCTTATACTAAGATTATGCTAGTTGCATATGATAGATTTATTGGTTCGCCTGTGATGAGCCTTCAAACCGGTTCTGAGTTGGCTCGTACCATACGCGCACTTATCGATCCTCGTGATTTAACTGTCCTTGCCTATGAGCTAGAGGGACCGATGCTTACCGAACACCCGTCTTTCTTAAGAGTCCTCGATGTGCGAGAGTTTAGTAATATCGGCATTATCGTCGACAGTAGCGATGAATTTGTTGGCCTTGACGACGTCATTAAACTAAAAGAAGTCTATAATTTCCACTTTGACCTAATTGGCTTGAAAGTTGTCGACAAAAGAGGGCGAAAACTCGGTAAGGTTACCGGCTATACCGTCGACAGTGATAGCTTCGTATTGCAACAGTTGCGTGTGCAGCGTCCTCTTCTGCAGAGCTTCAACGAAACTGAGCTACTAATCAACCGGTCTCAAATCGTCGAGCTTAGCGACCAACAGGTAGTCGTTGAAGATGGTAGCCACGTGATGCCTGACCGCGAGCCTGTTCGTAATTATACGAATCCATTTCGCCAATCATCGGCCCAACCCGAAGCAATCACTCCCCCTCATGAGTAACATCAAGTGCCGTACGAATGTCACCATAGCTGAAGCCTTGGCGTGCCAGATAGTTTAGTAGCTTTTCTTCCGAATCATATTTCGAGCGCTTTTTGTTGAGTATCTTTTGTAGCTCATCTTCGTCGTTTCGACTACTCTGCTCAAAGGCTTGTTCAATACTACCTAACGCGACGCCTTTAACTCGCAATTCATTCATGAGCTTACGCTTGCTGCTACCTTTGGTTTGGTTGCGATGCTCTACCCAATATCGAGCAAATGCATCATCATTTATGTAACCTTTATCTTTTAGTCGATCATACACTCTATCGGCTATTGCCTGTGATATACCCTCACGCTTTGAACCATCCTTCCTTAGACTAGGACGAGTCTTTCGCCAAAGGTAATCTTTTACCTCTTTGCTACTGTGTGGTCTCATAAGGCAATATTCAAGTGCCCGAGCATAGGTTTTGCCAAACTGACTTTCATCCAACAATTCGGCTAAGTTCTCTTCGGTGTATTCCTTGCCAATTCGAACACCAAGCTCACCTACCTGATATACATCTAACGAAAAAGCGTACTTTCCATCTATCGACACATTTACACGATCTTTGTTTTTTGCTTGAAGAGATATGTCCGTAATTTTCACTGCCATCCTCTTCACTCGCTACCCGGTTGTATTATTCAGACTCAGCAACTTGCTTACGAACTTCTTTCTCAATTTCGTCGAGAACCTTTGGATTTTCTTTCAAGTAAACTTTCACCGCTTCTCGGCCTTGACCAATTTTTCCATCTTTGTAATCAAACCAAGCACCTGATTTACCAACAATTGCTTTTTCAACAGCTAGGTCGAGTACATCGCCTGTGCGCGAGATTCCCTCGTTGTACATGATATCAAATTCGGCAGTTCTAAATGGCGGTGCGATCTTATTTTTTACCACCTTCACTTTTGTTCGGTTTCCAATGATGTCTTCTCCAACTTTTAGCTGGCCAATTCGTCGAATATCAAGTCGTACAGATGCATAGAACTTTAGTGCATTACCACCAGTAGTCGTCTCAGGGTTTCCAAACATTACACCAATCTTCATACGAATTTGGTTAATAAAGATAACTGTCGCCTTTGATTTATTAATGATACCCGTGAGCTTACGTAGTGCTTGACTCATTAGTCGGGCTTGCAATCCCATGTGGCTATCGCCCATATCACCGTCAATTTCTGCTTGTGGCACAAGAGCCGCAACCGAGTCGACAACTATTAAATCTACTGCGTTTGAACGCACGAGAGTTTCTGCAATTTCAAGTGCTTGCTCGCCATTATCAGGCTGGCTAACCAGTAGATTTTCGGTATCAACTCCTAGCTTTTTCGCATAGGCTGGGTCGAGCGCGTGTTCAGCGTCAATAAATGCTGCCGTGCCGCCCTGCTTTTGAATCTCAGCAATCGCATGCAAGGTTAGGGTAGTCTTACCAGAGCTTTCAGGTCCGTAAATTTCAATAATTCGGCCTTTTGGATAACCGCCACCAAGTGCCAAGTCAAGACTCAGCGCACCACTAGGCAAAAGTTCGATGTCAACTTTCTTTGCTTCTCCAAGCTTCATGATTGAACCATCACCAAATTGCTTGGTGATTTGGTCCATCGCTAGGCCAAGTGCTTTCATTTTTCCTTCATTGTCAGGTTTTTCTGTCGAAACTGGATCTTTAGCAGCCTTTTTTGCCATACTATTTCCTCTCTTGGTTATATTCTCATTATACGGTATTTTGCTATAATTAATCTAATGAAAGCTCGTGGTTTTACTATTATTGAACTGCTGTTCATCACTGTTGTACTTATCGCTGTTGGTGCATTATTTTGGACGCAAAAAAACAACATTGAAGTTGCCGCGCGCGATGACAAACGTAAAATTGCCATCAATTCAATGTACTACTCTCTGGAAGAAATCTTTCACAAGCAAAGTGGTTACTATCCAATGGAGTTAACACCTGAGACCTTGCCGTCGGTAGACAAGAAACTGTTTACTGATCCGAGAGGCATCCAGCTAGGCAAGGGTGGCTCTGACTATCGTTACGAGCCATCAAACTGCACCGACGACAAGTGTCAGTCATACACCCTCCGTGCGAATCTTGAAAACGAAGCAGATTACGTAAAAACAAATCGCTAGTTAATTTTCGTACGGATCTACCGGACGGCCGTTTTTGAATGATTCAATTGCATTATTTAACACGGCAACTTGGTTGCGAGGACTTGCCACGTATGAAAATCGATAGGTCGTTTCTTCACCTTCAGTACTTAATCGAATCGTACCATAATTAAGAATCGTTTGGAGAAAACCTGACTGACGAAAGCTCGCATCTTCAATACTACCAAGACTAACGGTCTGCTCGTGACGAGAAAATACACTATGTTGAATTTCTTGTACTACGCTTTCATTAGTCATGTAAAACTGGTTTTGCAAATATACCCACACGGCAATAAAACCACCGGCAGCTGTAAGTATCATTAGTAATACTATAGGCCACAGTACAACATCGAAACTTGGCAGAGTTGCCACAGCAGTCTCTGGTGAGGCAGGGTACAAAATAAGCACAATCATTTGAACTATCAAAAGCAATGCTGTAGCGCCAACAGGTATAAGTAACCCAATCGGGTGGCGCTTTATGTCCAAAATAACAAACTCGCCTTCGCTGAGGTTAAGATGTGGGTAACGCTTTTTTGAATCTATCGAACGCTGCTGTATGTCTTCAGACAAAGGCTTATTGGCTGGCTCAACAGCTCTCGTGGCATGGACAACGTGCGGTTCATTAGAGTACTGAGCACGAAGCTGAGGGTCATAATTCTGTCCTGATACTTCTTGGGGTGCTGCAGTTACATGAGATGAAGGCATTGCCTCTTGGTTCGACTGAGGAGTCACAACCTGAGGAGCCGCGTAAAGCGGTCTACCATTAGCGTCGTAGGCAACTGGTTTATTTGGATCTTCCATGTCTTTTTAGTATAACAAACCTACGTATCGTTTAATCGTGATGAACGCCCGACGTGTTTGTGAGCTTTTGGCGTTGCTTTTCTTCCTCGAGGAGTTCGTTCAATAAAACCTATCTGTAGTAAGTATGGTTCATAGAAATCTTCTATCGTAGTTGGCTCGTCACCTGTAAGTGCTGCGATTGTATTCAAACCCACTGGCTCGCTACCATAATTTTCAATCATGCTCATAAGCATGTGTCGATCTGCAGGGTCTAGCCCCAATTCATCAATCTCCATCAACTCCAAAGCCTTTGTTGTCATTAGCGTATCTATGATTCCGTCACCATTCACATCAGCGTAGTCTCGCACTCGCTTAAGTAGGCGATTGGCGATACGTGGCGTGAGGCGTGCACGTGAAGAAAGCAGTTTAGCAGATTCTGGTTTTATTGGTGCATTTAGAATCTTTGCCGCTCGGGTGATAATTTGAGCAATTTCGTCCGTCGTATAAAACTCTAAGCGATATAAGTGCCCGAATCGGTCACGAAGTGGGGCGGCTAGGCTGCCAGTTCTTGTGGTGGCACCAATAACGGTGAACTTTGGCAAATCAAGGCGCACGCTTCGAGCGGCCGGACCTTTACCAATAACAATATCTAGCTTGTAATCTTCCATCGCGCTGTACAACACTTCTTCTACTGCCCTTCCAAGCCGATGGATTTCGTCAATAAACAGAATGTCGCCATCACTCAAGTTTGTCAAAATACTTGCGAGATCGCCGGCGCGCTCAATCGCTGGACCACTAGTAACTCGCAAACCGACGCCCATTTCGTTGGCAATTACTGTTGCCATCGTCGTCTTACCTAAACCAGGAGGCCCGTATAGCAGTACGTGATCGATTGGCTCGCTGCGCTTCTTCGCGGCATCAATCGCGAGTTTTAGATTTTTCTTTAAGCGCTCTTGCCCGATATACTCGTTAAAATTCTGCGGCCGCAAGGTAACTTCAATCCGCTGCTCCTCAGCATCATCCTCATCAATCGTTGTCGTGACTATTCTATCAATTGCCATTACAAATCATCCTCGTTGATAAGTGCAATTATTTCAACAGGCACTTCCTCATATGGATGAACTCTTTTTAAAGCCCTTACAACCGTCTTGGCTAGGCTTCTCTCGCACACAACTTCAACTCTCTCTTCCGCTACCTCTTCCGCCTGCCCCGGCTTACCAATTGTGGGATGTGCGTTATTTGATGCAAGAAATCTACCTGTGCCGCTACTAGAAAAGCTGCAAAAACTGTATTCGCCCAGTCTCCCCGCCCCAGCTTCTCCAACTGCCTGACGAAGCTTTTCGGCGGCATCATGTGGTACGTAAGTAATGATTTTAATCATTTCAGCACTCATGATTTAAGTGCCTTTCTAACACGCTCACTGGTTGAAAGTGAGCCATCTATGTTCTCTAGCATTTTACTTGCATCCGCGAGCGTATAACCAAGTGCCATCAAGGCCTCTAGCGCTTCGTCGCTGGTATTGAGTTCGGTTTGCACTGCACCAGAGCTGTAGTGTGTTGGCAAACCAACTTTATCACTCAAATCTACCACCACTCTATCGGCTGTTTTTCTGCCCACTCCTGCCGCTTTAGCGACGAACGCGCTATCACTATGTGCTATGGCGTTTCGTACGACCTGCGCGTTTCCAAGGCTCAAAATCGCCAACGCCGCTTTCGGACCAACACCCTGCACCGTAATTAACATCTCAAATAATTTTTTTGCGGCGAGGCTACTAAAACCATACAGGTCTTGTGATTGTTCACGTATGTGGTGGTAGGTGTAAAGCTTTACGGTTTCTTGTAAAGACGTTTGCTCGTAGTCTTCTAGAGCCACCTGTACCTCATAGCCTATCCCACTAACGTCAACAATCACTGAGCCAGCAAATTTTTCAACAACTGTGCCAAAAACATGCGCTATCATTTCCAGCTTCTCCCCCGAATAATTGCAGCAATTCCAACCATGATGATTAACAGTACTATACCAAGCTGTGCTTTCATAGCACCATTATCTCATATTACGTCGTAGTCGCCTTCACAGTTGGTCTTCTGAGCAGCCCACAGCATTCACAGTCGCCCCAACCGCTGTGTTCGGACACTGATCAATGTCATCTGTTACACCGTCTGAATCAGCATCATCACCTTCTACACAATTCGGGTCATTAGCTGCTAAATCTTCCTTGCCGGGAACACTACACATATCAACCACACAGTTTTCATCGTCAGCGGTAAGATCTTCCTTACCTACAACAGTACACATTGCCGTTTCTTCATCTTTTTTAGGGTTGTCTTTTTTCTTATCAGGCACGTTACAACTTTCTTTTGGTTGTGCAGACGCTAGGAAATATTCATTAAAAGTACCTGAGCCTGCTTTGTTGGCCTTTTTACCGTTACTACAAACAAGTAGTTTTACAATTCCCGCAGGCTGCTTGAATGCTTCGTTTGACGTGCCGTCCAAGACAGATTGCATAAAGCTTCGCCAAATTGGCCCTGCCATGCTTGAGCCACCATTGTACATTGCTACGTTGTCGTTGTTTCCTACCCATGCACCAGCCGCAATGCTTGGTGTGTAGCCTATAGTCCATGCGTCTTTCGCATCGTCGGTAGTTCCTGTCTTCACCGCCACCGTATGGCCAGAAACTGTCAGTGAACTCCCAAAAATTGGTGCCCGTGCGTTATTGTCTGAAAGAATGTTAGATATTAGAAACGCACCTTGTTCACTTACGCCACGTTCGCTTGTTTTGTCTTCAGTAAAAATTGTTTCGTCAAATTTGTTATCGATTTTATCGATAATCGAGGTGTTGTAATGCTCACCCTGATTTGCAAAGCCCGCGTACGCATTGGTCATTTCTTCGAGTGGAATTTCGCCCGATCCAAGTGCCAATGGTAAGCCATAGTCCGAAGCACTACGATTTAGTGTAGTAATGCCCATTTTCTTCGCAGTTGTAATCGCTTCGTCAACGCCTAATTTTTGCATTACTTTAATTGATGGAATGTTTAACGAACGTGATAACGCATTACGCACACTAATTGGACCGCTAAATGTTCGACTTGCGTTTTGTGGCGTGTAGCCACCAAAGTCGGTTGGTACGTCTTGAAGCACAGTAGCGGGAGTAACCAAACCACGAGCCAGTGCTTCCGAGTAATAGATTGGCTTGAAGCTTGAACCAGGCTGACGTGGCGTAGTGACCATATTAACCATACCCCACTTCGGATTATTGTAGTCGGCGCTACCCACAAGTGCCCGAATTTCACCAGATTTTGGATCGATTGCTACCAAGCTCGCATTGGTACCATTGTTTGCCTGAATGAAGGCCATATTACTTTGAACCGCTGCATTTGCCTTTTTCTGCATGCCAAGATCAAGTGTTGTAACAACACGATATCCAGAACGGTTAACCTTTTCTTCACCGTATTTTTCATATAATTCGGATAGAACCATTCCAGTAAAGTGTGGTGCGCCGTTATCGATTGGGTCACGCTTCGGCGCATAATGAAGTTTTTGCTTGAGCGCAACTTGTTTTTGAGCTTCAGTAATTTTGCCATTTTTTACCATGCGTGTGAGTACAGTATTCTGACGTTCGTACGCATACTCTTTCACACCCGAAATAGGTGAGTAGTTAGTAGGAGATGGCAAGATGCCAATCAGCATCGCACTTTCACCAACCGTTAAATTCTTCTGACTTTTGTTAAAGTAGGTTTTTGCTGCATCTTTAATACCGAATGCTCCTTCGCCAAAATACACAGAGTTTAGGTACATCTCTAAAATTTCGTCTTTAGAATAGCGCTGCTCAATAGCTAGAGCCACTGATAGCTCTTGGTATTTACGCAAAAATGTACGCTGATCGGTCAGGACGGTATTTTTCGCGAGTTGCTGCGTTAATGTTGAGCCACCGTAGTTGTTGCCGCCGCTGATGAAGTTCGCATACAGCGCGCCCAGTATGTTGCCCAGAGAAAAACCTGAGTGTTCATAAAAGTTCTTATCTTCTGATGCTATTACAGCTTTTTCTACGTTGTCTGAAATATCCTTTAGCTTCACTATGTCATGGTGTTTAGAACGGCCAAAGCTATATATTTGCTTACCTTTTCTATCGACTATCTCAACACCGGTATTGTTTCGGTTCATCAGACGCTCTTGATCGTCAATGTCTCGCGCAAAGTAAAGATAGGTTGCTATTGGTGTAATTATCAGAAACGCTAGTACTGGTGTCGAAACCAGCAAAACCTGCTTCTTCCAGCCTAATCGTTTCCACCAAGCAATCTGGTGTTTAAAGGTACTTTTAAGCCCGCGAATTGGTCCACGCTTCTTAGTGTATTTTCCCTGTCGGTACATAGTATCTAGTATAGCAAAATACTGCCTCCCTTTTCATATTTGGTGACAGCATTTTGCTTGGTTTTATCTCTGGTTCAGGCTAAACGATACCTCGTTATGAGTCCATGTGTTCACCACGATCACCGCGAGGGCCACGTGCTGGCAAACCTAAGTCGCTCATTGTAATGTTTTGAGCTTCCATCCACTTTCTCAATGCTTCCATTTTCTTGTGAATCTTTTCACGATTTGCGTCAGTTTTGTCATTATCGTGAAGTGCGTCTATCTTTTCCCATGCTGCCACAATATGATCGTATTGAGCTTGAGTAATTTTGCCATTACTCAACGCTTTTTTCAACGCTGTCAAACGCTCAGTTTTCATATCTTTATCGTGAGCTTCACGAGCTTCATCAAACACGGCTTGCACATCACTTTTCTTAAGATTAAATTTGCTAACTAGCTTGTCAATCAAACTGCTCATTGGGTCTGAGGATGATGACGTATCAGACAATGCCGATGTCGTGGCACTGAGTCCAAGACCTGCCGCACCGATTGATACAACGCCACCTGCTACTAATAATGCTTGCTTCGTTTTGTTCATGTCTATACTCCTTACTTGCGAGACTATGTGGTATTTCGTAGAGCGCGCCTACAGATGCCTACTATAGCCAAGCCACCTGACAAAACGCTGAGAGTATTTTTATCGACTCATTAACTGATGAGTAATCGCTGCTGCAATTGCGTCTGCAGCATCGTCTGGTTTTGGAATTTCTTTCAAGTTTAACTGCAGGCGAACCATTTCCTGCACCTGTTTTTTATCAGCCTTGCCATAGCCGGTAAGGCTTTGTTTTATTTGCATTGGCGTATATTCAGCAATGGCCAGTTTGGCTTTACGGCCTGCCAGCATAGCAACACCGCGCGCATGCGATACGCTCATGGCTGTCGTAACGTTTCTAGCAAAAAATAGATGTTCGATACTCATTACATCTGGCTTTGTTTCTGCAATAATTTCGGTTAGGCCATCAAAAATTTCTTCCAGACGCTCATCGAGTGGCGTGTGAGCAGGTGTACGAATCACGCCTGCTGTAACCAGCTTGCTTTTGCCCGCCACAACATCAATTACCCCAAATCCCAATATGCCCGTGCCAGGGTCGATCCCGATTATTCTCATGTTGTTAGTATACGCCTTATTAGACTAAGTCAGCATTTGTGTGCACGTTCACCACATCGTCGACATCATCAAGCGCATCAAGTACTTTCATGATTTTTTCGCTGGTTTCATCATCAGCTATGGTGACTGGATTATTCGCAATATATTGTAGCTCGGCATCTTCAACTTTTAAGCCAGCTTCTACCAGTGCTTTGCGTACCTTCATCAAATCTTTTTGATCGGTATAAACAATTATCTCGCCGTCTTCTTCAGTTGCATCTTCAGCACCTGCATCGAGAATAGTCAGCAAAGCATCTTCACCAGTTTCAGCCACCCGAATCACACCCTTGCGCGTAAATTGAAACATCACGCTGCCTGCATCGGCAATACGCCCGCCATTTTTTACCAATGCAGTCTTTACTTCGGGTAACGTGCGGTTTTTATTGTCGGTCGCTGCTTCAATAATAATCCCTACGCCGCCTGGCCCCATGCCTTCGTAGGTAACTTCTTCTAGTACAGCAGCGTTTTTATCAGCAACACGGTCAATGCTACGCTGAATGTTTTCTTTCGGCATGTTGGCCTGGCGTGCTTTTTCAATTGCCATAGCCAAGCTAGGGTTCATGTCTGGGTCTGTGCCACCGCGTGCGGCAATAGCAATTTGGTTACCAATACGCGTAAAGATTGCACCGCGTTTAGCGTCGTTGGCGCCCTTATCACGTTTAATCTTTGACCATTTGCTGTGTCCAGACATAGTGCTCCAAGTTTATTTTTATTTACTAGTTACATCAATTGTATCAGAAAATAGATACTTTTACATACTGAACCTGGATGTCAATAGAAATATTAGGTAACTATCCCATCCGGGAAAGAGAAGAAATTTGATGACCTTAAGTTATAATTCAGTTATGACAGTTATATTAGCCGCGCTGTGCGATGCTGGCAAAGGAGCCATCCTCATGGCCGATAAAATGCGGACTGCTGTTCATCCCATTACCCACGAAATGTATGAAGTTGAGAATGAAGAAATAAGGAAAATATTCCAACTTAACGACAATACCTACCTTGCCTACTCAGGAGACAATGAGTTCTGGACGGATATCGTCAGTGAGATTGAACGAGAAGTTAATCCTAACGATAGTCTCAAGAAGGTTCGTGCAAAAATTGAAAAGATTTACCACAAATATTTCCAACGATATCAATGGACTAAGGAACTCGGTTTTATAGGCTTCACCGACATGAATGACTATGTTAACCGAGCACACACAATTTGGCCTCAAAGTAGGATTGATGCAGTTGATGCTAGACTTAGAGCCCTACTAAGCCCAGGTGAGCTACTCATGGTAGGAGTGGAGGATGCTCACTACAAAATCTATGCACTCAATGACCCTGGTATATTGAAGCCTGCTAACCCTGGACACACGTCTGCCGGCAGTGGACTAACTTATGCAAATCCAATTCTTGACCGCGAGCTCATGTCTTCAATGACAAAGGATGAGGTTGAGGAGGTCATGGTGAGAGCAAAGAAAGCAGCGGAAGCCGCAAACGGTGTTGGTAAAACCCATGATGTTGTATACTTGCCAACTCTTGATTAACCACATAAGAGATATGACACTACCTGTCTAAAGTTGAGCAAACGGATATTCTCATCCTTCACGATGAAAATAGGCAGTCCTTGTGAATAGCGGGTTACCCTACTGCTTCCGATATACCGTCACATTTTTCGTCAATGTGGTGTTAGGGGCAACCGTAACTTGCAATGTTTTTGTATTGAAGTTTAATTTTTTAATCGTTAGCGTATAAATACCTATTTTCACATTGCTAAAGCTGTAGGCGCCGGTTTTCGATGTCTTGGTGCTGCGTGTAATGCCATTGCCTTTTATTGTTACGGTTGCTCCCGCCACAGGGTCACCGTTGCCACGCTCTACTTTACCTTTCAATGATCCATACTGCTGCACCTGCGTGGCAAACGTTTTTGCTTGAACAGTGCTACTCGGCTTGCTAACAGTGCCGCTACTGTCTTTAACGACCACATAGTATTGGTAGGTAGTAGATGCTTTTAGTCCCGTATCAGCGTAGCTGTTTGAACTGACTGAAGCGATGAGTGCCCCGTCGCGATATACATCGTACAGAGCGCTGCCACTTATATCTGTGTTGTATTCCCAGGCAACAAGAATCTGACTTGATGTCGCAGCGGTCGCACTTACCGACTTTGGGGCAGATGGCGATGTAGTAATACTAATGAGTGCACTTTGCTCACTCTTGTTGCCTGATGCGTCTTTTGCGATTACATAATAGCTGTATTTGGTACCACTAGAAAGACCTGAATCAGTGTAGCTAGTTGCCACGGTGCTCGTGATTTTAGTGCTGTTTCGATAGACATCATACGTAATAGTAGTTGAATCGTCGCTGCTGCTATTCCAGTTTAGTTCGGCTTGCGATTCAGTAACGCTCGCTCTTAGACCAGTTGGTACTGTTGGTGCCGACGTGTCTACATTAGCTACTTGAACATCTTTATTAGCTGTCGTTGAATTACCAGCCACATCATAGGCCTTCACGGAAATAGTGTGCGCGCCATTGCTTACTCCTGATGTATTCCACATATAACTATATGGAGAGGTGGTATCGACACTACGCAAGCTACCATCGACATATGTTTCAACCTTTGTAATTTGATTGTTGTCTGTCACATCTGCAGCTATGGTCACGTTTGAAGATAGTGCCGAAGATCCAGCAGGAGAGGTGATCGACACAGTAGGGGGTGTTTCATCGCCCTTATCTGCCGGAATAACAAAAGTTACTGTTTTACTTACTTTGTTTAGCGCGCCATCATACAGCACTGCTTTTAGCTCATGAGTTCCTGCCTTAAGGTCAATCGCACGCACAAAATATGACTCTGACGTAGCCGAAATACTTGGTTGCACCCGATCTATCTTCATCTCACCGTCAACATAGAAGCGTAGACCCTTAGCTCCATTTGGTGCTGTGTAGTTTGCTTTAATTGTTTTTGTTGTACTAATGGTTGTGCCGTTTGCTGTGTCAAATGATAGCTGCGGCAAGCGATCACTCGGACTTTCGTCTTTTGCAAGGTTAACAACCAGCTGTTGAGTGCCGACAATGTCACCGTTTTCGTTTGCAAATTTTACATATAAAGTTTTTGAACCTGTTCCGGTGGAAAGTAGCTGCTGGAACGAGTGAGTCGCGGCTGATGTTACTTTTTCTTGCCAAAAATCCCCAGCCGAATAGCTCATTACGCCAGATTGTGGCCCAAAGGTAACTGGTGAATCTGCTGTGTCGCTATACCCTTCAGTGAATGAGTTATTTGGCGGAGTTGCATCGACGATTCGAACGATATCACTGTAGGTGCCTGTAGCCTTAAACGGATCTGCTTCAATCATGTGGTATATAACCAGTCCCTCGCTGCTAAGTAATCGATCAAAGTTGTGCATGTCGTTTTCTAATGCATCTGTTTTCGAGCGCCATTCCATCAGTAAATACTCCGACCCGACGTATTGTTGTGCTACCGTGTTCGACGATCCGATTCGTGTTTCAAGCCCTGGGTCGCCCTCAGCTTGTAGTGGTACTTTTATAAGCGTCGTGCGGTCAGAATCCGCGGCGTTACCAAATTCGGATCGATAAATACGACATGTGCTAGAAGTGTTTTTGCCAAAGCCAAAGGTAAGTGGCTGCTGGTGACCCATAAGCACTCTGTTTGAGGCGCTAAGTAGACTAGGCTCATTGTAACTTTGCTTCGTTTGCGGGTGAAGCCCACTCAAGTTGCCGCTGGCCATTAAATCAAATGACACGACATTCGATGGACGCATGTATAAATCACCTAGAAATTGCCTGTCTGTAAGCGAAAAGCCAGGCACACTCGATAAGTCATGCATCAGCTCGTGTGTAAAATGCGGGTACCATTCAGAACCGATGATACGGCTGTCGAGCGTTTGGTCTTCACTTGTGCCAAGAGATGCTTTATACCGTACCACGACTCGCTCATTTGCCGTAGGCAACACACTACCTAGCGTGATTTTTCTAAATCGTGTGTTCGACGAAGTGTCTATACTACCGCCAGTGAAGTAGTTTTTACCAGATTTATTTGTGTCTGATTCAAGCCAAACTCCCTCGACGGTATTTGGATTATAGCGGGTGACAACCGTCTTGCTGTCTGTCGAAACTCGCACTTCTTCCATCGTACCACCGAGTACCGAGCTTGCTAAATCAGTAGGAATCGCGTAGGTGAGTGAGCGCTTTATCGAACCATAACTACCTCCTGAAACCTTTGGTGATGTATGGATATAGTTTGTGCGATCAACACTATAGGTATCTGATGAAACCGACAATAAGAAATCAAAATCTTTCGATGCAAGATAACCCGGATTTTGCTCTTCGATTGCATCTAGTATATCGGCGTCGAGTGAGTATGTCTCACCGCGTGCAAGCATGCCGCGGTACTTTTCAAGCGATAATCGAACAGTGCTAGGGTAAGCCTCGCCACTAAGCTTTACTCTGCCTGCCGTACTTTGAAACAAGTAGTCGTTGACGCTCGAGTTTTTAAAGTAGCCGTCGAACCCATTAGTTGAGCTATTGAACAGCAGGCGATTAAGCCACGTTGGCGTTTGATACGCCGCCTTGCCCGCTATTTCCCCACTGTCATCTTCATACGCGAAATTGACCGCCAATACTTTAATTGTTTTTTGTGAATTTGCTACCGAATATGGCGATGCTATTGCTCCCGGCTGGCCGTCAGGGTAAGTGACTTTTACATCTGCGTACGAATTATCGTTCGCAACGTTTGTAATATCGATTTTTGGCCCGCTACTCTTGCCGTAATCGGGAGATTCAGACGCGCTAAAGTATTTTACGTCCGTACAGTTATTCATCGATAGCGTGATTAATCGGTTATCGCTCGAAGACGGAGCAGAGTCGATTGAACACTCTTGCACAGCCAGGGTTTGATACAGGGCAAACACCGGCACGCTCACAATGGCAAACAATGTCATCAGCAGTATACTTCGTGCTTTCGACAAACGAATTTTTGGAATTTTCAGTTTCTTTCTCACTGCGTGTATAACAGCCATATGCCTTGTCACAGTTAGTATTACATCTGGAGTTATTATCGTAGATTTAGCTCATTTGTACAAGCTTGGCTCAAAGAAAAAACACCTACGCTGAGTAGGTGATTTTTCTTGGAGGGTCCAGTGGGGCTTGAACCCACGACACCCTGCTTAAAAGGCAGGTGCTCTAACCAGCTGAGCTATGGACCCATAATGGGCGTGTAAAACACTCTAAAAAGAGTATCGTAATAGAGGTGAAAAGTCAATGCTTGCCGCGGCCTATGCGGTGCCCTGTATGCGTTGCTAGCACGTCTACCAGCGCGATTACGAGACCTGCCGTCACAATGTATACGCGGTTCTGTACGAAAAAGTCGTACACCACTTTGCTTTCGCCGGTCAGTACCAACGCAGAGCCCAATGGTTCGACCAATAATGCTATGGCAAGTGCCGCAAAACACACCGCCCCAGCAATTCGCATGGTCATATCTCGATAGCTTGGACCGCTAGAAAGCAGAATAGTTGCTGGAAGCAGCACCAATGCTATTGCCACCAACGTGGCGAGTGGTGGGCGTTCCACCATGACGCCAGTCTGCTCAATTACGGGCGTCAAAGCCTGAGCCCATAAATCGCTCAACATCGCACCGGCAGCAAGTGCTAGCCCCAACACACCAAACCGACGTTTGGTGAGATAGGCCAAGCCAAACAAGAGGACGGTTACAATCAGAAAAACAAGAGCAACATTCATGCTACTAGTATAGCACTAGCGGTATAGACTCTCTAAGAGGTGACTTATGCGCCGATTTTGTCTTTTCGAGGTCGACGCTTCGCGTTTTGTTCAACGTATTCAATGATCTTTTCAGCAACATTGCGTCCGGTAATCAGCTCTGGGGTTTTAATGCTAGCGCTTGAGTTAACCTCGAGTACTAACGGACCATGCTTTGATCGCATCATATCTACACCACAGATTGGCAGTCCCATGGCTTTGGCGGCTTTAATAGCAGTTTTTCGCTCTTCTTCAGTCAGTTTTACTGCCACGCCCTCACCACCTTGATGTGTGTTTGAACGAAAGTCACCGTCGAGACTTTGACGCTTCACACTTGCGACCACTCGCCCGCCTACGACTAGCGCACGAATATCAGTACCGGCAGATTCTTCAACGAATTGCTGCACAAGGAAGCTCACGCCTTCCACATAGAAGGCTTGCATTACCGCTTTGGCTGCTTTTGGTGTTTCAGCTAATACCACTCCATTGCCGTGTGTGCCGCGCGCTACCTTAATGATAAGTGGTGTACCACCGGCGAGTTCAGCAATGTCTTCAAAGCTGGCTGATTCACGAGCAAATACCGTTTTGGGAATTCCTACTCCAGCTTTAGCAAGCACTTGGTAGGCACGCAACTTATCACGTGAACGATTAATCGCCAAGCTAGTAGCAGTAGTGAACGTACCTTGCGACTCAAACTGACGTACAATCGCGGTGCCGTATTTGGTGTAGCTCTGAGCAATTCGCGGTATGATTACATCAAAATGCTCAAGGCTCGCTCCCTTATATCGAACAACGTTGTTGTTGGTTTCAACCGCGGTATAGCAATCTTTGTACTTGATTACTTTTACTTCGTGTCCACGCTTGATTGCCTCTTCTTTCAGGCGTTTGGTCGTGTAGTTAGCTGGGCCGTTGCTTAGGATTGCGATTTTCATTCCGCCTCCGTTTCGTTAAATTCGTTTGCTTCATCAGGATACTTGTATATCATTGCCTCTCCTGGGTCGGCGCTATCTACAAGGAAATTCCCTCGCAGCGTATTTCGTCCTATTAAAATTGGGTAGGTTTGGGTTGATCGATCAGACAGGGTGAACTTCGCGTGAAGTCGTTTGCCATGCATACGTATCGACATTGTCACCACATAACGCTCTTGTTCATGGCCAGTCGAGCTAGTTACTTCACGAGTACCTACCACCTTCCTACGCACAACTTTGCCTGTGTAATAGGGCGAGCTTGGGCCAAATAGTTTGAAAGTTGCCATACCGTTCTTTATGCGAACATCGGTTGCCCACAGCGATGAAGTGCGAGCACCAGTGTCGATACGTGCCGCGATTTGCTTGAGGTTTTTGTACCCAGCAAAATCAACCAGCGAGGAAACGCCGATGATAGCGCTTGCTTGTTTTCGTTGTGTTGATGGCACTGTCTTCATTGTAGCACTCCTCTCTTTAAGCAGCCTGTTTAATACAGGCGTTTACGCGTTCCATTTCGCCACCTTCTGCTTCATCAGTGTGGTCGCACTTGCCTACCAATGAAACTTCAAGCGCGGCAGCAATATTGCCCTTGTGGTTCATGTAGTACTGGCCGTTTTTTTGCAGACCTTCATAGTACATTTTTAGCTTGCGGTAAATAAGACCCGGGGTTGTTTGTGGCGTGCCACGAAACGCGTTATCTACGTGTGTAAAGGCTGATTCTTTAGCTTTAGCAAGAATTTCATCCGTCAGGTCGCCATCTTTCGCCATACGAATGGCAAACATACGCCATGCTAGTTCATAGGTTTGGCGAGCATCACGTGGAGTACCGTCGGTACCCCGAGCAAGACCAGCCACAATGTAGCGATCACGAGCACGATCAAGTGATGGGTTATCAAGGGTGCCAGCAACCGCACACTCGAACAGTACGCCTTCGCCTTCTTCTACATCGGCGTAATTGGCGGTACCAAATTTCAGTGCGTGCACACCAGTATTTTCACCATTCTGACCGCGAATTGCGTGTATGCCAACTTCGTGAACAATCAAGCGACGAAGTTCATCAGCACTACGCAATGTGTTTTCAGGTAGTTTAACGAGTTTTTTATCGACTTCTGTCGAAGGAATTGAAACAGTTGAGTCAACCACACAACGCCAATCACTGTCGTATAGGTCACATGCCTTAAGCGCGTCGTTGATGATGTCTACACACTGTAGGGCATTGTATTTTAACTCTAATTCAGTTTTTGGCAGGACATTTAGTATGTCGCCAAAGTACTCTAGTACTGCTTCTCGAAGCTCATCGAAGGTTTCTTTGTCGATAATTGGCTGTTCTTGGGTATCGAAATTTTTACTAGCAAAGTATTCCTGTAGCTGTGCTTTTACACGCTTGCCTGCCTCGTCGGTTGGCTCAAATTTAGCTACTCGGTCCTGCTCTGTCGTAAGCATACCGTCAAATGTCTCTGGGTCTACATCGCCAAATCGCTCTTGGTTTAACTGGTTAAACTCGCGTTCGGCAAGTTCTTTCTCGCTAGAGCTACCAGGAGTTTGCAGGCGTTTAGCTGATTCAGCTAGTAGCATTTTTTGTAAATATGCTTCGTGTGCATCTGCAGATAATTCATACAATTCATCTGAAAACTTGCCTGAAGCACGGTTGGCTTCAAGCTCTAGAATAGCTTCCTCAGTTTCTCGTTTTTTATCTGCAAAAATAAACTCATCTTCCTTCGGTGGAAGCACGTTACCTTCTTCGTCTACTTGCGCCTGTGGAGTGTCATACAGATGTACCAGCTCGCCGTAAGTGTAGCTAGGAACATATACTTCGTCAGCAATAAAAGCAGCCTTCTGAACAGTGAGTTCTTCTTTTTTGCGCGCAAAATCTAAGTACTCAATAAAAACGCTATCGGTGTTAGCGTAGTTATTTTGGGCTTTTTTGCTTTTGAATTTGCTCATGCTTTAATACTAGCATAAATTGGCTAAAATGTCAATATTATTTCCCCTTTTCAACCTCAATATTCCATGCTATGCTTCGAATATGAGTGAAGTGCTCGTATTTCGCCAACTTACGCCTTCTGATTGCGCGTTGCTTGAGAGCGAGCTTCCCACCCCTAACGATGTAGACTATTGCGCCAAAATTGAACGCCAAACGCCTGGCGGCTATGGCTTCTACGGACTATTTACTGGCGCTAAACTCATTGGAGTATGCCAGGTACGAAGACAGGGGCCAAAAGACCCGCGAGCGTTAAAACTGGCAACATGTCCTGAAATTGGCAATTTATACATCGTTCCAGCCAAGCGAAATCGGGGCTATGCGCGGATTATGCTTCAACGTATCGAGGCTGTATTGAGAGCAGAAGGGTATGAGCAAGCGGGGCTAGCTGCCGAGCAAACCAATACCGTGGCATTGAAGCTGTACGCGAAACAGGGCTACGACCGAGCTGGAACTATTGGCAAAAAAATCCCCAATGGATCAGTCGACCGCGACTATTTTGTAAAAACTCTTTAGCCAAAGAGGCCACGTTTGCCATCTTTGAACTGTTCGAGCAACTCTTTTTGCTTCTTGGAAAGCTTGGTTGGTGTATCTACCAGTACTGACACAATATGTGCACCGCGGCGATCGCTACGCAGGTTAGGTACACCATGGTTTGATAGCTTGAAGTCGGTACCACTTTGTGTACCGGCTGGTATTTTCATACGCACTGTGCCATCGACGGTTTCTACTGTAATTTCCGTTCCCAGCGCAGCATCCACCATGCTGATATGTTCTTCACTCAGGATTATGTCGCCTTCACGCGTAAATTTTTTGTGGGCCTTTACACGAATGTGTACGTACAAATCACCCTTTGGACCATTTGCCATGGCCTCGCCGCGTTCTTTCAGGCGAATGGTAGCCCCATCGTCTACGCCGGCTGGAACTTTTAGTGTAATCTTTTGCGTGCGCCGTTCGGTACCTTTGCCTCGACACACACTACACACTTTTTCTGGAACTTTGCCTCGCCCATGGCAAGTTTCACAAGTAACCGCCTGTTGAATGGCGCCAAACATCGTGTTCATCACTCGAGTTTGTTGGCCTGCACCTTTACACGTTTCGCAGGTTTTCATTTGATGGCCTGGTTCTACCGTTGTGCCCTTGCAATGCGTGCATTCGTCGTCCATGGCAAGTTCGATTTCGTGCTCAACACCAAAGATTGCTTCTTCAAAGGTTAGGGTAATGCTGGTTTCAACATCACGTCCTCGAGCTGGTCCGCGCTGAGCTTGAGCACCGCCAAAAAATTGGCCGAATATATCGCCAAGCCCGCCGTCACCAAAGTCGAAGTGAACATTTTGACCGCCAAATCCGCCGTTGAAGCCTTCAAATGGATTACCTCCACCAGATGCACCGCCAACGCCTGCATGACCAAACTGGTCGTAGCGTTGGCGCTTTTGTTTGTCTTTCAGCACTTCGTAGGCTTCATTGATTTCTTTGAATTTTTCTTCGTTGCCACCTTCTTTGTCTGGATGATGCTTAACAGCGGCCTTTCGGAAGGCTTTCTTTATTTCGTCATCGCTAGCTGTTTTGCTAACACCAAGAACTTCGTAATAATCTCTTTTTGACATCTGTTATTAGTATAAGAAATTAGCACTCAAAATACAAGAGTGCTAAAATTTTTCACGAATGTGCGAGAAGCTAAAGCCCCAGCTCGCGTCAGTCTTTTTGTGTGGGTTAAATATGTTGTCTGGGTCGTAGAGTTTCTTAATTTCCTTCATGTAGCCAAGGACTTTTTTACCGTACATCGCTTCAAGCCAAGGGCCACGCACCATTCCATCGTTGTGCTCACCAGAAACACTACCGCCGTATTTAATCACCAAATTATTGACTTCTTTCATTGCAGGCTCAAGTTTGGCGCGTTCTTTGGGGTCTTCAATTTTCATCAAAGGAATCACATGGAAGTTGCCATCGCCCATGTGACCCGCGATTGTGGCAAACAAGCGATACTTTTTAATAATCTTGCGAAGTTTAGGCAAAAATACTGAAAGGTGCTGCGGTGGCACCACGAAATCATCAATAAACGGCGCGGTGTGCTTATCTTTTACCTTGCTTCGAAGTAGCTGGAAGCTGTTGCGTCGCATCACCCAGAATTTTTCACTTGCATGTTCACTGGGCGTTTCCTCGAAACCGTTGATTTCGTAACGAGCACGTTTCTTTTGAAGTTCCTGATGAAGTGCATGCACTTTTTTACGCACCTCATCTTCTGTTTCGGCATTAAACTCAACCATGAGCACTAGCTTTGGAACACCGTGTAGTAGCTGAAGTCCATCTGGAATAAGACTAAATAGCAGGTGTATAAACTTTTTTAACCCGAGCATCTTCAAAAAGCTTGGCATAAATTTAATTGAAAGTAGCAGGGTTTGATCGTCAAAGCTTTCGAAAGTGGCAGGTTTATGCTTCAACACGGCCGGAATCAGCTCACCCAAATCATCGATATCACGAAGGAACAGTACTAGCAAACCAGAATGTGGCTTGTGCGGCACGAGGTTTACTGTAGCCTCGCTAATAAGCCCAAGTGTGCCCTGTGCGCCAACAAATAGTTTAGTGAGGTCAAATATTCCCGTTTCACGGTTCCACACATTCCATAAGTGATAACCGGTTGAGTCTTTTGTTACATGGGGGGCAGCAGCTTGAATCTCGTCGTAATGCTCTTCGAGTAGTTCAAATGTCTCTTTGTAAAGCTTTCCTTCGAAATCCTTTTGGCTCATCTTTTTTATAAGTTGCGTGCGAGTAAGTGGCTTTATGACATATTCGTTGCCATCGGCTAGTACAACCTTTAGCTGTGTCACAAAATTGTCGGTTTTACCGTACTCGAGCGATTTTTCACCACCTGAATTGTTGCTTACCATACCACCAACACTGGCGAGTTCACGACTTGCTGGGTAGCTGGGTAGCAATGAGCCTTTTTTCAGTGTTTCGGCTTCAAAATCACGGTACATCATGCCCGGTTGTACGGTTGCTTCGACTTTCGATACTGCCAGCAATTTATTCATATGCTTGCTGACATCGAGCAAGATTGAGTCGCCAATTGCCGCCCCTGACATGTCGGTACCTCGTGAGCGAGGCGTGATGTTTAGTTCAGGAAATTTCTTTTTGTGTTTGTTGACGAATTGTACGGCCGCCTGAAGGTCCTTGCTGTCTTTTGGAAAGCCAACTACCTCTGGCTTTAGTTCGAACAAACTTGCGTCGTGAGAGTAAAATTCTCGAACAGAATCAGTGACATCGAGCTCGCCTTTAAAACTGCCCGCTAGTTCAGATTGTATATCCATAGTTCTTATGGTAGCACAAAAAATGCTCACTAACCCTAGTGTTCTATGGTATCGCGTGCGTCGGTGGTGCATAATAGCGCTATGGCCAAGCAAAAAAAGTATTCCGCACCTATAAGCCAGCTGTGGAATCTCTTTTACTACCGGTATTTCCGCCGCCACGCTAAATTTGATGGCAGCGCTGAAACCATTTGTCGAGCTATCGTTGATAAATGCTGGAACGGTGCGTTTTACTCTACCAGCCTGGGCAATTTTGACTATTTTTGGATACGCGATTTCGCGACTGTTGTAAAACCACTACGAGCACTAGGGCATGTCGAGCGGGTGCGCGCCACCATTCAATGGGCACTGGGGCATTACATGCGTGAAGGCGTGGTAACACTTTGTATTACGCCAACTGGCCGATTATTTGACGCACCGAAAGCTGGTATTGATACGCTTCCCTCACTTATTCACTGCATCTGGTCTGCTAAATACGAACTGACCGATGACGAAACTAATTTTTTGAACAAGCAGCTCAAGCAGTATATTCATGACTATTTAGATCCAAAAACTGGTGCGCTACTGCCTCACCATGGACCAGCAGAACTACGTGATGGTGTAATGTACGATCGCAGCGCGTATGTGGTGGCCATGGTAGAGCGTATGGCTTGGTCGTGTAAACATCTTGGCTTGAACTTTCCTTTCAAGCATACCTACTACCGTGATGAATTGCTTAATCATTACTGGAACGGAAAATATTTTAATGCCGATTACACCAATACAGCGTTTAGTGCCGAATGCGCACTCATACCATTTATTATGCGCTCCGTTGAAGATACCAAAAAACTAAATGCCACACTCGATTACATTCGTGATCAAAAAATGGCCGAGCCGTATGCCCTGCCATATACAAATACACCCGAAAAATTTCAGTATCGCTGGTGGGCGCGTACAGTGATGCGCAATTATGCTGGCGACACCATTTGGACATGGCATGGAGCATATTATTTACGACTACTCTGGGGGCAAAGCCGCCCTGAAGCCGCCGAACACGAGCGAAACTTTGTGCGGATGATAGAACGTTACCATACATTTCCTGAACTTCTAAACCCAAATGGCACTATGTATAATTCGCTGTTATACAAAAGTTCCGAAGGTATGATATGGGCGGCCATTTATTTGACGGTGGGTAGCTACAAACCAAAATCTTAATCAAATAAAATAAGCACTTCGGAAAGTGCCTATTTTATTGTTTTAGCTATTTTTCGTCGACGACTTCACCTTCTACAGCTTCGTCTTTTTTATCCTTTTTGTCAGATTTCTTGTCGTCTTCTACTGCAGGCTCTTCGGCTGATGCAGCTTCGTACATCTTGGCACCAATTGGCATAATCGCATCGTTGAGCGCCTTCATGGCCGCTTCAAGCTTATCTTTATCTTCAGAATCTTTGTGCTTTTCAGCTTCGGCTACAGCATCTTCAATGACCTTTTTGTCGTCGTCAGAAATCTTATCTTTGTATTCGTCTGGCATTTTCTTTGCCTGATAGATAGCGTTCTCAAGGGAGTTTTTGATATCAACCGCTTCGCGCTTTTTCTTGTCTTCATCGGCGTGAAGTTCAGCTTCTTTTTGCGCCTTTTCGATATCATCTTTGCTCATATTGCCGGAGTTTTGAATAGTGATTGACTGTTCTTTACCGGTACCTTTATCTTTGGCAGTTACGTTCAGAATACCATTGGCATCGAGGTTGAAGGTAACTTCAATTTGTGGAACGCCGCGTGGGGCTGGTGCAATGCCGTCGAGCACAAACTTACCAAGGCTCTTGTTGTCTTGCGCAAATTCGCGCTCACCCTGCAACACGTGAATTTCTACTTGCGGTTGGTTGTCGGCTGCGGTAGAAAATGTTTCGCTCTTTGATGTAGGGATGGTAGTGTTTCGTTCAATAAGCTTGGTAGTAACATTACCCATGGTTTCGATACCAAGGCTCAATGGTGTTACATCGAGCAGCAATACGTCTTTTACATCGCCGGCAAGTACTCCACCCTGAATTGCCGCACCAATCGCGACAACTTCATCTGGGTTCACGCCCTGCATTGGATCTTTGCCGAAGACTTGTTTTACTTTCTCAACCACCGCTGGCATACGGGTCATACCACCCACCAACACTACCTCGTTAATTTCGCTTGCTTTCAAGCCTGCATCTTTTAGTGCTTTTTCTACAGGTGCTACTGTTTTTTCAATTAGGTCGGCTACAAGTTCTTCAAGTTTTGCGCGAGTAAGCGTGTACTCAAAGTGCTTTGGACCATCTGCATCGGCGGTAATAAACGGTAGATTAATATCTACTTGAGGGGTGCTCGAAAGCTCTTTCTTGGCCTTTTCAGCTTCGTCCTTTAGACGTTGTAAGGCAGCGTTGTCTTTCTTTAGATCAATGCCTTCTTGGTTTTTGAATTCTTCAATAAAGTGATCGACGATGCGGTTGTCGAAGTCTTCACCACCTAGGTGTGTATCACCGTTGGTGCTTTTTACTTCAAATACGCCGTCACCAAGTTCTAGAATCGATACATCGAACGTGCCACCACCAAGGTCGAATACGGCGATTTTCTCTTCTTTACCTTTCTCTAGTCCATACGCAAGTGCAGCAGCAGTTGGTTCGTTGATAATACGCTTTACTTCAAGGCCGGCAATTTTACCGGCGTCTTTGGTAGCCTGACGCTGTGAATCGTCGAAGTATGCTGGAACGGTAATAACGGCTTCGGTAACAGGCTCACCCAGGTGCTTTTCGGCATCGGCTTTTAGCTTAGAAAGAATCATGGCTGAAACTTCTTCTGGAGTGTAGTCTTTGTCACCCATTTTTACCGCGACACCAGTGCCTTTTTTGACGATTTCAAATGGCATAATATCGTGGTCTTTTTGAATTTCTTTATCTGAAAATTTGCGACCGATCAAACGCTTCACACCATAGATAGTGTTTTTGGCGTTGGTAACGCGCTGACGCTGAGCAACTTGGCCAACGATACGTTCGCCTTTTTTGGTAACAGCCACTACGCTTGGTGTAGTTCGGTTACCTTCGGCATTTGCAATAACCTCTGGTTTGCCAGCTACCATGTACGCTACGGCGCTGTTGGTTGTACCAAGGTCGATTCCTATGATTTTACCCATATGTATATTCTCCTAAATGTTATCTGCTTATCGTTGGCACTCCTCGCAGGGCAGTGCCAAGTTCTACCCCTATAATACACAAATTAGCACTCTACTGTCAAGAGTGCTAATTTGTCATGTTACCCCTGTTATTTAAACTTTTATGGTCTTTTTCTTAAAGAGCCATGTCGCAACTGGTATAGACACTACTAATATACCGAGTGACCAGACAATCGCTAGCCAGCCATGATCGTCGATAGGCGTGCCGATCATAAGGCCACGCACAGCTTCAATTACGTGTGTGATTGGCTGGTTTTCCGCGAAAGGTCGAATCCATTCTGCCAGCGATTCAGTTGGCGCAAATGCGCCTGAAGCAAAGGTGAGAGGAAATACTATCAAGAAAGACATCCACTGTACACCTTCAACGCTTTTAGCCAAAACTCCCATAATGGCTGAAAGCCATGAAAATGCGAGCGTGAATAAGACTAGAATTCCGATAATCAACATCCAGTCTGAAAAGCTAGCATCTGGTCGAAAGCCAAACAATAAACCTGTTAGTAGCATCACCGTAGTGGAAATACCATTTCGAAATACGTCAGAAATTACATGGCCGTTCAGTACCGCGACATTGCTCATCGGCAAGCTTTTGAAGCGATCGACGATTCCCCGTTGCAAGTCGTTCGCAACGGCGATTGACGTAGTAGTAGAGCCAAACGCGACCGTTTGCACAATAATCCCTGCCATCAAGAAATCGAGATAACTAATGTCTTTTGGCAGTGCAAGTCCAACGGCATTGAACACCGCCGTAAACAGTACCAAAAACATGATGGGCTGGAAAAACGTACCAAGCAGCTGGTCGGTATTTCGAATAATATGCGTAGAGCTACGCTTTATCATTAAAAGCGAATCAGTAATAGCCTGCATAAACTTTGGCTGCTTGGAGAACACAAGTTCTACTTGGGTTTCTTTTTCGTTCATTACTTCTTCCCTTTCTTCGCTTTGCCCGTAAGGCTAAGGAATACATCATCAAGGGTTGGCTTATGAATGTCCATAGACTCAATTTTTACCTTAGCTTTCGTAAGCCTGTTAAGCACATCCGAGACGTCTTTGTTTGTATCTGAAATAACGAGCGTTATGGTTTTCTCTTCTTCATTTGAATCAAAGATTTGCTTTCCAATCGAATCGAGTGCGTTTTTGTAGGTAGCTGCTGATGCAAATGTGAGTTCAAGCCTGTCTTTTCCAACCTTACTTTTAAGCTCTTTGGCAGTACCCTCTGCGATTACCTTACCACCATCAATTACCACAATATTATCGGCAAGTTGATCAGCCTCTTCAAGGTACTGAGTAGTAAGTAAAATGGTTTTACCACTCTCTTTTAGGCGATTAATAATGTCCCACATGGCAATGCGAGAGCGAGGGTCTAGCCCTGTAGTTGGTTCGTCGAGAAATATCACAGGTGGCGTGGCAATCAAACTTACCGCTAGGTCGAGTCGACGTCGCATGCCCCCTGAGTAGGTTTTGACAGAACGATCGGCTGCATCAACAAGATCAAACTGCTCAAGTAGCTCGTTTGCTCGTGCTTTGGCGCTTTCTTTCGTAAGTCGGTACAACCGGCCCATCATAATCAAATTTTCACGACCAGTTAAAATTTCATCCACAGCAGCCGATTGGCCAGTGAGTCCAATAATTGAACGAACATCGTCCGGACTAGTTGCCACATCGTGGCCTTCAATACTTACCGTGCCGGCATCGTAGCCTAGGAGGGTGCTCATAATTCGCACTGTCGTGGTTTTACCGGCGCCATTTGGACCGAGAAGCGCAAGCATTGTCCCCCGCTCAACGGCTAAATTAATTCCGTTTAGCACTTGGTTTTTGCCGTAGCTTTTCTTCAGATTTTTTACCGTAATTGCATACGATTTAGCCATGCGCATCCTTTCATAGTCATAGCGACTAGTATAAACGAAATGTTCACTGGTTCAAAATACCGAGTGATATAACTATTTTCGTGTTACTTTTACCATTGCATGGCGAATTGGCATTGTGCCAAGCAAGTAACCGGCTTGAAGCTCTTCGGCGATAACTTCGTGCTCACCAGACGCTTCTTCGTCAAATTGGATTGCTTCGTGAAGTTCAGGGTTAAATACTGAACCAGGAGTTGCATCAATACGGTGAATATTTAGATTTTCCAGCGACTTTTCTAAGTTTTTCCGTAGGTTCACTACTCCTTGAGCCCACGCATTATCGGCAAGTTCAGCCGGCAAATGTGCAAGCGCTCGTTCGATGTTATCAATAACAGGTAATAGCTTAAGGATACTGCTTGAAGCACCGGCGTCACGAGCTGTTTGTTTTTCAATCTCTACGCGTTTTCGATAGTTTTCAAAATCAGCCCGCGTACGCTGCAGGTCTAGCGTTAGCTCACCCAGTTGTTGTTCTAACTCTGCTTGTTTATTATTTTTCGGCATTAGTTTTATTCCTTTTTCTTGTCTTTGTGTCTGTAAAAGTAAGAATGGTATCAAGCCAATATAGCGCGCTGCTAATCATATCACCTAGACTCACAAGACCTCCTCGAGCATAGCTCCAGTTTGGCGAACCAAGCGCATTACACGGGCGTAGCTTTGGCGAGTCGGACCTAGCACGCCAATGTAGCTATTATCTGAGTAGGGCGATCGGAATCGACTTACAATCAGGGTAGCACCACTGCTCTTGCCGATTGGGTTTTCGCTGCCAATAAACACGTTAAGTGGCTCGTTTGGCGCAGCTTCCTTTAGCCATGGCTCAAGGTTATCGAGTAGGCGTGCAACCGATTGCGCATGCGAGCCAACCATAAATTCTGGCTGTGAGAATAGATTTCCCATGCCGCTAAGATACAGCTCATCACCGATTGTTGCTAAGCCCAAATTATGAGTTAAATCTACTAAACTATCTACCGCGCTACGAATCGCTCTATCGGCGCGATTACCGTGGGTTGATACGCGAGCTTCAATTGCTTTCGTACTTCGATCTTGCATCTGAACATCTTCCTGCTGAGTAAGTAGATTTACGTAAAATCGATAACCTTTATCAGTTGGGACTCGACCGGCACTCGTGTGTGGTTGAGCGATCAAATCAAGCTCTTCAAGCTTAGCCATTTCACTGCGAATGGTAGCGCTTGAAACGTTAAACAACTTTGCAAGTGTTACACTCCCAACGGGTGACGCAACTTCTGCGTACTGCTCGATAATAGCTGATAGAATGGCGATTTGACGCTCTGTCATGAGGTAAGTATAGTCCAAATTGGCACTCAAAGTCAATGAGTGCTAAGAGTGCGCAAGAATATCTTCAAGCAAATCTCTTGCGAGTAGTCGCTTCTCGTCATCTTTACGATGAAACCTATCATCATTATCAACAATCTTCATGCAAGCATCTACAGCCTGCTCTAGCTCACCGTTAATTACAAAGTGATAATACGGAGCTTCGAGTGCTTTTTTGAGCTCCATAATTGCGCTTTTTCTTCGGTTCGGCCAATCTACCAAAAAATCTTCTTCACTATCAAATCGCTGTCTTATTCGGGCTTGCCATTCTTCAAAGCTAGGTGGCAATACAAATATTGCAATCACATTGTGTGAAAGTTTCTTGTATTTTTCTACACCAAGCACTGTGATGTCCGCGATAGCTATCTTGTCTGCGTCGCGGGCTCTGCGAATTTCATCGACTGTTATGCCATAGATGCGATTATGCACCGGGCTAACTTCAACGTATTCACCATTTCGAATTTTTTCAACTGCTTGATCCTCGGTAAGAAAATGATAATCTACCCCATTTTGTTCAAGCACACCGTCATTCATTCGTGGCTCTCGTGTCACGCTTGTCACCATGTCATGAAACCGTCCTGATTTCATCATTTCGCTCAAAAGCGTGTTCTTACCGGCTCCTGTAATACCAACAAGAAGCACCACTTTCTCTTGGTTCAATAGCTCAACACCCTCTTCATTTGGATGATACGACTCGATCATTTGGAGAATTTCGTCGGATAGTATGGGTTGTGGTGCAGAAGTTGTATTCATTCTTTTAGTGTATCATGGCGAAGTTGTTACTTTAGATGCGCAAAGTATCTCTGCTGTATAATAATAGCTAGTGAAAAAGCAGTTACAGTCTATTTCAGCTCGAGTATTTCGAGTTATACGTTCAGACCGTTTCTTTTATGTGACTGTCGGTTTATTTGGTCTTGCTAGCGCTTGGGTGGCAACGGCGAGTTTGTACCCAATGGCATTTGATGAAGAGTTTCACTTTGGGTTAATAAAAATATATAGTACTCACTTAACTCCGTATACACTTGAGCCAACGCGCGACATGGCCCAGTACGGGTTGGTGTCGGCGGATGTATCCTACTTGTTTCACTACCTTATGAGTTTTCCTTATCGTGTCATCAATGTCTTACCTGCCTCCGAGCAAACAATCATAATACTCTTGCGCTTTATCAATATTGGTTTTGTATTGTGGGCATTGTTTATCTATCGAAAAATCTTAGACGAGCTAGGCGTTTCAAAAGCTATAAGCCATGTGACGATTGCATTCTTTACTCTTATTCCCATAATGCCCCTATTGGCTGGTCAAATTAATTACGATAATTTACTGCTCGTTATCATCGGCTGGTCTATACTACTCGCCGTTCGAATAGATAAGAAGCTACGAGAAAAAGGTAGCATCGATGTTTGGCTTCTCGCATGGCTATTTATTTTGGTACTGTTTGGCAGTAATGTAAAATATGCTTTTTTGCCTATTGGCGCGATGCTTATATTGTGGATTGTTGGTCACCTAGTGCACAAGTACAGACGGAATGCACGCCGCATTGGATTAGATCTCCAGAAAGGCTGGAAAGCAATTGAAAAGTCTCAAAAGCAACTACTTGTTGGCTTAGTAATACTTGGAGTTCTGCTGTCTGGTCGGTTCGCAACAAATCTGATTGAGTATGGCCAATTTATTCCGCGCTGCCAGGCTGTATTTGATTACGAAGCTTGCAAAGCATACGGGCCATGGGTTCGAAATGAGCGTATGCACGCAAAACTTGATGATAGCTTTTCACCAAAATCTTTACCTGAGTACGTAGTAATCGATTGGATTCCTGGCATGGTACGACGCTTATTCTTTGCTATTGCCGGACCCACCAATAGCTACGCAAACTCTAACCCACTTCTTGCGCCATTGATTACATACATCCTGCTCGCTGTCATTGGCTTGGTTACATTTTTATCTAGAATACGATCTACTTTTAAAGCGCATCCTGCACTTCTGATAGTTTCAGCAGTTACCGTTGCTTACATCGGATCTCTCATATATAAGCTTTACGGTGTATATCAATATACAGGTGGTCCTGTTGCTATCAACGGTAGGTATTTGCTGCCTTTTATTCCCCTAATCATCGCCGTATTGGGCACTAGCTTTGTAGGTGTGTTGCGAAAGCAACTTATGCCAACTTTTGTGGCGCTCATTTCTCTCCTCTTAGCAATCGTGCTAACTCAAGGTGGTGGAGTTGGTACCTATATCCTTCAAGGTGAATCTGCGTGGTTCTGGCCTGGCTGGGGAATGTTAACACACGCTTTACTACATAGCATTGTTAGTTTAATTATTATCTAGTTTACGCTAAAGTTCGTTGATGCGTTGCACGCGAGTATCATTTTTTAGTATATCGCGCCATGTGTCGAGTCTTGGACCTTCAAGCTCCCATGAGCCTTCTGGGCTATTTAAGGCAGAGTCGTAGTATGAATAGCCAATGCCATCTTTGTTGTTAGCAAACCCCCAGTTCCAAAAATCTTGCATTTCCTTTGCAGCCTGAGTTGCATCACCATAATCTCGAGTTCCCCATTCTCCTACTGCATATGGCAAGCCCTTTGCTTCAATCCAGTTAACTGCGTTGTAGTAACTTTCACGAAGTGGGTCTTGGTTAGCATTGTCGCTATAGTGATCGAAAGCGATAGCGTCCCACACTCCAGCCACATACCAATCTTCTGGGTTAAAGCGAGTCACCTTGGCCCATGAATATGCAACATATATTGGCATAAATGCGATATTCTTCGTGTTGACGGCATTCATGCGTTCACGTATCTTTTTTTGCATAGCTCGGAAGTTCGCGGCTGTATATTCACCCGTGGTTGTGGTATCACCTTCAAATTCATGGTGAACTGTAAACCAGACTGGCTTGCCTTCAGCTGCTGTATCAAGAGCTTTTAGCATTGCATCTATTTCTGCGTCACGACTGCCTGATGCCAGCGTGCCCCAACCCGGAGTCTTTATTGATACCCACGGCAAGCGATTATGCGAATGATCGTCTTTGATATTATTTACTAATTGTGATGTCTTGCCCCAAGCATTTGCAAAAGTTCGGTGTATCGATACCGACTTACCAGTAGCAGCTTCGTGTTCAGCCATACGTGTACCGGAAGCTCCCCAGTACGCTTTTTTGGTTACCTTAGGGTTAGGATCGCCGGGAAATCGTCTCTCGGGAGCAGTAGAGTTTTTCACGGTCGTTTCACCGGAAGCGACTCCAATATTACCAGTGGTATCGTACGCTTTAACCTGTAATTGGTAGACACCATCTTTAACACTAGTTGTATTCCATTTTACCGAATATGGCGCGCTTACATCCGTACCCAGAAGCGATGTTCCTATATAGAACTCTACTCTGCTTACGCCATTTTCGTCGTATGAGTTTGCCATGAAGTCCACGTTACCTGACACTGTTTCACTATTTAGTGGTTTAGTAATAACAGCTGTAGGCTTAGTGCTGTCTTCTGTAGGATAAGTAATGTGAGCTGAATAGCCTTTCTTGCCAGCGAACACTCCGCTAACCATCCTAATCGAAATGGTATAGGTGTCTGGGGTGACCGTAAGGCTCGCGTAGACGTCTTTTTTGCCTATACTTTTTAACGTTGCTAAGGTTCGACCGGAGCTATTTATTACGCTTAGAGAAAGATCAGCAGTGTTATTGCTGAATGCAACGTTCATGGTGCCACCACCTGTAGTCAGTTTATACGTGGCCGATCTATTGCTTGTGGTTAGTATACCCCAGTAGTCTGCTCGGTTGCTCGCGGCGAAGGTCTGATACAACATATAGCTTACGCCCACAACTCCAAACAAAAGCACGACAAGTAGTAGTCGTGCTTTTGCTGACGCGAACCAACTGTTTTTTCTTTTTGAGCTTTTCTTTACTTTTCGGTTGGTTGTCGCCATTTGTTTTTCTCCACGTGGTGGATAATTAAATCGTACCTGTCATTTCTTCGACAGGTACGATGAGGCTTATTACTTTAGTTCGTTGATTCGCTGCACACGAGTATCATTTTGTGAAATGTTCTTCCACATTGTTAGACGGTCGTTCGCTAACTCCCATGTTCCATCAGGACTGTTAAGGCCTGAATCGAAGTACGACATACCAATCATGTCTTTCTTGTTGGTGAAGTGCCAGTCCCAGAAGGCCTTTAACTCGCTGGCAGATTGTGCTGAGTTTCCGTAGTCGCGTACGCCATATTCACCGATTGCAAATGGCATGTTTCGCTCTTCTACCCAAGCCACGAACTTGTACCATCGTTCACGGAGGAGATTGCTGTCAACGCTCTGTGAATAGTGGTCTACACCGACTGCATCCCAGATACCAGGTACCCAGAAATCGTCTTTGTTCCACTTGTCATGGTTATCCCAGCTGTGACCTTGGAATATAGGCATGAATGCGATATTTTTTGTGCCAACCGCTGTCATACGCTGACGAATCTTTGTCTGCATAGCACGGAAGTTTGCTGGCGTGTACTCACCCGTAGCCGTACTATCACCTTCAAACTCGTGATGAACTGTGAACCAAACTGGCTTGCCGTTCGCAGCGCTATCGATTGCACGAAGCAAGGAGTCAATTTCACCATCACGGCTGCCTGAAGCAAGTGTGCCCCAGCCTGGTGTCTTTACTGAAATCCAAGGTAGGCGGTTCTTTACGTGTGCATCTTTAACGGCCTCAACTAGTTTGCTTTGTGATGGCCAAGATGAAGCGTATGAGCGGAATAGTGAAACTGACTTACCTGTCGCTGATTCAAGCGCTGCTGCATGTGTGCCCGAAACACCAAAGTATGCTTTACCATTTACCTTTGGATTAGGGTCACCAGGGAATCGGCTACTTGCGACTGGTACTGCGTTTTTGATTGTCACTTCACCGGATGCTATGCCAATATTTCCAGTGGTATCGTATGAACGCGCCTCTAATTGATACACGCCGTCTTTCATGACTGTCGTATCCCATTTTGTTCCGTATGGAGCCGTCGTGTCGGTATCAAGTTTAGCACCTGAAGCATAGAACTCTACCTTTGATACACCAACATCGTCTTGGGCATCTACTGTAAAGTCGACTGTACCTTTAAGAGTACTTTGGTTGAGCGGCTGCAAGATTACAGCCGTCGGCTTTACAAGATCTTCGGTGGGATAGGTGACATGAATTGAATAACCCTTGTTTGGCCCTTTCGTCTTATATGCAACCGTAGATTTTAGGCTAATCGTATACGTGTCAGGAACAACTTTTAATGTTAAGAAAACGTCCTTCTTGCCTATACTTTGCAACGTACCTACCACTTTGTTTGCGCTGTTGGTAACATTAAGTTGTAAGTCAGCTGTATTATTGCTGAATGCGATGCTCATGTCGCCCGCACCAGTCGTTAGCTTATAGCTAGCGGTTGGGTTTTTGGCGTTAAGCGCTCCCCAGAAGTCTGCTCGGTTGGTGGCAGCAAAAGTTTGGTATAAAAAGATGGCCACTCCGACCAATCCAAAGATTGCTACTACTAGTAGTAGCCTAGTCTTCGACGATGACAGCCAATTACTGCGCTTCGTCGACCCTTTCGATGTGCGTTTTTTGGTTGATTTTGCCTTCGCCATACTTCGCCCCTATTCACTCATTTTAATTATGTAGCTTAGTTGAAATTATAAGCTTATGCTTACTGTTGTCAAGAGGTACGCCGATTATGTGAAAAAGATTCTAGTGCGCAGAAGGGCAAGACGTATAACAACAATCATGAGATGCAAGCTCACGCTCATAAGTGCTACCGCTGCTAAAGCGAGTCCGGTAGCTTGCAGTGTTGTAGCAGTAAGGGCCATCTGTGCTACTACCACCACCAGTGGCAAAATTACCTGCATGAGCAATGTATACACCAAGAAGAACGAGCAAGCCGCGACCACGCGCAGCAAGGTGTGTATTAGAGCCTCACGTTCAATATCTCTTTTACGCCTTTCCGAGTACTCAAGATCTTCGATAAAATCTTGTGTGTTTTTTATCAGTCGAACTACCCCGATAATAAGTGAATAGCCGATTAAGCCTGCGACCCCCCACACAATGAAGACTGAGCTATCTGCAGCAAACCGACTACTATTTACTGCATTGCTCGCTTCAAGCGATTGTTTATAAAAACCATTCGGATGCTCCTTTATGTAGCCCAGGTAAAGATCGAGATTAGCTATTTCATAGAACTTTGGCGTCATAACTGCTAGGACGATGAAAAATGCAAAAACAACTGTCAGCAAGCCCCCCGTTCTTGATGGCGCGAGAAGCTTCAAAAACAAACGAGCATTTTGCTGAGTTTTTGTCTCCATAGCTCTATGGTATAGAACCGTAAGCGATTTGAAAACATGCTTAACTATTTATAATTTAATCGCGCTTTAACATTACAGTGAATGCTTCTGATGGAATATCGATCTTGCCGAATCTTTTCATGCGTTTTTTACCTTTGGCCTGTTTAGCAAGAACTTTCTTTTTACGAGATACATCACCACCATAGAGGCCGGTTGTAACGTCCTTGCGATAAGCACTGAGATCTTCGCGAGCAATAAACTTTCCACCTATTGCCGCCTGCAATGCCACTTGGAAGTTCTGGCGGGGGATTACTTCTTTTAGTTTCGTAACTATTTCCCTGCCTAAACGTTGGCTCTCAGAGCGGTGAACCATTATGCTAAGTGCATCTACCATTTCACCCGCAACATAAAAGTCTACCCGTACAAGATCTTCAGCCCTGTAGCCACTCAGTTCATAATTGAAACTCCCGTAACCACTCGTGACACTTTTTAGTTGGTCGTAAAAATCGGTCAATAGATTCGCAAGCGGCGCGTCGAAACTAATCAAAGCACGCTCATCGATGTAGCTAATGTTCTTCTGCAGGCCTCGTTTTGATACGACGAGTTGAATAACAGAACCAATATATTCTGATGGGACGACAATTTCACCGTTAATCCATGGCTCACGAATTTCACGAATTTTTGTAACGTCTGGTAGGTCTGAGGCTGATTTAATATCAATATCTTCACCGCTGACCATCACTACCTGGTAATCGGTGCTAGGGTTGGTTACTACCAAGTCGAGATCGTATTCACGCTCAAGCCGCTCGCGCACAATGTCCATATGAAGTAGTCCCAAAAAGCCAATGCGTACGCCGAAACCTAGTACCGGAGAATTCTCAGGTTCAAATTGTAGCGCTGAATCACTTAAGCTAAGTTTTTCGATTGCTTCTTTTAGCTCATTGTAGTCTTCGTTCGACACTGGAAAAAAGCCAGCATACACAAATGGCTTTACATTTTTATAGCCAGGAAGTGGTGCGCTTGCGTGATGACGCTTTGTGGTAACAGTGTCACCCACCTTTGCATCGCGGGTTGTTTTTAGGTTGGTTACAATATAACCAATTTCACCCGTTGCAATCGATGTTTCTGGCGACATGGTCGGACTTAGAGCACCCACTTCTAGAGCTATGCCTTGCGCACCTGTAGCAAGCATTTGTATCGTATCGCCTTTTTTCAACTCGCCGTCAACCACGCGTGTGTACAATATCACCCCACGGTAATCATCGTAGTAGCTATCAAATATGAGAGCTCGAGTTGGATCGCCGTGTACGCCCACTGGGGGATTGATACGCTCAACTACGGCGTTAAGTACGCTTTCGACGCCTTCTCCAGTTTTAGCACTAATTTTTAAGATGTCTTCATCGCCGCAACCTAGTAAATTCTTCACCTCGGCACTGACGCGAGGAACATCCGCCGCTGGCAAATCAACTTTATTAAGTACAGGAATAATTGTTAAGTCAGCGGCCAATGCTAAGTAGACATTAGCGAGGGTTTGTGCCTGAATTCCCTGACTCGCGTCTACCACCAACACAGCACCTTCACACGCCTCAAGGCTTCTACTTACTTCGTAACTAAAATCAACGTGACCGGGTGTATCAATCAGGTTCAGGTCATAGCCTTTGTGCGTCATTCGCACTGGTGCTAGCTTAATGGTAATTCCTTTTTCACGTTCAAGATCCATACTGTCTAGCAGCTGACTTTTCATGTCACGTTTATTAACCGTGCCGGTTAATTCAAGCATGCGATCGGCAAGCGTAGACTTGCCATGATCGATGTGGGCAATAATACAAAAGTTTCGAATGTGTGACTGGTCCATGGTATCAGAGGTAGATTATACCAGTTTTTCGTTGTCAGGACGAGAGCGTCGACTGATTCGCTGTACAATTTTTTCAAACGGTGCGACTTCGTGAAGTCGCAGCATCTTGCTAAATATAATATAGGAACCAAAGCTAGTCGCCACAATCAGTACGAATTTTGGAAAAGTGAAGTAGAAACTACTATTATCACCGGCCTGCAAGGGGAAGAGCGATACCATAAGGTACGCAACAATTGCCATGAAGCCTGTTGCACTTGCCATACGCCAAATTGCATTCCAAAACATTCGATCAAATAACTTATCTATGCGAGCGTTCATTACTGCAAACAGTATAATAACCTCTACCATAGCCATGATTGATTGCGCCCAGGCTAGACCATAGGGACCCATTTGTAATCTGACTGTAAACCATACTGCTAGGAAAATATTTAAACCAATTGAGAATATAGAAATATAAAATGGTGTTTTTGTGTCTTGCTGAGCATAAAAACTTCGTGCAGCGATATAGTAAATTGAGCGAAAGAGTATCGCTACTGTAAGGGCCCCCAATAGTCCAGCCATCAAAGGATCACCACCTGGGTTTATGAAGTTTACCAAGTAGCCACGGGTGAAGTAAGTGATTACCGCCACAGGGAGCGCTAGCCAGATGATGATGCGTAGTACGGTTTGGAGTTCACTACGAAACAAGTCGAGCCGGCCTTCGCTTAATCGCTCGGTCATCTTTGGAAATGCGGCGGTAGAAATAGCCACACCAATCAGGTTGATGGGAGCAAGGTGTAGTACTGTAGCCTGGTTGTACGCGCGTACTGTACCGGCAGCCATACGAGAAGCTAGGTTTGTTTCTACAATACCGACGAGATAGTCCATACCTTGATCGAGTGAACGAGCTGGAAGTAATTGCAGTACTTTACGAAAACCTTTGTTTCGCCAAAAAATTTTGAATCGATAGTCAAAGCCAAGGCCTATAAGCCCCACGCAACTCACCAGTAGTTGCATCATTGAGCCAAGCACTACTCCCAGCGCAACCCCCATGATGCCACCTTCAAATATCTGCCAACCAAAGATATTTATACCGTTGGTAAAAAAGACAATACCGATAATAATACCAATGTTATAAATGATTGGTGCGAGAGCATAAAATGTAAAACGCCCCAGAGCTTGCTGAATACTCGCAATTACCGTGGCAATGGCAAACAAAAATGGGTTGATTGCGATAACTCGCATCATGCTGACCGCCAGCGCCATGCCCGATTCGCTTAAACCCGGTGCGATGATATACCGCATTAGAGGCTCTGCAAAGATAATGATAAGCACACTGGTTATAAGCGTCGCAACCGCCATGAGATTCATTAGGCTGGTTGAGATTTCCCACGCAGAACGCTTGTTGCCGCCAGCCAGTCGCTGATTAAACACAGGGATGAACGTGACGCTCAGAGCGCCAGAAACAAGAATGAAAAACATGAAATCTGGCACGGTAAAGGCTGCGGTATACGCGTCGAGTCCTTCTGGGTAGGTGCCGTAGTAGTAGCTGTTGAGCAAACGTTCACGTAGGAAACCGAAAAGCATTGATACAAAGGTTGCTCCTGCCAATAACGAAGCAGCAAACTGTACCGTTAACTTCTGGTTTGCTCGGGCGACTACACTTTGTACGCGTCCCATGGTCGCTTACCTTTATGCTGCGTGCAGCATAGCCTCTTTCGGTAGTACAGAGCCCTTAAGAATCCTCACTACTACGTCTTCTTCAATGGTTTCTTCTTTTAATAACGCCTCTGCGAGCGCTTCGAGACCAGCAATGTTCGCCCGAATCACAAGTTCAGCACGACGGGCTGCTTCTTTAATAAGATGTTCGACTTCAGCATCAATTTGCTTTGCGGTGTCGTCGCTGTATGGTCGTTCGTGGGTAATTTTATCAAATACCATGCCACCATTGTCTTCATGAAATACTTGGTCGCGGAGCTTGCTACCCATACCTTGCTCGATAATCATATCGCGGGCAATTTCGGTTGCTTTGCGTAGATCATTGCCTGCACCAGTAGTAATACCGTCATCGCCATATTTTATTTTCTCGGCGATTCGACCACCCATGGCCCTGGCCAGAATATCTTTAAATTCGTACACATTGGTGTAGCTCTTGTCTTCAGGCGGCAAGAACCACGTTACGCCGCCAGTACCACCACGAGGGATAATCGTAACTTTGTGGACAGGGTCGCTATCAGGTAATACGTGCCCTACAATCGCATGACCGGCTTCGTGATAGGCCGTAAGAAGCTTTTCTTCCTCGTTCATCACCTTTGCTTTTCGCTCTGGGCCAATCGCAACTTTCTCAAAGGCTTCAGTAAGATCTTTGTTGGTGATCTTTTTTGCGTTTCGGCGTGCAGCAATAATTGCCGCTTCGTTTGCAATGTTTGCTAGGTCAGCACCACTACTTCCAGCGGTTTTTGCCGCCAGTTTATCTAGGTCTACCGTGTCATCGGTTGGCTTATTTTTGAAATGAACTTTCAAAATTGCTTCACGGTCGCGTCGCTCTGGCAACATAATATTAGTGCGACGATCGAAGCGGCCTGGACGCAAAAGCGCTGGGTCAAGCACATCGGCGCGGTTGGTTGCAGCAAGTACAATCACGTTTGTGTCTGTTTCAAAACCATCCATTTCTACCAAAATTTGGTTGAGTGTTTGTTCGCGTTCATCATGACCACCGCCCATGCCACTACCGCGTTTTCGACCAACGGCATCAATTTCGTCAATAAAGATAATAGCTGGAGCGTTCTTCTTTGCTTTAGCAAACAAGTCACGCACACGGCTTGCGCCAACACCAACGAACATTTCGACAAATTCTGAACCAGAAATACTAAAGAATGGCACGTTTGCTTCACCAGCTACGGCTCGCGCGAGCATGGTTTTACCGGTACCTGGGTGGCCAACTAACAGCACACCTTTTGGAATTTTCGCGCCTAATTGTTGGTACTTCTTTGGGTGCTTCAAGAAATCGACTACTTCTTCAAGGTCTTGCTTGGCACTGTCATTACCGGCAATGTCGGCAAACACTACTCGCTCTTTATCGAGTCCGTATAGCTTTGCCTTACTCTTACCAAAGCCCATTGCTTGGTTGTTCTGGCCCTGTGCCTGACGCATCATGAACATAAATAGCAAACCTATCAAGATAACGGGGAGTAAGATCCCAGCAATTGTCCAAAGTGCGTCACCTGTTTTCGACGGCTGCACTATTTTTACCTCTACATCGGCGTCTTTGTTGAGCCCTTGATCGTACAAGCTACTGTTGCTGTCTTTGATTGATTTTTCTGTTGGTTTGTCTTGGCCTTCTGGTGTTACTTTTACGATGTCGCCTTCTATCTGCAGTTTATCGATTTCACCCTTGTTTGCGCGAGCAATCACGTTTGAGATTGAAACTTCTTTCAGTTTTTCTTGTGGGGCGGTAATTGCCAAAACAGCGAGAGTAGTACCAACAAGCAACACCCAAAAGAGCGTTAATCGTAAGACGTTACTAAACTTATTTTTCGGTGGTTGTGGTCGAGTGGCCATGAGCTAGTGTGTATTGTCCTTTCCGGGCAGAATTTCAAGAGATATTTCGTGTATTTCTACTCTTTTTATAATAGCAGTTATGAACCTTGTTTGACAATGAACTCTCGCCTTGTAAATTCAACATTACATCGCCCGCCTGGCTGGTGTTGACTACCGGCTGAAGCTGTTTTAATTGCCATGAGCAATCGCTGTCGTTGTGGACGTGGCAAGCTCATGCTCTTTTGTAGCAACTCAGCACGCAATAGTTCGATTGCCGCTGCTTCGTCAATCATCGTGTAAAAATACCGTGATGAGCTTCCTGTTTTAAGCAACTCCGCGCATTCTTTGTCGATAGTATCACGCAGTATGCTCTGTTGATGCCACAGCTCTTTGAGCTTGATTTTTCTATCATCATCGAGTCTAGCTATTTTTTTTCGAATTTGGTTTCGTAGGTATTGTTGTGATTGGTTGGTTTCGTCTTCAACCCATTCGAGGTTGTGGCTCATTGCATAGTCATATAGTCGTGATTTTGTGTAGACAAGTAACGGCCGGGTGACATTCGTATTACCAAACACTGCCAAACCGCGCCAACCAGTTCCTCGTGAGCTATTAATGGCGATCGTTTCCAGCAAATCATCATGGTGGTGTGCAGTCACAATTTGCGCGTTATGTTTTTTCGCAAGCTGGTCCAAAAAATCATAGCGTCGTTCACGCGCTACTTCCTCACTTGCTTTGGCGCCAAGTTCTTCGCGCTTTGTTTCATACGGCAGCTCGTATTTTTTTGCGAGCTCTCCCACGAACCTAGCGTCAGCAGCTGAATCATCACGAATACCATGATCAAAATGGGCAACAACCAACTCGTGTTCACCTTCTTTTGCCAACACGTCCAATAGCACCACCGAGTCCACCCCGCCACTTACCGCAACAATGTACCTCACCGGCCTAGCCTATTCGTTTGCCAATCCACACCGCCAGCCAAATACCGAAAAAGCCTCCGAGCATACTACCCAAAATACTCCATCCGCTCAAAAAGTCGTTGTCACCAAACAGCACTGGTATATAGGCACCGACCGTTCCAAAAACTCCAGCGAGTAGCAATATGACTGATTTATTCATACATCTAGTATACGCTTTACAAATATCTTGTACTACCAAACGGTATTTTTTGCTTTACATACATGTCTGTGCCCAATGTGTTAGCGCTGTGAATCGTACGGCTGCCGTATCGACTATTTATCTCGTCGAGTGCTGAAGTAATATGCCGCTCGCGTGCAAGTTCATCACCAAACAAACTCAGTTGCGGGTCAGTATTATCGCTTAGCTCATAGCAGGTCACGCCAATTTCCTTCACATCGCTTGGCGCGTTAGCGAATAGCTGCGCGGCTTGGGCATAAATTGCTTGGTTAGAGAAAAACGGCATGCTGGCCATGTGGCGCGCGTGCCAGTAGCCTGTGCTTCGACTACGTGCATACACGGCTACACCGCGTGCTTGTTTACCCTGCGAACGAATTTTGTACCCAACACTTTCTGCTAAATGATGCAACCTTTGCAAAACTTCAGCATGCGTAAGATTAAACTTTTCGAGTACATATTGCCGGCCAGCCGTGCGCATAGGGAAGTCACGTTTGTCTACTTCCCACCCCCGTAACCGCTGATGCCACTCGTCACCACAAATACTTTTAAACACCATTTTTCGTAAGGTAACTGGGTCGGCGTCTAAAAATTGAAGGGGAGTGTAAATACCTACTGCGTTTAGTCGGCGTTCCATACGCCCTGCGATTCCCGTAATGTCGGTCAGCTCCATACCGGCAAACGTCTCTCGCAGATTGTGCGACGTTAAAACATCAAGTCCATCTGGCTTGTGCAAGCCGGCCGCAGTTTTTGCTAAAAATCGGTTAGTACTAATGCCAACGTTACAGCGCATGGCGCAGCCAACCTCTTCTTTCAAGCGCCGTTTTATCTCGTGACCTATGTCTACAATGTCTCTGCCCTGAAGTACTTTGGTGGTTTCTGAAAAATCTATTACTCCCTCATCGATGCTTTTCATGCGTACGTGCGCTGAATAGTCGTTCATAATATCCATTAATTTGTGATACACAAATCGATATTTTGCCGGGTCACTTTCTAGACCAATAAGTTCTGGGCATAGCTTTTTAGCATCGCGAAATCGCATTCCCAGTTTCACGCCCATCGCTTTTGCTTCGTAGCTACAAGTTACTATCATGGTATGTTCGGTGCGGCGGTTCATAATCGCCACCGGTCTGCCTCGCAACATTGGCCTCGCCTGCTGCTCTACGGTCGCAAAGCAGCTATTTAGGTCTATATGCATAATTTGGGGCGGGGAAGCATTGTAGTTAGTTCTCAACATGGTCACCCTCCATCGTAAGTCGCCAGGTGAGGCGCTCGCTATCAAATTCTAGTCGATAGTCTGCCCCGCCATCGGTTACGTCAAACATGTGCACCATGCGTTTGCCTTGCTCGGTTGGATGCCGCAAACCAATTTCGGTTATTTCAATCACCCTTCCACTTGGTCGCCGAAAGCGCACTGGCGTGCAGGGGTTTAAGCCCACACCAAATGTCGCCACCACGTCAATGCGTTCGTTCATAAAAGTTTCATCATTCATTGTCAGCAATCCTCTAAAAGTTTGTTAGAGAAACGATTCTGAAATGTTTTGCCCGTTCACTTGCCCGTTTCTAGCGAGTGCCCGAAGACAATTGATGAATCACCCAGAGGGACGCTTTACTAAACTAGCCAGTGTGTATCGCGGGGATGTATGTTTATTATACCATTTTTGGTAAATCGTCCGCTGTAATGACAACCGCTTGAGCGTCAATTCCACACTGTTTCAGCATGGCCGCAAGGGAAGTGGTGTTAAGCCCCATTATGGTATCAAAGTCGCCTTCAACATGATCAATCAAGGTACCATACAGCCGCTGCACACTATACGCCCCTGCCTTATCCATTGGGTCACCCGTTGCGACATATTCGTCTACTACCGCTTCATTAAATGGTGCAAATACAACCGTGGTGGTGGTTGCAACCGAAAGTCGCACGTTGTCGTTAATGCACACCACGCTCATACCAGTCGTAACGTAGTTTGATTCACCAGCCAAGAGGCGAAGCAGTTCCTTGGCATTTTCTGGCGATGTTGGCTTTTCAAGCTGTTTACCATGTATCGTCACAATCGTATCGGCCCCTATTACATAGGCATCGGGATTATATTGTGCGACGTCTAATGCTTTTCCCAAGGCAAGTTCTTTGGCCACTACTTCTGGGTCTCTACTGTCGTCGAGGTGCTCTTCGAAATTACTCGGGACAACACTAAATGTTACGCCCATATCTGTTAGCAAGTTTTTGCGGCGCGGTGACTGACTGGCAAGGATTATATTCTTCATCCCTTTCATTATAGCAACCACCTCTGGAAAAGCCGACTCGCATTTGCTACAATGATTCAAGCAATGACCCTTACTTAGGGAAAAGAGCAGCCCGAGCAGCTGACTCTGCCAGTGCACGGCGCGATGAGAAAAACCGAAGGTTTGTCTCATTACGGCTCTTTAGCTCAGTTGGTAGAGCAGAGGCCTGAAGAGCCTTGTGTCCCCAGTTCAAGTCTGGGAGGAGCCACCAAAATAAATTACTCTAGCTTGCTAGGGTTATTTATTTTGGGTTGAGCATGCTCAAGAGACTTGAACTGGCAGTTCGCGTAGCGAAAAAGGAAACACGTGCTTGCACGAGTCCCTTTCTGAGCGAAGGAGGCGTAAGCCGATAGTCTGGGAGGAGCCACCAAACAAGAAATTGACCTTTGTGGTCGATTTTTTGTTTGACGAAAAATCTAGTACAATACTAGCAAATATAAGGAGGAACTATGGAAGTTGAAGTAAGTCTAGGCGCGGTAGTGCTGGCTGCACTATCTGCAATGATTATCGGCTCAATCTGGTATATGCCAAATACATTTGGAAAAATGTGGTTTAAGCTGGCGCGAATCGATACGAGCAAAAAAGTTACGACGAATCAAATGGCTGCATTGTATGTTGGTGCGCTTGTTACCTCATTGCTTACAGCGTATGTACTTGCGCATGTTACATTCCTTTCGCACTACTTCTTCAATAACTCATTCCTGCAAGACGCTTTAAGCACGGCATTTTGGGTATGGCTAGGCTTCATGGCGACAAGATTATGGGTGAGTGATAGTTTTGAGGGCAGGCCGGTTAAGCTTACATTGCTCAATGCAGCAAACGCATTTGTCACCATTATGGTGATGGGGTTGATTATTGGGCTTGTTCGTTAAGTCGTCAGCTCTTGAAGCAAGATTAACGCTACAGCGAAAACAATAACCCCAACCACTACAAGTAAACCGCTAATACCGGTGCTGGGAAGAATGCCTTCACGAATCGCAGTATCCGCTGCTCTATACCGTGTGTAACCGATCGCTGAAAGTAGTCCACCAAAGGCTATGGCTCCAAGCCCAGCCAGCGTGCCGTACTTTGAGTCAGTGGCGATAAAAGCGACGGCTACTCCACCAGCAATAAGGGTGAGGCCCGTTCGTATCCAGGCGAGCAATGTACGCTCGTTCGCTAAAATGAAACGTACGTCAATATCAAGCTCATTTTTTGGTTTTGATTTTCTGAACATTATTCCTATTGTAGCATGCTAGTACACTTCACTAAGGCGTGCATAGTACTCGTCAAGTGTCATCTGAGGGTCAAGAAGTAGCTCATCGTGTTCGCCTGCCAGTGGAAAATATTGAACGTTGTTGCCATACCCAATTAATGTTTGATAGTCCTCTTCAGACATGCCGAAAAATTCATCCTGATCCATCAGTCCTACATAGAACGGTCGGTTAAAACCGCTTTGATCGCGTACATCAAAGCTGGCAATTCTCCCCAGTTGAGAGAAATTTGCAAAAGGATGATGCAGTAATTCTCTAGCACTTGCTCTCTCATAATGTTGAACAGCTATCCGACGCAAAGTCGTATCAATGTTTCGATGCATGGTAATTGCCTTACGAACTGTTCTGGCTGTTGCGAGCTCGATTGCACTACGCCGTATCGGCGGAGCAATTGCGTGTATTTCTTGGCCATTTGGTGCACTATCAAGAGCGAGCAGCACGCCGGCAGAATGTGTGAGTATTGCGGCAGCATCAGCAGTCATCCGGCCGAATATTTCGGGATTCTTTCGAGCTTCTGAGAACCCAATTGCTTCGATACTCTTGTAGTCACCTCGTTGTTCTAGCGCATGAGCAACCGGAACAACAGTTTCTTCGCTAGAGCCAAACCCACCCACGAATACGCAGCGGTCAACTAATTTCATGAGAACTGCCTATCGAAGAGACGAGCTTTGCTGGTCAACCCAGTAGATAAGTTGAATTGGACCAGGTGCTTCTTTTTCATCGTTGCCACCATTAAGTACGACGAACTGCGCGCGACCGTTTACAAGCACAGACTCAACATCATTCGCGTCACCTGTGGCAGACGGAGCAACATATGGTACGAAGCTTCCGTCTGGCTGGGCGACATACACGATGTCATCTGGGTTTACGCTTCCTGAGGCTGCCTTTGTTTGTCCGTAAACGTCAAGCAGGCCATCACCGTTTATGTCACCAAGGGCTACGTTCCAGCCATCGGCATTGCTTGCCACGTTGCTACCAATGCGGGTAGCAACGGTGGTGATGCCAGTTGCGGTACCGCGTAGGAAGGCGAAGCCATTGTTGTCGGCAAATACCAAGTCGTTTATTCCATCACGGTTGATGTCACCAACTTTCACCCCATTCATAACAGGAAGTTTTTTGGTTCCAGCTCGTGATATTTCAGTAAAGCTGGTGCCGTTGTTGCGGTAGAGCAGAGGGCGGTTGTTCACGAAGGTTTGGGTCAGAAGGTCTACTTTACCGTCGTTGTTTTCGTCCCAAGCAACTGCAAAGCGGTTGCCGGTGTTCGCAAGAGTTACGTTGTATTCAGGTGCGGTGCGGAAGCCAAGCCATGTTCCATTCTCGTCATTACCAAGGTTAACAAATACTTTCGATTGCTCGTTATATGGGCTGTCAGCAAGTGTGTTACATACGTCTGCAGTATCTGCTCGTTCTTTTTGTGCTCCTAAGAATAGGTCTGGTTTACCGTCACCGTTAAAATCTGCAAATACTACGAAGCGTCCACGAGTACACGGTTCGCCAACTCCCTTTTCGGTCGCTACGTCAGTAAACACACCAGGTGCCGTCTGCAAATAAAGTTCGTTATCGATACCAGCATCTTTGTACTTGTTTGATGCCCAGCGACCAGCAGAGTTGTAAAGGTCGAGTAGTCCATTGCCGTCTACGTCCGCCCACGCACAAGCGTGGCGATCAACAAATGCTTTTGAGCCATACCCTGGGGTAGGCCGTGGTGAAACGATGTTGGTGACTACTTTACTAAAGCCCCCATCGCCCATATTTGTATACAGTGCTCCAGCGTTTTTCATGTGTAGGCTTGCATGGAAATCTTCGTTGCCATCATTGTTGTAATCCGCTGTACATACATCCCAAGACGGTGTAGAAGGATAATTAATACCCGCTAATACAGCTCGATCTTGAAGCTCAAGTGACGCCGCCCACGCTGAAACAACTAGGCCCAGAGATACAATTGCCGCTCCTACCGAAAAAGCGAGCACTTTTACCGGCTGCTTACGCGAATTTATATAGCTTTTAGTACGTTCTAACACAATAACTCCTTACAGCCTTCCACCAGAGGTAATTACTTTGCCTTGGATTATATAGTGCGCATTGCAAAAATGAAAGCACAAGGGCTTTCATTTTTGCATAAGAGTGGTTTAAGGCGATTATGGACGTGCAAGAGTTGCGTCGACAGCATTGATTTGCTGTAGGTAATAGTCGTTTCGAATCGCGTAACCTGCTTCGGTCATATGTGTCGAGTCGGTAGGGTAAATCCAAAGCCCAGTTTCGTCACGTCCGTTGTGTATGAATGAATTCCAGTCAGCATAAGTAGCGTTGCCGTAACCACCGATTGTTGATTGAATCCAGGGGTTTACCTTTGCGGCGTTCGTGTTGGTTACACGATAAAAACTTACGCCAACCCATACTACTTTATCAGTTGAACCAATCGTATTGAGTACAGTGTTCATGTTATTTACGAAGGTCGTCTGGGAGTCGCTCACGTTGTTGGTACCGAGTGCAATCAACCACACATCAACGTTGCCAAGCTTGTTGCGCGCCTCAGCAATGTTCTGTACGGTGGTTTTGCCTTTAGAGTCGGCAGCGGTAATCTTCTTGCCGCCAACACCGTAGACATAAAGGTTTGACGCGCTGTAGCCGTCGTCCACTAGTTTTTGCGTAATGTTGCCTTCGCCTAGACCATTTTGGTAGGTGAGTGAATCGCCGATTACAGCTACATGCGCTTCTTTGTTTCCATCCGGAGGTGTAACGACATTGCCATCGGCCGCGATCTCTAGCGCAATAATGGTCTTTTGAGTTGTACCGGACGTAGTGAAGTTAACAGATTTTGTTCCATCTGCTCGCCACTCGGCTGCCCCGCGGATGGTCGGACTTGTGTTTGTGTACTGAGTACCGATTTGGCCATAGCCGGAGCCAGCGGCAATAGTCTGTGATGTTGAAAGCGCAGCGATAAAGCCTAAAGTGGCGTTACCGGTTGTTACCGCAGCTGGTAAGGAAGCAGCAGGGGTCCTACTTGATGAGTAAGCAGAAACTGATTGAACAATTGTATCATTCTTGCTTGCAGTAGCAACTAGTCGCCAACTAAAGTTTTGCTGAGTAGCCGGGAAAGATACGCCAATTGTGCTTGAGCCCTGGTCAACTTGGGCGGTATAAACGCTTGAGTAGAGGTTGCCACTATTTACGACACCACTTTGTACTTCGTGCCATGTGCTAGAAAAGCCATCTACGGCGCTTGCTTTTGCTGCAGTTCCGTCAGTTCGTCCTGAGGTTACAAATAGCACCAATCGTGCATCATGAGAAACAGTTACCGTAGGGATCGTGTAATTTGCCGCATCGGCAGCATTGGTTCCCGAGCTCACTTCTTCAAGCGAAACTGCTACTGCTCGCGCAGGTAGGTAGAACGCAACAAACAGCGCAAGAATAAAAATTGATAGTAACGTAACAAGTCGTGCGAGTTTAGGCATTGCGCTTCTCCATTAGAGTTATTTTCGTCTGCTTAGGACATATCATGGTGGAATAGATCCGCATATGATTAGTAATATCATGAACTACCCGCTTAAAAAAATCAACATACGCCAGCAGAGCATAGTAAAAGTACCTTTACATACATAGTACTATGACATACAGTGTATATATGAACAATAAAATGCTTACGGCTGATCTTCTTAGGGGTCACACGGATACCATTATTTTAAAGCTACTCAGTGATGGCGATAGGTATGGCTACGAGATAATAAAAATGGTGGGCGAAACAACCGAAGGCGACTATCAGTTAAAAGAGCCCACAATGTATTCGAGCTTGAAGCGGCTTGAGAAAGAAGCGCTGATTACTTCATATTGGGGAGACGAAACAAAAGGCGGACGGCGGAAATACTATCAAATTACCGTAGGTGGTTGGCAGCGCTACCAATCAAATATGCAAGATTGGGCACATGCAAAAAACATCCTCGATCAGTTACTTCACGTGAAGTAACTGAATCATTACTATAGAAGAGTTTGTAGTTTTAGCTTAAAGTCTTCTAGACTGGTAAATAAAATGGTGTGTAGTCCCACAGCCACCGCACCATCGATATATTCTTGATGGTCGTCCACGAATACTGCGTCGTTTGCATCTACATCGAGCGCTCTGAGCGCCATCTTAAATAGTCGTGGGTCTGGCTTCAATATCCCCACCTCGCCTGATATAAATACTTCGTCAAACAATGCCATTTTGTCTTCGGGTATTCTTTTCCGCACGGAATCGCCGGTAGCATTACTTACTAGCGCGAGTTTGTAATGTGGCTTTAGTTCATGTTGTATATAGTCAAAAACATCTTCATTCGGTTTCTCATCTTTTGCGAACGTGTCCAAGTACATATCTACAGGCATATGTAGTCGATTTGCCATTAGTTCGCTAAACTCGTGCCCTGAAATTTCCCCCAAGTCCACTTTTTGAAGTTGTTCATCGATAAATTCAGCATCTGCTTCTAAATCGCCACCAAGACTTTTATACACATTCCAAAAGCCTCTGCCTATAAGCACGCCAAAACAGTCAAAGATTATCGCTTTCATATAGCTATAGTATCAAAAGGGCTGTCGAATGATAGTTTTTAGTTTGTCGGGGCTAGTGCGGCGCGGGTCGCCAAGGTATATCTCGTGGTGATGCTTATTGGTTGCTTCGAGCTTTCCGTCATTTTCCGCAATAAATTCATGTAGCTTTTTAATAGTCGGGCCCTCATCAGAGTACGCGCCTACGTACATTACTTGTGCCGCACGACCTTCCGTATAACTTTCAAGTCGTAATCTATCTATAAGTTTTGGGTTCTTTTTCTTTGCAACGTCATCTTTGGCGGCTTCAAACATTTCGTTCGTAATAAATTCTGGCTGAAGTATCATCATCGTCCAGTTCCAATTAGACTTGTTTCCAGTTAAAAAGTCGTCCATATTGTCAGACCACCACAAGCCTTCAAGCGGCATTACAGCAAAATCTTTGCCCAATGTGCGCTTGCTCATAAATTTCAAAGTATACGCAACGGGGTAGAGTGCTTGAATCGCATCAATATATTCCTTCGACGTGTTTGGGTCGCCGTGGCCATCAATCATTAAAAAGTTATGCGACGGCACTTCAACTACCAACATATCCCCAACTTTACCGCTGTAAAATTGCTTCAGTTGTTTCTTATAGTCGATTTTTTCCATCACAAACCTCCGCACCAATTATGAGCCTGAATCAATAAATAAACAATCGTCGATTGAACAGGGTATTATAGATGTATGGAAACAATATCAGAATACAACCGAAAACAAGATGATACATCGCAAGAAATTTGTACTAACTTACAAAAGATAATACAAGCTGAAATAGGCGAGGTTACAACCTGCAAGATTTGGCATGGTGCACCTGTTTGGTTTTCCGAGAACAATCCTGTAGTTGGTTATTCTGTGCGTAAACTAGGCGTACAGCTGTTGTTTTGGAGCGGACTTTCATTTCATGAACCAACATTGAGCCAGGTAGGCGATAAATATCCTACTGCTGAAGCAAGGTTCGTAAGTGTAGACGACGTAGATGTCGAAGAACTTCGACGTTGGCTCAAGAAATGTATTGAAATTCAGTGGGATTACAAAAACATCGTGAAACGAAAAGGCGAGTTACGACCATTGAAGGGTCTAGTGTAAGTATTTAGGTTTTAGGGCCAAGATTTTCTTTCGCCCATTTGTAGCTAGCGGCCACCAGCACCTCGAGCTTCTTCGAGTCTACATCTTCAATTTTATTGATATATAAACAGCTTCCGCCTGTTTTATGTTTACCAAGATCTTTTAGAAGGTCAGGGAAGTTGTTTGGGTAAACATACAGCGTTAAGTTTTGCTTTCTTGGCGAAAAAGCTGCAAGTGGCCAGTCACCTTCTTGCGAGCTGCGCTCAGATTTGTAGTGGTACATACCGAAGCCAACAATGCTTGTGCCCCAAAGCTTGGGCTGTTGCTTGGTCGCGCGTTTGTAGATTTCTAGTAACACAAAGCCGTCGGCGCGTCGTTTCTCGTTTTCGACGCTACCTATAAAATCTTCTACGCTTCCGTCGTTAACTTTCGTCTTTAACTCGGCCATGCCACTAGTATAGTCTAAATGCTTTAAATATGAAGCGGGTTTGTTCAGCCGATGCTCGCGAACGATACAAATAACACAAGTACCGCGGCGGTCATAATTACAAACGCTAATCGTATTACAACATTAGATAAAGCACCGTTCTTGTAGTCGCCCATGATTGTTTTGTTGTTGCCTACCTTCGCAATCATAAACAGCAATGGCACAGATGCTATACCATTGAACACGGCAGTAAATACGAGTGCTTTTATAGGGTCAATCCCTAGGAAGTTAATCGCTAAGCCTACTAGCGTTGAAGCAATAATCACTGCGTAAAAACCGATAGCTCGTTTGAATTTTCTGTACAAGCCTTCTTTCCAGCCTAGGGCTTCGCTTATCGCGTAAGACGACGAACCAGCTAGTACTGGCACTGCTAGAAGCCCAAGCCCAATTACTCCAACTGAAAATATAAGCTTCGCCACCAAGCCCGCATCGGGAAAGCCTTGTACGAGTGGTTCGAGCGCTCGTGCGGCATCCGCGGCGGTGTTTATTTGGGTTATACCATTTGCATATAGCGTCGAAGCACATGCGATTACAATAAACCAAGCAGTCAAGCTAGCTAGCGTCATACCGACAAAATTATCAAGCCGCAAATTATGCAGGTAGCGTTTCGTCGCGTTTGGTACTTCACCAATTTTTTTCAAGTTGCGCTTAGCCACCTCTTCTTCCACTTGTTCAGAGGTATCCCAGAAAAATAAATACGGTGAAATCGTCGTGCCGAGCATACCGACAAATATGTATATTGTTTGAAAGTCGAGCTTTGGAGAAATAGTAAACGTCGCGTGAAATACCTCTGGCCAATTCTGGCCAACTAGTAGGGCGGTCACGGGGTAAGCAAGTAGTGTAATCGCCAGCCATTTTAGTATTTTCGCGTAGTGCTTGTAGCTAACAAATATCACGAGCAGCACTATTATCAGCGCGTATAAACAGGCCAGTAGGGCAAATGGAACATCGACAAATAGTTGCGTGGTAGCGGCCATAGCGCCAAGGTCGGCACCGATGTTTATGGTATTTGCAACCACTACCAAGCCTACCGACATATACAGCAGCTTTTTGCTATAGTTTTCTTTTATTACTGCGGCAAGGCCTTTGCCAGTTATAGCGCCAATACGTGCACAGCTTTCTTGTACAGCAAGTAGCAGCGGGTACATCAGGGGAAACGCCCACAGTAGGCCATAGCCAAAGCTGGCGCCGGCCTGCGAATAGGTGGCAATACCAGACGGGTCATCGTCGGCAGCGCCGGTTACCAGGCCAGGGCCTAGCACTCGTAAAAAGCGGTTGTATTTTTTCACGTTCAAAAAGCCCTTGCCAACAGAAATTGCTTGGCGCTCGGCTCTGTTGATGCGCCTGTTTAACAGTCTTTCCGACTTAACGAATCTGTTTAATTTTTTTGTCATCAATACGTTGCTTATGCTTACTATAGTCAATAATACTACAGAAATATAACTCGCTACTTATTTTAAGGTGTAAGCTTAGATTTCTGCTATACTATATAAAGTATAGTAATTTACATCTCAACTATGGAAAAACTACAGAAACTATCACATACACTCAAGCCAAGCCCTAAAATGCCGGTGCTGTTTGTTGGTCATGGCAACCCTATGAACGCCATACTCGACAATGACATCACAAGACACTGGGCTGAAGTAGGCAAGAGCTTGCCACAGCCACAGGCATTCGTCGTCATTAGTGCGCACTGGCTTACGCGCGGCACAAAAATAACTGATGCGCCTACGCAGCCGATTATTTACGATATGTATGGCTTTCCCGACGAGCTCTATCAGGTAAAGTATCCGGCAAAAGGCGACCCAAGCATTGCCGGCACCTTGCGCGATGCTTTTTTGCATTACGAAGCTCAACTAGATAGTTCTTGGGGGCTCGATCATGGCACGTGGTCGGTTTTGAAGCACATGGCGCCAAATGTAAAAGTGCCAGTACTGCAAATTAGCCTCGACATTAATCAATCTCTACCGCAAATGACAGAGATGTTTAAGTTACTCAAACCGCTACGTGAAAAAGGAGTTATTTTCATTGGCAGTGGCAATTTGGTTCACAACCTGCGCATGCTGAATTTTCACGATGACAAAGTGTTTGATTGGGCGTTAGAGTTCGATACAAAAGCTAGCGAGCAAATGAGCCTGCACAACCTCGAGCTACTGGCAAACCCACGCAAAATCTCTAGCAGCGCAGCCGTTGCAGTGCAAATGGACGACCATTATCGCCCTATGCTCGCAGCTATGGCATTGCTTGATAGCTCAGAAGGATTGACTTACTTTAACGACGTAATAGAAATGGGTAGCATTGGTATGCGCTCATTCATCGCGGCGTAACACTGAAATAGATAGAGCTCAAACCTGAGCTGTCGAATTTACCATTTTTTCGGGGGTGTTTTTTCAGCACTTACTGTGCGAGGCCACACACCTTCTATTTGATACCACGGGAGCGGTACTTGGTTACAACACTTAGTATCGCAAAGATGGCTACAGCAGATATCGCAAAAACCAAAGAGAATTTAACCAGACTGTTTTGTTTGTTATTTAGTAAATCGGCGGGGTGCATAATTGCCTTATCAAATGCTAGGCAATCTACACTGCCGTCTATTGGTGTGCAGGTATAGGTAATTTTTGTTAATGCACCAGCAAGTAAAAATCCAACAACTAAGGCAATCACTATTCGTACAGATGCTTTACGTAGCAGCTTCATGCCTAGCCTTCAACGGCTACTTCAAAACCACCATACGCCATTTTGGTCATATCGGTGGGCATTTCAAAGTCTTCTGGCATGTCCATTTGCGACATTTCTTCCATCACTTTCGCGTTTACTTCGTCGCGGTGTTCTTTCGATTCAAATACTATCCACGAAAACCACACATTGTCGTCTGCGCTTGCGCCAGCCATTTCGGCAAATGCACGAGATTTCATGTCGTCCATTTCTTGTTGCTTCAGATCATCGCCCCGGCATTCAAAATACTGTAGCGCGCCATGCTTCATCCAGGAGTCGCGGCCCATTTCTGCCATTTTTTGGTATTCTGCTTCTTTGCCCTTGGGCACTACGAGCACAAATCCATCTACATACTTTGCCATTTCGCCTACTCCTTTTTTAAAGTTGTATCTTTTAAGTTTAGCATCTATATGGGTTAGGAGACTCTAAACACCTGACCCGCCAAGCGGGTTCAGGTGTGCCTGGCGATTGTCTTCGGGTCGAGGCCAGGAGTTAGAGCCAGCCAGTACCATTCAAAAACACCTAGGCAAACTAGGCGTCTTAGAATGGTGCACATTTACAGAACCTACTTAAAGTTTTTGAGCGGGTTGTTGACGACATCGAAAGCAGGGTGGATATATCGTTGCCGGAACCAACACAGAGCGAAGTCAGAATCATATATTAATCATATCCACACTAAATGTCTGGAATAAGACGCTTATGCTATACTTTAATCATAAGCAAATATGTGAGTGGGGAGTCTGAGCCCTTTCCTCTCACCGAACTACCTCTGCTTTCGCATTAGGTCGTTCAATGATGCTACACCTTGTTTTTTAAGCAATGTGCCGAGTTGCATGTCACCACGAACGTTGAAGTCCGTTTTGTACTGCTTCTCGATGGTTTTTACCAGTGTGTCGCTACGTTTTTGGCGTAGTGGGCCACTTTGGTTTCTAGAGCGGTATCCTGACATCCCTGGGGCATCAGGAGCTTTTCGATTAGCCATTGTTTTTCTCCTTTCTCGTCAGCATTACTATATTGGCCAACGCCGTGTATATCGGCCGAGTGATGAATTAGAGAAAAGTTTATCAGAAAGGAACTCCCCACTCGCAAAGTTGCTCATGGATAAGGATATTATAACAGATTAAAGCATAAACTTCATCTCAATGAAGTAGTGAAGAAATTAAGCTGAGTAGGATATAATTAACTTAAGTTATGTCTTCTAGTCTTACGCCAAAAATAACAAATATTGTCTGGGGTCAGTTTAATGGCAGATGTGCACGATGTGATATTTTGCTTTCACGGACTATGGACGATGGTACAAGCGCAACCATTGGCAAAATCGCACATATTGTTGGAGAGAATGAAGGCTCGGCTAGATTTACGACTGAGCTTTCGTTGTCGAAACGAAACAGCCCTGACAATCTTATGCTGCTTTGCGGTACTCACCACGATGAGATTGATAACTATCATAGTGAATACTCTGTTGAAGACTTGCATAAGATTAAGAATGATTTTCTCAAAAGACTCTCATCAATATTCCAAGAGAATCTGCTAAATATTGGCTTTGCTGAACTGGATGTAACAATCTCTTATTTAGTGCAGGGAACCACGACAAAATACGACGGTACACTCAAGTTGATACCGCCAGCAGAGAAGATTGCTAAAAATGAACTGAGTTCGGACGTCGAAGACCTTCTTCGTATGGGGCTTGTACGGGAAGACCAGCTAGAAGATTATTTGAATAAAAATCTTGATTCATCTTTCTCGTCAAGATTGCGTAATATTATTGTAGAGAAATACAATTCCGTGAAAGCAGCAGGTTTGAGCCCTGATGAGATATTTTATGAAATGCTTAGTTTTTCATCAGGCGGGAGCAATGATTTTAAGAGACAAGCCGCAGGACTTACCGTTATAGCTTACTACTTTAATGTTTGCGATATATTCGAGAAATAATGATGTTACCAGACAAAACAATAAAAACTTCTTTCTCCCTCATCGGCGTAGGTGCTATGTTACTTCAAAAAATATCTCATAGCGATACAGTCTCATCATTGTGGGAAAAGGTAAAAAGAGAAGAGACTACTAATAGTTACGAAAAGTATATAAAAGGATTAGTATTTCTATATTCTATTGGCGCAATAGAACTTGAGCATGGCATAATAAGCGTAGGTAATAAAGATGAAAATTAATGGTATTCATGCGAATAAAGATGGCTTCAAAGAAACTATTTTTAATGATGACTGGAGTATCATCCTCGCAGATGTCACTGAAGACTCAACAGACAAAGATTCAAGAAATGGGCTTGGGAAGACGCTCCTAGTAGAAATTATTAATTTTTGTCTTGGGTCAAACATTTCAAACACATTAGAGAAAGAGGAGCTGGCTGGCTGGTCGTTCAGCCTTGACGTTGAAGTTAATGGCGATAATTTTGTCTTTGACCGAGCACCGGCTACTCAAGCTCTCGTAACAATTTCTGGTGATTTGCATAAATGGCCAATCAAGACTTCTGACGAATATCTAAAAATAACCGTTGAGGATTTCAAGAAAGTATTAGGCATTAGAATATTCGGTATCACACATCAAGACAATAAGCCGGGGCAATTATCGTATCGAAATCTGATGTCATATTTTATGAGAAGCGACCCTACAGCTTTTGTAGACCCCTTTAAGTATGCGTCTTACCAGAAGGCGCTGCCAACGCAAATGGCGAACGCCTACTTGCTCGGTCTTAACGATGACTACTCTTATAAGTTTTCAGAGATTGAAAAAAAGAAGAAATTACTTGGAGATTTACAAAAAGCCGCAACCTCAGGAATGCTTGATGATTTTACTGGCAATATGGGTGAGCTAGAAGCGGAAAAAGTAAGAGTCTCTGAAAAACTGGAATCTTTAAAGCAGCGAGTAGCGGCATTCAGGGTTCATGATGAATACTATGAGATTCAGGATGAAGCAGATGTCTATACGAATGATATTCATCAGCTTCTTAATGAGATTAATCTGCACGAGAAAGCAATCGAGCAGTATGAGGAGAATATTAAGCTGGAGCATGACATCAGTGTTGCGGATGTTGAATCGATATACCAGCAAGCTGGCGTTTATTTCAATGAACAACTAAAGAAAAAGTTGGATGAGGTACAAGCCTTTCATAAGACGGTCGTTGAAAATAGGGCTCAGTATCTCAAAGATGAAATTAAGAGACTGAGAGGGCTGGTAAGCACCAAGCGTAAGCTAGTAGCTCAACTTAGCGGGAAGAAAGAAAGCGCCATGGCAGTTCTTAATAGCCACGGCGCTCTAGATGAGTTTAGTCAATTACAAAATCGCGTATCTTCTATTCAGCATCAATTTGATGACGTGAATAATCGTATTGAAAAACTTGTGGAATTTAACAATGGCATGAGTAAGATAGCAATCGAGATTGAACAACTTAAACAGGCTATGACGCAAGATTATAGCGAACGTCGTACAAGCGTTGATGAGGCGATTAAAATATTTAATAGCAACTCCGAGGCCTTATATTCAGAACCTGGAACATTATCGATTAATATAACATCATCGGGTTACAAGTTTGGGGTTAAGATACTCCGCGCGTCAAGCGGTGGTGTTACGAATATGAAAGTTTTTTGCTACGACCTCCTAATAGCAGAATTATCAAGTCGTCTAAGGGGGCGCTCTATACCACTTATTCATGATTCACGCATATTTGATGGAGTTGATGAACGGCAAATAGCCAAGGCATTGAAGTTGGCATATAAAAAATCCACTCAGTGCGGTTTTCAGTATATTTGTACAATTAACTCTGATGACGTACCATACCATCTATTCGACGACGAGTTTAGAAAAATATTTGATAATAGTGTTGTTCTCAGGTATAGCGACAGTGAGCCGAGCGGCACGTTATTGGGCTTCAGATTCTAGGTTTAGCCGTCCAATTAAGTCTTCCTGTGAAGCAAACACTGCGAAAATAGCAATATTCTCGTAAGTCACCGCAATGCCTTGTCGCTCTAATTCTTCAATGATTCGACTCATCTCCATATTTTAATTGTAATGTCCTCATCTCTGTTATTAAAGTATTTGGACGTATTCTGGGCTAACTCCGCGTAAACGCGCTTAGAACGTGTCGTAAAGCACAAAAATCCCGCCTGATTACGACGGGATTCTGTTTGGCATGGGTACTTAGCTATTGTAGGTTGAACGTGATTGCCTTGTTATCAAAGAAGCTAAAGTTCTGGTACAGGAGTTTTAAACCTGCGTCGTCCTTTGGTACTTCGTATGCTAGTTTACCTGTAACCTTACCGCCAGCGGCTAGAGAGCCGCTATTCAGCTTACCTTCGCTAAGGGCAGTAATTGCTTCGCTTTGCTGAACACCATTTGAGTCCTGCATTTTAAACTCGTAAGTATTGTAGTCAAGTGTCTTATCGCTATTATTTGTAATATTCACAGTAATAATAACGAATTCTTTGCCCGACTCTGGTTGAGCGAACTGGTTGCCGGTGTCGTAATTCCGTTGAACGTCTGTAACCGTAATTGATTTATTGTCGAACGTGGCTGTCTCACCAACTTTGAACTCCGTCTTTTCTTCGGCCCTCTTTTCACTGGCAGAATTGTCGTTAGAGCCAGTTTTAGTCGCAGTGTCATTCTTGTTACCAGCTGCACCGCCAATACCGATAAGAACTATGATAATAATTAGCCATACCCACCATTTTTTGTACCATGGTTTTGATTCTTTTGTGTTCATTAGAGCCCTCCTTAAAGGCTAGTTATTGTTGACGGGTTCCATTAAAAAAGGACGACCCGCAGGTCGTCTAAACCAGTACCAGCTTACGCTAAATACTTTTACGCGAGTCGCCCATTTCAAAGCGTAAACACGCAAATATGCGTTTTGTTGATACCGGTTTAGACAATTCTCATTATATAGTATTTTTGGCAAAGAACAGTGGGGAACAGTGGACTTTTCGAACTATCGTAGTAAATCTTGCTACAGATTATATAAGAAAATAAGCTCATAATAGTAGGTACAGTCTATATAAAAACTTCATATCAATAGTTCAGAGCTATGGCCATTATAGACTTTAGTTGACATCAACAGGCCGCCTTCTCTGCTATAAACAGGACTTGCAAAACCTTCTCGAAAGGCTGGTTTTACATGTATCTGTAGATAGCGGAGTATTGTTGTGGCAACGAGCACAGCAGAAGACCTAAACTACGAGGATTTGCTTGAGATTCTCGATAAATACAGTGAAGAAGAGGCGGTAAACAAACCTTTCCTCATCAAAAATGGTATCAAAGTTATACTATAATTCTAGCCTAAAGTAGCTCTAACCATACCTAGACTATATAATCTAGGTATGGAAGAGAGAGCTAAGCAACAACAGCTACTGGAGCTTCTAAAGGCCGGACAACCAGAGGATATGACGAAAGTGGACACGAGCCAAGTCCGCTATGCTCTGTATGTCAGAAAATCCACTACTAGTGAAGACAGGCAGGCATCTTCTATAGAAGACCAGATAAAAGAGTGCATGGATACAGTAGTTATTCCGAATGGTCTTAATGTGGTCGAAGTATATCAAGAAAGCGTCTCGGCGAAGTATCCTGATGCTCGTGAACGGTTCTCCGATATGATTCGTGATATCCAAATGGGGCGGATAGACGGAGTTATTGCGTGGCACCCAGACCGCCTGTCGCGCAACATGAAGGATGCAGGAGCGATTATTGACCTTGTAGACAGACATGCGATTCGTGACCTCAAGTTCAAGACGTTTACGTTTGAAAATACCCCTGCCGGTAAAATGCTACTTGGTATTACGTTTGTGATGGCGAAGCAGTATTCCGAGCATCTAAGTGAGAGTGTTGGGAGAGGCAATAAGCGTGCTACCGAGGACGGTGAGTTCATCGGTAAGTTTATGCACGGCTACATTATTGATACTCAGCGGCACCTCCAGCCAGACCCCGATAACTTCAAACTCATCAAGCACATGTTTAATATGGCGATTGAAGGTTGGTCGCAAAAAGAAATCCGGCTATGGATTAATGAGCAAAATTACACCGTCCAGAAACGTCGAGAAGCCGAACCTGTTCCCCATAAATGGAGCAAGGATGATGTGTCAATTCTTCTGCATGACCCAACATATGCAGGTATCCTGGAGTGGGGCTCAAACTACGCGAACTTGTCTGAGATTTATGATTTTGAGCCCGCTATAACCGTTGACGATTATTTCAAAATCAATAAGATTGACCCCATTACCGCCAAAGTAACTTCAATCAACAGTCCGAAAACTAGTGTTAGACTCGCTGACCTATTTAGACAAGGTGTATTTTGTGGTCATTGCAAACAGTCTATGACTTCGATGATGCTTCCGAAACGAGACAAAGACACCAAGGAGCTAGTGCTTTATCGCTACTACTATAAATGTGAAACTGAGGGCTGCCCAATGAAGGATAAATCGGCCAGAGGTAAAGTTATTATTGATACGGCAACCAAGTTCTTTAGTGAGTATCTATTTGTGACAGAATCGAACTATGCAGACTATGTAAAACACGCGAGAGTTAGTCTTAAAAAGAAGGTCACTGAGTTTGATAGTCTTGTCGCAAGTTTACGGACTCGTATCGCTAACAAACAGAGGCTCTACGACCAGGCAAAAGAGTTGATAGCTAATACGCCTAAGCTCAGTAAGCACTATGACCTCGATAAGCTGTTGAATGAGATTGTGAGTATGAAAGAAGACTATAAAAAGGCCATGCTCACACGAGACAGCATGGATGAATCAATACCTAGTTTCGAGGAATATCTTAAACTTTTACAATCTACCCCTGATATCTTAGGAAAAATTCGCGATATGAAGGTTATGGACGGACTACTCAGGATTTTCTTCTCTAATTTCACTATTACAGCTACTGGCAAGGACTTCCGACAGGGGTCAGAAGTTGTTTTTGAACTAAAAGAACCCTGGAAAGGGTTCTTAAAAAATGGTGATTTCGTTCTTGGTGCACCATCGTTGACGTATTTCAAACGGCAGCCATTGATGCTCAAGAAGATTATAGACTAAAACACCTCGCTGAACAATTCCGACTTGCTGATAATCTCATCTAGTCAGGTAACTTTTCAAACTGGTAGATAGTCTATAATCGTTCCGAAAGCCAAAACCTAGTCTACTTCTAATAACCCCAGTCTTTTTGCCATTGTTGCATTTGAGCAATTTCCTTGCTTTGAGCATCAACTATCGCTTTTGTGAGTGTCTTCACTTCATCGTGCTTAGCGTTAGTTTGACCCGAATACGCCATATTGATGGCAGACTGATGATGCTCAATCATTAAAGATAGAAACGCCTTGTCAAAAGCATCGCCAGATAGACCCTTGAGCTTTTCGGTCATACCAGCCATATCGTTCATCATTCCCATTGATGAGTGGTCTTCCATCATTGCACCGCTGCTTGCAGGGTAGCCCCACGTCTTTTGCCAGCTTTCCATATCCGATATTTCTTTGGTCTGAGCCGAGACAATGTTGTTTGCCATATCTTTCAGCTCCTGATGCTTGGCACTTGCAAGAGCCAAGTTAGCCATATCTACCGCACCCTGATGATGGACAATCATATTTGCCATAAACGTACGGTCATAGTCTTCGCCTTTTAACTCACTGTACATCTTGTATTCGGATGAGTTTTTATCTACCGTGCCAGCCACTGACTGCTGTGATGATTTATTGCTCATCATCTTATCGTCCATAGTCTCGGTATCATTTTTGCTTAGAGCGTAGGTACTTATGCCAGCTATTGCCACAACGGCAACAATAGCCACGATAATTACATTGTTCTTTTTCATAGGTTCTCCAAAGTTACGTTTAAGAAATGCGTGTTAGGACAAACAAAATCTCACGCTCTGAATACACCATAAAGTATGTAAATCGGTATCTTTGGCGGCGGTTTTACCTCAGCTGCATAGATGCGTTGAATGGCTGACTTTGCGTCTAGCCTTATTGGTTGAGCAAGAGCATAAAACGGTACAGTAGGTTCGTCATCGTCTTCATTCTCGTCAAGGTTGATAACATATTCTTCTTTGTTTACGACAGCTGTTCGGCAAAGGGTCGCACAGGATGAGCTACTGTTTGAACTGTGGTTCATACCGCTCATTTCGTGCGACATTGTGTTCATCGCTGATGCGTGTCCAGCAAAACTCAGGGAATTGAGCAACAGAACGGCTACTAAAATAGCTGCGTTCTTTACGGTTTTTAGAAACCGCATATCAAATAACTCCTAGTATCATCGGCACTGCCATCAGAGCCATAACAAGATACTCAACCAGACTGACTTTAGTAAGTGGTACTTTTAGAACAGTACCAAGACAGGCACAGGTAAACAGTTCACGTTTTGCCAGTTTCTGAGCAACACCAACTACAATAACGAGCGAGAAGATAATCGTAACAATATGTAGCAGTACGCTATCAACCCGTAGCACATATAGTGTTCCGAGCAGAAGTTCTACAAACGGAGCAATATAACCCCAGTTATACCAACGCTTACTGATAATGTCGTACTCGTGATAACCCATCGCAAAACCTGAGATGTTTATCATCTTGAAAAGCGAGAACACTATAAAAAAGTAGCCCATCACATAACTAAATAGATTACCTACGGTAAAAGATGTGAGCTGTGCTGTAAGTACAGATAGTCCAAGGATATAGGCGATTACAACTACTAACGGTAGCCAGTCAGTCCAAGGTGCTTTAGGCACTACGAATGGGGCTGCTTGCGAGCTTTCGTGTTCGTGATGAGTATGCTTGTGTTCCATAGCTTATGAACCTCGCACCTTGCTTAGTTCATACACATCAAGTAGCTCAGCAACAGCCTTGTCTACATCGCCGTCTTCAAACATATGCTTAACGTGTGTTCTGAGATGATTTTCAAGCACTAGCTTATTTAGCGAGCTAATGGACTTTTGTATTGCGAGTGTCTGCGTGATTATGTCCATACAGTATTCGTCACTATCAATCATCTTCTGCACACCACGCATCTGACCCTCAAGTATCTTTGCTCGGTGTAACGCTCGTTGCTTTATGTCAGCTATCATCACTCTATGATAGTACCCCCTAGGGGTATTATGCAAGTGCCAAAAAGCATTAGAGGTAGGGGGTACTCGCCCTTAATATCTGTCGTAGGTACTCCACCGTGTATATACCTAATTTCTTCGGGAGCAGAATTACCAAGCGTTTTTAGAAAGGCAAATCCTCTGGCTCACTATTGTCAGGGAATGTTTCCATCCAGTTGGTTTGCGTTTCCTTAGTGAACTTACTCCAGTGGGGCTTTATGATTTGCCACAGTTTATCGCCAACAAGGTCGGGACTATATTTGTGAGCGTTATACACTTGGTCATTTGTGGTTGCTGCTTTGTATAATGCAGCAATCTGTTTTTCCGAAAAGTTGCCTACTTTCAGTAGCTTTTCAATGATTGCACGGCTGCCGTCAAAGCTACCAGACTGACCTAACTGTCTTATTAGGTCATCCTTAATGTACTCATCCATCAGCTTTATTTGCGGGAAGTTGGTTTTGAATAGGCTATTAAGAGTTTCATAAAGGTGCAGTGAGCCAAATCGGCTTTTATTCCATTCCTTTTCAAGGAAGCTGTTTAGTTGACCTTTGTCTAGTGCCGAGGCATAGTCGCCGTCTCGTGATACGATATGCAAATCCTCGTCAGCAGGTACTACGCTCAAGAGCAATTCCCAGTTTATTGCATCCCCAAGCGAACCAGCTTTGCCAGGCGGATTGCCTACTTCGGCTCGGCTTTTAGCTTTCCGCATTATCTCTGTACTTACAACCGTAGCATCTTTGAATAAGCGAGATATGATTGCGTCAGCCTTGAGGTTGCCTTTGCGAGCATCTTCTAGTGTTTCGTTTTTGACACGCTCTACTTCTGTCTTTATCATCTCGGCTTGTTTTCTTATCAGTTTATAGTCAGAATGCCCTGAAAATAGCTGCGGAATACTGATTGAGGTACTCAATTCTTTTACTACATCTGCAATTACCTTGTCTCGGTTTCGGTAAAACTCGTCAACCTGTTGGCTGGTAACGATGAGTTTTATGTCCTTAGTCTTTACAATCAAATCCTCAAGCTGATTGAGCTTTGCCAAATCGTCCTTACTGTATCTGTAAAAACCAAGTAACACATTCGTATCAATAAAAAGATTGAGTGGCTTTTTCTCAGTCATCAGTGCCGCTCGTGTTCATCGTGCTTGGTGCAGTCTTCAAGCTCAACCTCAATCGTAGCGTGTTGTATATCGTAGTCTTTGCGTAGCTTGGCTTTGACTACTTCTACAATGTTTCGGCTGTCTTTCAGCTCAGTTTCATCAATAGCAATATGGCAGCTCAAGGCATTGTAGCCAGAACGGATAGCCCAGACGTGCATATCATCAACTGACAGCACCTTATCTGTATCAGTAATTGCTTGAGTTATTGCCGCAATATCTAAGTCTTTTGGCGTTCCCTCAAGCAGTATCTGTACCGCCTCACGAAGTATTTTAAGCGTGTTATAGACCAGTAGAGCGGCAATGACCAGACCAACGGCACTATCTACCCACGTTATACCTGTCAGCCAGATAATCAGACCAGCAATGACTGCACCGAGTGAAGATAGTGCGTCAAATGCCATATCTACAAAGGCACTACGCATATTTAAGTCTTTACGGTTCTTGGATAGCACCAGAGCGATTGAACCGTTTACTAGTATGCCTATAAAGGCAATAACAGCCACGACACCGCCCTCTACTGGATGAGGGTTGCCAAGTCGCTGAATAGCCTCAATTACGATAAAAGCAGCCACAGCAAGCATTGCACTAGCGTTGAGCAAGGCAGCAAGTATCGTTGCACGACCATAGCCAAAGGTTTTACTGTCGTTAGCTTCACGCCGAGCAAGGCGGTTAGCAATAAAGGACACCGTGAGCGTAAATGTATCTGTTAGGTTGTGGGCTGCGTCAGCAATAAGAGCAAGGCTACCTGTCAGTATGCCGAAGACAAACTCAACAATCGTAAAGCCAGTATTCAGAACCAATCCGAACTTGATACTGCCATCGTTATTGCTATGGTCGTGATTATGGCTCATATTCTACTTTTTCTTTTCAAGTAACTTCATAATGTCTTCTCTTTTGTAACGCCTATCACCACGTGTTCCAAAACGCACGGCAACCAAGTAGCCTTTGGCATCCCACGCCCTAAGGGTATTTGGATGGCAATTCAGCAGCTCACACGCTTGCTTGAGCGTGAGTAGCTTCGGCTGTTTTTGCTCTGATTGTGTCATACTATAACTATACACGACTTACCAGAAACGTGTTTTGAGAGAAGTGATGACATATGAGCTTACACGGCAAAGAAAAAATCTATTTTTTTATCAACAGACTGATTGACGAACGTGAAGTTACCGAGAATGGTAAGCCTATTGGTCTGCACCCTGCAAACGACCTAGTAAACAAATACCAGCCAATGGACTTTGTTCAGATGGTCAATAAGATAGAAAAAGAGCATAACGCCGCACGGCTGATTGCTATGCCAACCGACCAAACGTACAACAAGTACCTGATTGAACTGCTGCCTGATTTTGACAAATACGTGCAGGAACTGCGTAAAGACCCCAAGTACCTTGATTGGATTGGCGAAAAGCCTGAAAAGGACACGCCGCCAAAACAAGAGCCACTATCGGTAAACCACGCTCGTAAAAATGGCGTGATGACTGGCAAAGAAAAGATACAGGCTGTTGTTGAAGAAATAAACAACAAGTATCAGGGGCTGATAACTGGTAACACCGTGCTACTGCACTCAGGCAACTTAGAAGAACGAGGCTTACAGATGCACGAGCAAAAGCAAGTGCTGGACATTTTGGCTAACGATAAAAAGGTCATCAAATATACTGCCAAGAATGAGTACGATAGCCGTGCCAATATACACCCACGAGACCAAGTAGACATTCACGAAGTAGCAATGGACGAACTTGATGCAAACGAGATGTTTGACCGCATCCTTGAGCAGCAGCAATACCAAGTTCAGGTTCTGCTAGCATTTGCCGCACTAGCTGACGAACTGCTCGGCGATGCCGAACTAGAACATCAAAAAGATGTTTACTTACTAAGGCTGTTCTACAACAGGGTTGTAGCTATTCTTGATGCGGTAGTTTCTGCTGGCGTACTTATTGAAGATGACAAGCTAGACTTTTCATACGTTAGGATAACTGCCCTTATTGAAGATGTGATGAGCAAGCCAACAATGAAAGACTGGCAAAAAGATGCACCTGAACTGTATGAAACATTGCTTGGAAACGCCGAAGATATAGGCGAGGGTTGGAAGTATAGTCGTACCGAGGTATTGAAATACTACGCAAGACTACAAAAGTATTGGATGCTCAACAGCCACGTTGAGTTTGAGCTTGATGAAAAGCTGACCGCTGCTTTTGCTGAAATGGACGAATTGATAGCCGCACACAAAATAGCAGCTCGTGAGGCAACTGATAATTGGTATAAGCGTACTGATGCGTTTGCTAAAGATTTTCGTAAAAAACGAGGGGTCGTTATCAACAAAGAACCTAAACCCCAACCAAATTATCCTGATGATGCACCTGCCCATTTTGATGATGACGAAGAAGAATCAAGCGAGCCAAAAAGCACTGAAACGGCTCAAGATAAAGTTCGGTTTGATGCTAAAGCGAGCAAGCTAACCTATAACGGCAAGTCGTGCGAAATACCCGACGAAACACTTGAATACTATATGTGCAAGCTAGTCTTCAAGAACCGTAGGTCAGCCGCAAATGAAGACGACATACTTGAACACACTACAAAAAGCCAAGATAGCCAACGTGCTGTGTATGACGCTCACTTACGAGTAAACAAAAGGGTTAAAAAAGAATTAGGTATTGAGAAGTTGCTAAGTTGTAGAGCGGCAAAAGTGCGAATAACTACAAAATATCAGTAGTAAAATGTGAGCGAACTGTGAGCCAATGAGCGTCTAGGTTGGCTCGTATGCCGTGAAAGTAGTCTCGTTAGTGAGGCTACTTTTTATATGGCAACGAAGAATAAACCACTACCAGCAGAACCACAAGACAATGCCGCAAACGATGGCGTGGCTGCTGAGTTGAGCGATGAGGCTGTACGCAACCTCACTGGTTTCTTTGACGTTCTCATACAGATGGACTTTGCCTCTAAGCAACGTAATGAACAAAGGAATGAAAATGATGATTTTCTACAAGGTAGTGCGAATAGCACTTAACAAATTGATTAGCCTACTTCTTTCAGCTTGGTCTTGGGCAAGCAATAAAGAAATAGCGATGGAACGGAAGAAAAATGACCGTTAGCGAAGTAAGCATCACGCCAGTCAAACCGACTGACGGGCTTGTCGCCTTTGCAAGCTGTGTGATTGACGGGCAGCTATTTATTGGCTCGCTCGGCGTACATCAACGGCTTGACGGTACAGGCTATCGCATAACCTACCCAACTAAGAAAGTTGGCTCACGCCAGCTCAACTTCTACCACCCCGTAAATAAAGAGGCTGGAAAGTTGATTGAGCAAGCGATAGTGGCTAAATGCCTTGAGCTATTTGAAAGAAGTGATGAACAGTATGATAGACACAGTAAAGCTACTCATACCCGTACATAATCCGCTTGTTTTTGACGGCAGCAGGTTCACGCCAATCACACTTGAGCAGCTCGTAAACAGTAGAGGCTACGGTAAGACATTCCTCAACCCCTCGCCAACATACGCCAAGATGGGCAAGTATATGCCACGCCTGACAATGTACAAGCGAGTTACAAGGGTTGGCGTTGTCTACCAGTTAGCAGCTGAGTTTTCAGCACCCAAGATGTTGTTTGGCAATAACTTTGATGAGCTGGAAGAAAAAGACTTTGATGCTCTTCTAACGGCACTGCAAATGTCCTTACAAGAGTTGCTCGGTCATAAGTTCTTCAAGCCACAGCTTGCCCACGCTGATATTGCGGCTTGGCATCCCTCAAAGAACATAGTGTTTCTTGACTACACGTCGTGCCAAACAATCCTCAATACAATCGGCAAGCTGGATGTGAGTAAGATGTACGACTTACAGAAAACGGACTTTCGTGATGGACACGTTGTACACATTCACGCCAACTCACTTGATATAGCCTTTTACGACAAAATGGCTGACCTGCTAAAAGCAAAGAAAAGCGGCAAACGGGCATTTGAAAATGACAGCACCGTGCAGCTCAATTTACTTGAGGGTTTATCTGAATACCGCCCAATGGAAGTATTTAGGTATGAGGTACGTTTTGTCGGTAGAGCATCTATCAAGCGAGCCTACCCCGATTTAGAACAATGGACATTTGAGAACCTATATAAAAAGAGGTTGTGCCAGAACACCTTGCTCAAACATTGGAACAAAATCACAAGCTCGGTTGATATGCTCGCCCTTGACGTAAAAGAACCGTACGAGTTGCTACAGAACTACCTTGAGGCAAATGAAGACGTAACACCACAGGCTGCACTTGCGGCAGTCGCTGGTTTGGTTATCGCCAGCCAAGTAGGTAATGTCGGGCTACGCAACGTACTTGAGGCTCGTTATGGCAAGCAAGCGTGGTATCGCATAAAACCACTGCTCAAACCGCCAGAACCATACCGCTATACAGCCTTTGTACATATAGACGAGGCTTTACAGCGTTTCACGCCTACACGTATGTCAGACTTTCTATCAAACATTGAAAATACTGGTAAGTAATGTTAAGTTATAAAGGAGTAAACAATTATGGAAACTAAGCTAATCCTAATCGCACGAGTATCAGATATTGAGCAACGTAAAGCGTTGCCAGCTCAGAAGTTGCGACTTGAACGGTACGCAGAACAAAAGCAGCTACCGTCTGAGTACCACGAGTTTGACGAGAGTGCTCACAAGGATGTTCGTCAGAAGTTCGGTAAACTCGTTGAGCATATTCAAAAGCAATCTGGCTTGTGTTACGTAGTCTTTGATAAGATAGACCGCTTTACCCGTGATAGTAGCCAAGAAGAGGTAAAGGCATTGCAGCAGCTCGTCAAGCTCGGCAAGATTGAACTGCACTTCCCGAATGATAGCCTCTACATTGATAAAAACTCATCGGCAGCTGATTGGTTTAGGCTCGGTATTGGTATGGCACTAGCAAAATACTACTCAGATAGTATCCGTGATAACGTCAAGCGTCGCTTTGAGCAGATGCTGAGCGAGGGTATATGGGTACATAGAGCACCCATCGGCTATTTGAACGTACAAAAAGGCGGTACGCCTCAGAAACCCCTCAAAGACATTGAGGTTGATGATACAAAGGCACACTACATAGTAAAAGCGTTTGAGATGCGAGCAAGAGGCGTATCGTACGCCGTCATTGCTAAAGAACTTGGGGCTATGGGCTTTCGTAGCAATATCGCTGGCAGTAAAGCACCCAACAAGGCATTTCTTGAACGTATTTTGAGCAATGAGTTTTACTGTGGGTTTATGGTCCACGCTGGCAGACGCTATCCGCACAAGTATCCGCCACTTATCAGTCGTGGCTTATATAACCAAGTGCAGCGTGTCCGTGATGAACGTAAACACGAAAAGACTAAGTACGACAGCAAAGACTTTACGCTCAAAAAGATAGTGAAGTGCGGCAAGTGCGGACGTGCAGTATCGCCGTTCAAGGCTCGTAATACTGTGTATTTACGATGTGCTAACCCCAAATGCGATAATCCCAATACAGCCGTGAGCCTTGTTATTGATGAGATAGCGGCAGACATAGGGTTTATAGATGTACCAGAGAACCTGTTAGATAAAGTCATCGCCGAGCTGCGTAACCGCCACAATGACCAGCAAACATACTTTACGCAAAACATTGAGCAGACCCGTGCCGAGTACGACAAACTCAAAGAAAAGATGCGTAAGGTTTACTATGACTTGCTTGAGGGTCGTATTACACAGACATTCCACGACGATATTGCAACTGAGCTAGAAAAGAAACAGCAGGAACTGAATGACCGCCTAAAGTTGCTAACAAGTGATAACAAACAGTTCCAAGTAACCGCCTCTTACCTGTTAGACTTGGCTCAACGGGCTGAACAGCTGTTCAAAGAGAGCGATGAGGGGCTAAGACAGAAGTTGCTAGAATACGTACTTTCAAACATTGAATTAAAGGACAAAAAGCTGTCTTATATACTCAACGACCCCTTTAGAACCATCGTTGAGGCAAAGAAAAAGAGCCTTTCGGCTCATAATTCAAATATTTGGTGCGGGTTAGGAGACTCTAACTCCTGGCCTCTTCCATGGCAAGGAAGCGCTCTAACAACTGAGCTAAACCCGCGTATAGGTTGAAATGTGCTGCTCACTCTAACAACTGAGCTAGACTCGCATGTGTTTCAAGACACGATTATAGGGAATATAGGGTTAATTTTCAAGACCAGCATGGCGTGTTAATCGCAAGTAAGTAGGCGTATAATAAAAGTACACATAAATGGAGGTGAATTTGGCCATGTCTGGATTCGCGAAAACACTACTTGTAACATTGCTTTGCGTCGTGGTTGCGCTTGGCGCTTCGGCCGGAGTGTACTACTGGCAGCAGCAAAAAATCGACACGCTCACGGATAAAAATACCAACCTCACTAGCGACATCAATGTGCTAGAAAACCAAGCGAATGCTGGCAAAACGCCCGCTACCACCGCAGCGACGAATGAATACACATCTCGCAAGGGGGTAAAGCTGGTGGTGTATACACCAACAAAAGGCGAGCAGGTGAGTAGCCCGCTGTACGTAAGTGGTAAAGTGCCCGGTAGCTGGTCGTTTGAAGCGAGCTTTCCTATAAAACTGGTAGATGAAACTGGCAATGTGATCGCGCAAGCTCAAGGCACACTGCTGGACGATTGGATGACCTCTGCGCTGCTGCCATTTAATGCAAAACTTAGCTGGACTACCGCACCAAAAGGCGCGCTTTCGCTGGTGCTCGAAAAAGACAATCCATCTGGCATGTCATCTAATGAAGACTCGCTGACGATACAACTGAAGTAGCGAAAAACTTCCGCCAGGGGAGAAACTTGTAAATATTTAGCAAAAGTGGTATAATAGACAGAACAACTGTATGAGCACACCTGGCGAGAACTATAGCTACGAGGACATGCGCGATACTCGAGAGCGAGTACTTGCCATTAGCTCTGATGTGCTGCAGGCCTACGGCTACATGTTTGAAACAAACACCGATGTAAAAACTACGAATCACGATTTGCTCTTCATGATTTCTGGTGGCGTAATCTACGAAGACGTATTGGCGGGCGATGAGGCTGCGCCAGAATATCCGCGCCAAGCTTCATTGCAGCGCTGTATACGAACCGATGGCCTAGACAAAATCGGCGTATCTGGCCGACACCATGTGTCGTTTGATATGCTCGGTCACTTCAGCTTTTATGAAGCAGACGCTACAGAGGCACGACACTTGGCTATATTGCCAGCTATAGAAATACTACAGCAACTGGGCATAGAAAACGTGTTTGCACGATGCCACCCCGACGATATTGAGTCAAGATATTTGCTCGAATCTACAGGCATGGAAGTGCTGGTAGATACCGAGAACGTGCATGTATGCAACCAACGGCGACGAAGTGGATATAGAGTTGAGCTTGGTCGATATGTTGACGGTGCCCCAACCGAAATGTGGAATATCGTATTTACACTGTATGAAGGTGTAGATCAAAGCCGAGTGCCGCTAGAAGTTGTGGCTTTTGATTCGGGTGCGAGCGTAGACAGGCTAGTAGCGGCCGTAGACGGCGCGGCGACCAATTTTGAAGCTGATGCGTGGGTACAGTCTAAACAATCGATGCAAGAGCTTCCAGATACTGTAGCAAACAGAATAGCCGACCTAACCCGTGCAGTATGCACGCTGCAAGAATCGGGCGTACAGCCAGGCGCGAAAAAAGACGCCTATGTAGCACGAAAACTATATACAGAACTAATTCGCTGTGAGATGGAACATCCAGGTACAGACCTGGCACAGGTCGTACGCGATGTTGTGGCAGCTCATGGCTTTAGTGATGTAGCTATTGATGCGATTCACATGCTAGAGCTAGAGCGCGTACGCATAGAAAGCCTCATAAAAAGAGGTACACGCCACGTAACAACCTATATGGCTCGCCATGGCGACGTGATCGATGAGACTGGTTACGCGTATCTAAAAGACACATTCGGCCTTGATAGCACTATTGTCGATACGATACGACAGGCTACAGCCAACTAGTTAGCAAGTAGCTCGGCGGCCATAGCGTAGTTTGTTGCGCTGGTGGCTAGTGCTCGTACAATACGACTGTCTTGCTCTGATAGTTCATCCATGGTTGTGCGAACATAGCGAAGACCGCCAAAATATACTTCGTCAAACGCATGCGCATACCGAATGCCAGCAAGACACACGTCACTCATCAAAAAATGCGATTGAAGGCCTTCGCCGACAAGCTTTAGCCGGTCAGATTTGCTGGTAATTTCTTGAGCGGTGGTAGAAAGTAAACTTGCTCGCAAGCCAGTAGGGTAGGTGTGAAACAGTCGTACATATGAATCGACGTCAACTTCACCGGTTTTTATAACGAGTGATCGAGCTAGATCGCCCGCGAATGACTCAGGCAACCATGGACCAACTGACCAAGGCTTAACGATTGGGTCAACATCGGCGCCGTCATGAATCGCAGCTACTTTCGTGTAGAAAGAATCTGCGTCTTGATACGCTATACCTATCCCCTGAGCGGGTATCATTAGTGCATCATCGCTCTCAACGATCGAGGCTGGCTCTATATCATTACGCTGTAGGTCACGTCGCAATTCGTCGAAAAAATCTTCACGTGCGACTTCATCAACAACTAAAAAGTCTGTGTAAGAATCTGGTTCGTGGCCGGTTGAAAGAACACCGGCACCTGGATGAGCTTGAGCGATATCGTGTATGAGTTCAATCCGCTGCAAAGATGACACGACTTAACTGTTCCTTGCCGTTTGAATCTCGGTAATATGCTGCAAGGCAAATGTCATTGTATCGAGCGGAGGTTGCGTTTGCACGTTGCCAGTTTCGGGGTCGACATGTTCAACCGTAATGTGGCCCAGACCAACCTGAGCAAGGCGACCTTGTAGCACTTCTACGCTTGGCAACTCGTGGCTAGCGCATATCTCACGTTGCGAGGCTGGGCAAGCCGACGCTTGGCACATATCAACATTTTTTCGTTGCACCAAATTGTGGTTGGGTAGTTCAAGCATATTACTAAGACTGCAAGATGATTTACGAAGTACAGGAGTGCCTGGGAAATACTCGGCACACAGCTTATCAATGAGCTCCCACGTTTCGTCAGACAATTCTTTTACATTGTCGTCGTGCGGGATGTCGGGCATTTCAAGACCACGAATTTCTTCAACACCGTATTCGATGCCTTCAGTCCAACGCAAGCCGCCCGGCACAATCATGTCTAAGCCCGCTCCGTTTTCTGCTGCTAAACGGAACGTTTCTGTTAGGTGTTCAGGCTCTGTACTCCAGCCTTCGGCAAGCGGACGCAAATACCAGCCAACAGTCGCGCCGGCACGCTTCATAGCGTCGATATTGCGAAAGCGGTTTGTTTGCACTGGTTCGATATGCTTTGGGTTGTTTGCCCAACAGACAGAAACCATTACTTGGCTGCCATGAGCGGTAATCTCGGCAAGTCTTTCTTCGTACTCTGCAGGAAAACCAGCTTTGGTAACAATCCAGAACGGGTTTTTGTAGCCTTTGTCTTTGAAGTATTCCATAATCTCAAAGGTTGATTCTGAAACAGGGCCACGCGCAAATGGCTCGGTGCTGGCTGTACCGATACTAATTACCGACACGTCAGGTTCAAAGAAAGGATGACTTTCTAATGCATCAATAATGTCGCTTATTTCGAAAGGAGACCGTTTCATAGGACGGTTTGGCATGGTAAGTGTGTCTTGGTCAAGATCTTGCAACCCACCTTGCACGTGACAATAGCTACATTGCCATGCACAACCTTTCCAGATATCAATGCTAAGCGAAGAGTTGGCTACACTCACGCATGATAGTGGGCTTTCAGGGTCGGGGTCTAACACGCCATAGGTAGACGTGCGCATTTCAAACGGCTTACCAGTTCGTGGGCCTTCGATAGTTACAAATACCTCTGTATTTGCTCTTTCTGCGTGCGGTATCTCACTCATACGTTCATCCAATCTGTTATTTGCTTAGGTTGAGTTGCTCCGATTACGAGCTTTAAAGGTGTATCGTCAAATGCATGAATACGCTGTGCGACGTTGGTTGCGTCTGCGCCATGTTTGAATAAACTACGAACATACACCGCTTTTTCATCGGCCATCGCAGTAAGCCGTGGCAAGGTGATTTCAGTCGACAAATCATTAAATGGTGCTTCTACGCAGTCAAACACGCCATACTCTTCGGTTGTCTCAAGCTCTCCATCATATCCGTTTGGGAGTGATACGCCAAACTGTTGAATACCAAGATCAACACAGAGTTCTTTTAGCTCCCCCATGCGAGAAGATGATTGATTTTCCCACTGCGATGACCAGTTGTGAAGTAGCAAAATACTCGGTGGAACGCGAAGCCTACGGACAGACAGCGCTATCATTTCCAGTGTTTCATCCCGGGCTGGGTAGGCATCTTCAAACCTGGCTGCGCGCTTGTCTGTGGCGGGGAGTTTAGTAATAACCATATCATCAGCATCAAGTTCGTCACCAAGGAGCTGCTCGGCTCGACCGCCTGCGTACACATGAGCCGTGTCAAATTGGTGGATACCAGCTTGCTTCGCAGTCGCAATAAGCTCTTGAGCTTGTGTGTTGCTCAATGATTCGAACTGCCACGTTCCCATACATATACGATCTGCTAGTTTCATATCACTCCATTTTATGACTTCGCGGCGTGTGCTTGGCGTGCCGCTTCATACTCTTCTTCGGGGAATACCATACCATTACGTTCACATACAGCGCGTACTAGATCTGCGGGAATTCCGTGTGTAGAGTGTAGCTGCTGCACATCGCTACCTGAAATTTCACCACGATTTACGAAAGGAATAAGCAATTTATCAGCTCGGGCAAGCACTTTCGAGAATATAGCCAATTCAGCGCGAAGCGCTTCTTTTGTTTCAGCTTCAGAGCGCGTTGTGCCAGGTATTGTAGGTAGTTGCCCTTGAATAGTGTCTTGGTATTTGCCAATCGAAGATAGATTTGTGCCTGAATTTGCTACAACTGAAGCTGTTCGGCGGATAAGTCGTCGCAGTACATAGGGAGCTAATCGATTTCCAGGTACGACGCCAGATTGGAGTAAGATTTCTGATGTGCGCAAGTGATCGGTTACAATTCGTGCCGAACGAACATCGTTAACGTCGGAAAAAATTTGGTCGTAGGCAGGTTTCCATCGGTCAATCTCGTGAATGCTTGGCGCACCTTGTAGTACCATGGCAAAACGTTCGAGCCCTGCACCGCCGTCGACGCTTGGCGATGCAAGTTTAGAAATGGTGCCATCTTCATCCTTAAGATATTCCATAAATACGCCAGCATTCCATATTTCGATATGCTGGCCACTTCGAAGTCGCTCGTTCACATCATCGGCGTCGGCATATTCAGGACCTCGATCGAAGAAGACCTCTGTGCAGGGACCGCACGGACCACTTGTGCCAGCAGGGCCCCATAAGTTATCAGCAGCAGGCAAAGGTACAATTCTACCGGCAGGCATTAAACGCTGCCAGGCCTTGATCGACTCTTCGTCGGCGGGAATACCTTCAGCACTATCATCTAACACAGAAGCAGATAATTTATCGGGGTCGAGTCCAAAGCCTTCAGTGATTAGTTCATGAGCATATTCGGTAGCTTGTTGCTTGCTGAAGGCAGAGCCGAATTGCCAAGAACCCATCATATTGAAGCTTGTGCCGTGGTGCGAATCACCCACATCGTCTAAGTCACCCGTGCGAATACAGTTTTGCACGTTTGTCAGTTGTTCAGCTGGGGGAGTTGCCTCACCAGTAAAGAAAGGCTTCATTGGCGCCATACCAGAGTTTATGAGCAGTAAGGTAGGGTCGTTTTGAGGAATAATTCCGCTATCGGGGTGGTGGGTGTAGCCTTTCGACACGAAGAAATCAAGAAAGGTTTCTTGTACTTCATCGGTAGTTTTATATACATCTGAATTACTACGTTCAGCCATAAACTTGCTTCACCATTTAGTTATTAAATGATACTACAATATTAGAAGAGAGAAGTCAAGTACCAGCTACTCATTGCGACCAAGTAGCAAGCTATCGATAGTGATATGATAAATAGAGACTATGCTTAAAGATTTTATACAAAAACGACTAGAGCACTATGTGCGGCAGTATTTTAAAACTCACCCAGAGGTAAAACTGGTCGCGGTAGCAGGTAGCGTGGGCAAAACCAGCACAAAAGTAGCCATAGCCACGGTACTAGCTCGCCAATTTCGTGTGCGCATGGAAGACACCAACCACAATACTCACATGAGCGCGCCTTTAGCGATGCTAGGTATAGAATACCCCGAGAATGTGCACAATATTCCGGCATGGATAAGTGTATTTTGGGCTGCACTAAAGCGCGTAAAGCAGCCAACCGACGTAGATGTGATTGTGCAAGAGCTCGGCACCGACCACCCAGATGAAATTGCGCATTTTATGAGCTACTTGCAGCCAGACATTGGCGTGGTGACTGGGGTGACGCCTGAACACATGGAATTTTTCCATGACATTGAAACGGTGGCCAAAGAAGAACTGGCACTGGCAAATGGTAGCAAGCTCGCAATTATCAACCGCGATGATGTAGATGGCCGTTCTGCAACCTACATGGAAAACGCCTCTATCGATACCTACGGCAGCACTAGCGCGGCCGAATATCGCATAGAAATAGACAATTTTGACATAGCCCACGGCTACGATGGCCGAGTGATTGCGCCAGAGCTTCAAGAGCCACTACCGGTAAATGTTCGCGTACTAGGCGAGCATAGTTTGCGCCCAGTTACCGCAGCAATAACCGTAGCATTAAAACTAGGCATGAGTGGCAAAGCTCTTGCCGATGGCGTGGAAGACATAGAGCCGGTAAACGGACGAATGAACGTACTGCGTGGGTTGAAAGATTCGATATTGATTGATGATACCTATAACTCTAGCCCGGCTTCAGCTAGCGCAGCGTTGCAGGCGCTCTATGCTTTGCAAGGTCCACAAAAAATCGCCATTTTAGGTGACATGAATGAGCTTGGCGATAGCTCGGCAGCCGAACACGAAGCGCTCGGAAAGCTATGCGACCCAGCTCAGCTTGCATGGGTAGTAACAGTGGGTGAGCAAGCCAACAAACACATTGCGCCGATTGCGAAATCTCGTGGCTGCCAAGTAAAAGTTTGTGCCAATGCGATTGAAGCAGGTGAGTTTGTAGCTAGCGTACTAGAGCCACACGCCATAGTGCTCGCCAAGGGCTCTCAAAGCGGAATATATCTAGAAGAAGCGCTGAAGATTGTATTGCATGAAACGCATGAAGATCATGACCTGGTACGCCAAAGCCCGAAGTGGCAACAAACCAAGCAAGAATTTTTTGAAAGCCTCAACAGCTAACCTCTGTAATAATCTGCTATACTACCTATAGTTATGCAAAGGTACAATCCATCGGCTATTGAACCGACGTGGCAAGAGCGTTGGGCAAAAGAGCATCGCTATGAAGTGTCGGAAGATACTGATGCGCAGAAATTTTATATTTCTTGTATGTTCCCGTACCCAAGTGGCGCTGGCATGCACACCGGGCACGCCTTTGAGCACGCCATTGTCGACAGTATGGCACGCTTTCACCGCCAACATGGCCACAACGTTCTAAACCCGATGGGCTGGGACGCATTTGGCTTGCCAGCTGAAAATTACGCTATAAAAACTGGTACCGCACCTGCAGAAGTGACTAAAGTAAATATCGCCAACTTCAAAAATCAGCTCAACCGCATGGGCGCTTCCTTAGATTGGTCGCGCGAGCTCAATACTTCTGACCCAGAATATTACCGTTGGACGCAGTGGATTTTTGCCGAATTCTTTAAACGTGGCCTAGCCTACCAAAAAGAAAGTATGCAGTGGTGGTGCCCAGTAGACAAAACCGTGCTTGCCAACGAGCAGGTGATAAACGGCCGCTGCTGGCGCTGTGAAAACGAAGTTGAAAAGAAATCGATGAAGCAGTGGTTCTTAAAAATCACTGATTATGCCGATGCGTTACTTGAAGAACTGCCAGCGCTCGATTGGCCAAGCAAGATTAAAACCGCCCAAGAAAACTGGATAGGCAAAAGCGAAGGTGCCGAGATTGATTTTGCTATCGATGGCCACGAAGCATCGCTAAAAGTGTTTACTACCCGCCCCGATACGATTTTTGGCGCAACCTTTATGGTTGTGGCGCCAGAGCACCCGATTGTAAAGCAAATTACCACCGATGATGCCAAAGCTGCAGTAGAAAGCTATGTTTCTGAAGCCGTGAAGCGCTCTGAAATCGAGCGTATGAGCGAGGGCAAAGAAAAAACAGGCGTATTTACCGGCGCACATGCCATAAACCCAGCCACCGGCGAACAAATTCCGATTTGGGTAGCAGATTACGTGCTGTATGGCTACGGCACCGGCGCAATAATGGCCGTGCCTGCCCACGATGAACGTGACTTTGCATTTGCCGAGAAATACAAACTACCGGTAACGCAAGTCGTGGCGAACTACAGAGTATATGACGGAGATAGAGCTCCGCATACTGATGTAGATACACTTCATCGCCCCACAATTGATGCCATTATTACCGATGGAAACGGTAAATACTTAATACAAAAAGAAAACGATAAGAATATACACTTTGTAGGCGGTGGAATAGACGACACTGATGAAAGCACTGAGAGCGCAATTCGTCGTGAGGTACTTGAGGAAGTAGGCTATACAAATATTGTAAGTATTCGGCAAGTGGCACCATATACTTCTGGTGTCGCTTATCGACACACAAAAAATAAAAACCAGCACACTTGGGGCGCGACGTATGAAGTGATAGTAGACTCAACCGTACAAGTGGAAAGTGAAATTGAACAAGGCCGACATTCGATTGAATGGGTTGATAAATCGGAAGTTTCAAACAAACTAACGTGGGAATTCCACCTTGAAGCTTGGCAATACTACTTAGATGACCAGCCTTTCGATAATGAAGTCCGTGAGGGCACAATTGTTAACTCAGGCCAATTCGACGGAATGCAAAGTAGCGATGCTCGCGAGGAAATTGTTGCGTGGCTTGAAAGCCAGGGCGTGGGCAAGGCAAAAACTACCTACAAAATGCGCGATTGGCTACTGAGCCGCCAGCGCTATTGGGGTGCGCCGATTCCTATTGTTCACTGTGAAAAAGACGGTGCCGTAGCGGTGCCAGAAGATCAATTGCCAGTGCTGCTGCCAGAGGTAAAAGATTATGCGCCAAAAGGCGATGGCAAAAGTGTGCTGGCTCGCGAAACTGACTGGGTAAATACCACTTGCCCACAATGTGGTGGCCCTGCACAACGTGAAACCGACACGATGGACGGCTACGCTTGTAGTAGCTGGTACTTACTGCGCTACACAGACGCTCACAATGACCAAGCGCCATGGGCAGCCGAAAAAGCTAACTACTGGGCACCGCTCGACATGTATGTTGGCGGCGACCATGCGGTGGCACACCTTTTATACGTACGATTCTGGACGCATGTGTTTAAAGAAATGGGCTTAACTGGCTTCAATGAACCGGTGAAAAAACTGGTATACCACGGCTATATCAACGCCGAAGATGGCAGCAAAATGAGCAAGAGTAAGGGCAACGTGGTTGACCCACTAGAAGTAATCGACCAAGGCTATGGCGCGGATGCACTGCGCGTATTCCTGCTTTTCCTTGGCCCGATAGAGCTGAACGCCAACTGGAGCAGTAAGGGCATCGCCGGAGTCTACCGATTCTTGAACCGAGTGTGGACGATTAGCCAAGAGTACATGGAGGCTGAAAAATCTGATACAGTTCCGCACGCCGCAGATATTCGCGCTGCCACCCACCGAACAATCAAGAAAGTTACCGAAGATTATCACCGCCTCAGTTTCAACACGGCTATTGCCGCACTGATGGAATTTACCAACGATCTATACAAATGGAAGCTCGAAGGTTTCGGCGGCAATGAATGGGACGAAGCAATCGACGCGCTTGTACGACTGCTCGCACCAATGGCTCCGCACATGGGCGCAGAGCTATGGCAGCAACTCGGCAACGAAAGCTGGCTTGAAAAAGCCGGTTGGCCAACTTGGGACGATAGCCTTCTTGTAGCCGACACTATGACGATAATCGTGCAGGTGAATGGCAAGCTACGCGCCAAACTAGAAGTAGATAAAACGACGAGCGAGGATGATATAAAAAACGCCGCGCTAGCGGACAAACATGTGCAAAAATTCGTAGGTGAAACACCACCAAAGAAGGTGATTTACGTACCGGGCAAACTGGTAAGTATCGTTAGCTAGTTCTGTTGTGTCAATCGAAGCGCAGCGCGTTGCAAAAAGCCCCTCAAACGACTTTGCTTTGGAACCTCAGGCTCTGGTTTAGGAATTTTGCCAAACTCTGTCTCGACTATATGTATTAGGTGTAAATTATCACTTGGCGAAACGACACCAACACTGGATTTGTTAGATTCTATCACATCAAAGAAGGCTTCATCGCCATCGCTTGTCCAGCTGTATTCCTCGTAGTCAAGGCCAGAGTCCTTAATTCTGCTAAAGATACGATACGATGTGAAGTCATTGAACTCGACGGACGTGATAGTAGTCCTTGTAAATGGACCATCAGCCCCAACTGTTCTGACTACTTTGCCATCCCTAGATAGAAAAGCAGTCGCATCTTCATGGTTATGAAGGTAATCATTCACCAGAGAAGTTAAATCTACTAGCTTTGGTAATTCAGGTCCAAAGTAGACCTCTTTTGGGCTAGGAGTAGGTGAGCTCGGACTTGTCATACTTATATATTAACATTTATTGTATGATAAGTCAATATTCCTCTTGAGTGAAGTAGGAATTTTTGCTATAATAAGGGTAAGTTTATATCAACCTGAGAAGGAGAACATTTCATGGCACAGCCTAAAAAGCAGTCCAGTGCGCGAAAAACCGGACTACGCCGTAGTCACTTGCGTTTGAAATTGGCCCGTATGGTCAACGCAAAATCGCCGGTAAAAGTTCACACTACCAAGCGTGAAACTGGCAAAAAGAAAACCGTATCTGCATAGTTTGCAGAAGTATTAGATTAGTTAACATAGCAAGAAAGAACCAAATCCGTGGCTTCAAATCGACATCTTGGGCGAATCGTCGCATTACAGACACTTTACGAATACGAGTTTCGTACTCAATCGAATGACACAGACGTTGATTTGAGCGAGGTACTTGAGCGAAACATCTCACGGTACCATGATGCGATAGACGACAAAGCTTTTGTCGAAGAACTCGTGAAAGACGTGTTGAAGCATCAGGATGAACTCGACGAAACATTGCAGCCAATGGCTCCCGGGTGGCCTTTAGATCAAATAGCGCGAGTAGATCGAAACGTACTGCGTATCGGCCTATTCGAGCTATTACATAGAGGCAAAACGGTACCACCAAAGGTAGCAATCAACGAAGCCGTAGAGTTAGCCAAGGCGTTTGGTTCTGATAACTCAAGTAAGTTCATCAATGGCGTGCTGGGCACGGCCTACCGAACACTTGTGGAAGGAACATCAGATGCCAAAGCCACAACTTGATAAGTTCAAGAAGTATTTACCCGGCAGAGGTAAGAAACCATCGATTCAAGAAATTGTTCGCGAACCAACCGCGGGCGGTATTGTGTATCGTAAAAACAAAGATGGCGAACTAGAAATTTTACTGATTCAAGACGCCAAAGACCGCTGGACGATTCCGAAAGGTCATATTGAAGAAGGTGAAACTGCGCAAACCACAGCCAAACGCGAGATTGGCGAAGAAGCAGGCTTGAGCGACGTAGAAGTGCTTGGTTGGCTGGGCAAAATTCACTTCCGCTACCGACGTATCGATAAACTAGTGCTTATGACTACCCAAATCTACCTAGTGAAAGCAAAGGGCGACACCAATGCGATTCAAAAAGAAGAATGGATGAATGGCATAAAATGGTTTAGTTTCAACGACGCACTCGATGCAATTGAGTACGAAGATATTGGAAAATTAATGTTACTCGCGAAAAAACGTATTCGCGAAGACGAGGCAAAAAAGTAATGTCAGGAATGCCAACCGCGCCATACCAAGATTTTGCACGCACCGTGCTAGGCTTTGAATTTGAAGATATCCAGCTACTTATTACTGCGCTGACCCACCGAAGTTATGTAAATGAACACAAAAAGAGCGTGAGCGAGCACAACGAACGACTCGAATTTTTGGGTGACGCGGTACTTGAACTAGTAGTAACAGACTACTTGTTCCACAATTTTACTGACCCAGAGGGTACGCTGACTAGCTGGCGCGCGGCCTTGGTGCGCACAGAAAGTATTGGTGCCGCCGGCGATGCATTGGGCTATGAGTCGTTGCTACGGATGAGTCGAGGCGAAAAGCAGGGAAGCGACCGAGCTCGCCAGCAAATTTTAGCAAACGCATTTGAGGCGGTAATTGGCGCTATTTACTTAGAGCGAGGCTATAAAGACGCCGAAGAATTTATTCACAAACATATTATTGCCAAACTCGACGGTATTTTGAGCTCCGGCAGCTGGCGCGATCCAAAATCGCACCTCCAAGAAGTGTCGCAGCGCATCGACAACGCTACGCCACAGTACAAAGTGCTTGAAGAAGAAGGCCCCGACCACGACAAGGTGTTTACTCTTGGTGTATATGTCGACGGCAAGCTTATGGGCAAAGGCAGCGGCCATTCAAAGCAGATTGCGCAACAACAAGCTGCTCGTGCTGCTTTGAAGAAGTACGCTGCTCGCTCGTAGCCATCGCCATAAGCAGAAGAGTCGTTGTGCATATTCTGAGCAAGAGGTAAAAGCGTAGAGCAACCCCATAGGTTCCCGGTGCCAGAGACCGAGAAGCTATGGGCGTGTAACGCCTCTTACGAAGATTATGCACAAACAGACGAACTTAACCGCTTCACGGATTGACTCTTGAGGTGAAATAGCGTACAATTAGCTACAAGTTAGATATAAATCTATAAATTAAGAGAAGGAAGTTTTGTTTTTATGCTCGCAATTCGTTTGCAACGTGTCGGCCGCAAGGGCTACCCAGTATACCGTGTAGCTGTTCAGGAAGCATGGCGTCACCCGTCAAGTGGCCGTGTTGTTGCCTATGTTGGAAGCTACAATCCACACACTAAGGAAGCTAATATTCAAAAAGAGGCTGCTCAGAAATACCTCGACAACGGTGCACAGCCATCTCCGCGCGTTGTGAAGTTACTTGAAGATGCAGGCGTAAAGCTACCAAAGTGGGTAGAAAAAGCCGCGACCGACAAGCAAAAAGCTATCCGAAACGCTGAAAAACTTCGCAAGAACCAACCAAAAGAAGAGCCAGTTGCTGAAGAACCAGCCCAAGAGGCGCCAGCAGAGGAAGCTCCTGCCGAAGAAACGGCTACCGAAGTTGTTGAGCCAGAAGAGGCGCCAGCAACCGAAGAAGCTGAAAAAGCAGAATAATTCACTTGAATTCGAACGCCACCAGCCCAGCGCTGGTGGTTTTGTTTTGTGCTACAATGAAAATACAAATACCAGTAAGTGACCGTGGGAGGGAAGACATGTCGACCATAGACCAGCAATTTGTAGAATATATCGTAAAATCACTCGTAGGACATCCGGATGATGTAACTATTGAGCGGACAATCGACGAAAAGGGAGTACTTCTCACCCTTACCGTTAATCCAGACGATTTAGGCCGAGTAATCGGTAAGAGGGGCATGACAGCTCAAAGCCTACGTACGCTACTGCGTGCACTCGGTACGAAAAATGATGCTCGCTACAACCTAAAAATCGTCAACAACGACGACCAACGTGAAAGCTATACCACGTCATCAGACGACTCTACTAGCCAGCCTGTGGATGATTCTACAGATGAACCTGTGGAAAACGAAGAATCAACATTGGCAAAAAACACTCGTAAAGAGCTTGCAGAGCTCGACGATCTCGATATATAATCATAAACAGTTCTAGAAAACTGCGAGAACTACAGCTCTATGCGAGCAACTTAATAAGAGTTGAGAGCCTTATATGCAAAATAACCGCCCGAAATAGGCGGTTATTTTGATAGGTGGCTCAATTATAACAATATGTAGGCGGCAAACGTGCCAGATACGAACAGTATAGATAAACTGGCTGCGATGCCGATGGTTAAACCATGATGTGATTTCGGTGGCACAATCGTTGGTTCGGGAGTTCCTACCGTGGCGTCGTTGTCGAATTCGAACTGTTGCAGGGGGTTGTCGATAATGTGCGGAGCTTTGGTTGCATCACTATCTTGGTCATGCAAAGGTTGCACAAAACCTTTTTCGGCTTGTGCTTGCGGGGTATTTTCTGATTCCTGAATTTTTATGTTTGGTTGCACTACATAAGCAGTATACCCTAGAAAAGTTAAAAAATGAAGAAAGCTCTCTGAAGAGCTACAAGCCGGGGCGCGTATTGCGCGCAACAGCGAGCTTCCTTCGGAGAGCTTGTGGCTAGGGAGTGCTAGCGGTCGAGTCGCTTGAGTAGCATCCACCACGGTGCGAACGCGATTGCGGCACCCAACATCATGCCGAACATCATGCCAGAGGTGCTGCCCCCCTCAGACGGCGGTGGGATGCTCGCGGACTTCGCAAGCATCCACAAGCCCACGTAGCCACAGACTGCCGCAACCAACATGAATCCGACGACCTTGATGACCTTCAGTGTGGTTTTCATCTGTTTCCTTCCGAACCAGTATGTGCGGCCTTAGGTCTTAGAAGACTCTTAGACCACAGCGATATCCAAATTATAGCACATATAGACAAATAAATCAATAGCTGTTATGCTAATCTACAGATGAGAAAGTTCCAAGTGATTACTTTATTCCCCGAAATGTTTACGGGAGTTTTTGGTAGTAGCATGATGTGGAAGGCGCAAAATGGTGAGCATGTACAGCTGAGCACGATAAATCTGCGCGATTATGGCTTAGGGCCACGCAGACAAGTAGACGACACGCCATATGGAGGCGGGGACGGTATGCTGTTGAAGCCAGAGCCACTATTTGCGGCGGTAGAAGCTGCCAAGACGAACGACCCAACCGCTAAGGTATTGCTGATGACGCCACGTGGTGAGAGATGGAAGCAGGCCACTGCGCAAAAGTATGCCGATACCGACAGCGGCTATATCTTTATCTGTGGGCGCTATGAAGGCTACGATGAGCGAATCATGACAGTGGTTGATACCGAGCTGAGCGTAGGTGATTATGTATTGACCGGGGGCGAACTGCCTGCGATGACCATTATCGATAGCATCGTGCGACTTATTCCGGGCGTATTGGGCGGTGAGCAGAGTGCGGCAATAGAAAGTTTTTCAGACGGCGAAACACTAGAGTATCCGCAGTATACTCGGCCAGAAGAATTCAACGGTATGCGCGTGCCCGATGTGCTGCTAAGCGGTCATCACGGTGAAATCGCTAAATGGCGCGCCGCAAACTCAAAAAAAGCCACCAAATAAGTTAATACGCCCCGAGACAATGGGGCGTATTAAAAAGAGTTGTGGTGGATATCGTATAGCGAACGATTACTTTTTTGTTTAAAACGTTTTTGTTTTTGTAATGTCGCTATAAAGAACTTTACGCCGTTCACGGTAAAAGCGCAAGCATTATGATGAAAAAAACAACACTTTTTAGCCTCGATGAGCGATATACTAAAACTACAATGAAGGTTAAAGCAGTATTTCCTATAAAACGCCGCAGTTTGCCACAAAAGTGTGCCTGGATTGCTGCGGGTATGTTGGTCGTTATGTTGGTCTGCCAGCTGTTTACTTTTGAAAGCTTTCCGGCATTACTCGCAACACTTACTGGAGTAGGTGAGCCTTATGCATTGTTGCTCGCTACCAAAATTGTGTTGCTTGAGCTACTCGCCATCCCATTCTTGCTAGAAATGAAGCTGAGCATGCTGCTACGAGCAGTAAGTGCATTCGCTGGCATATTGGTAAGTTATTTTTGGCTGCTGCTATGCTTGCTCACCCCGAACGTTACGGAAAGCGGTGTATTTGGCGCGACGCTAAGCCTTGGTGGTGGTGTACTACCAATTTGCTGGACATTCCTGCTGGCAGGTTTACTAAGCTATGTTTTGTACAATAGTCGAAATGTTTTGCTGCACCGCTCTTGAGTTAACTGAGGTAGCGTAGTACAATATTCAGAGCTATTGGGGATAAACGCTTGATGATAGACTAATGAATTATTCCATCATCAGCTAAATTCTGTACAAATTAAAAATTTGACAGAATTGTACCAAGTGGTAAGGCAGTGGGTGAGAAAGTTCTGTGAACTTTCGCAAGGGAATCTTCCGTTGCAAGCTATGATTGCAAACGTGAAGTTCCGGGGTCGCAGAATGTGACCTAGTCCCGACAATTAACAATTCGAATATTTCTCTCCTGGCATTCGCTGGGGATTAGCCAAGTGGTAAGGCAGTGGGTTCTGGTCCCATGATCGGGGGTTCGAATCCCTCATCCCCAGCCAGGAGAAAAGTATTCGAATCCCTCATTCCCACCCAAACATAGGCGCTATTAGCTTGAAGCGTACTTTTTATGTACACTTGAGTAGTGAAGAATAAATACCCACGCATATTACGGACATTCTTTGGGCTACTTGGTCTATCGTCGGTCTTGATTGAAATAATTGTACTAACAAATGAAGGCGTGTTTAATGCTGCAAACTTCTTTAGTTTTTTCACAATCCTCAGCAACATTATTGCTGGAGTCTATTTGATCTATTTCGGTGTCACAAATAATCACTCTCAGCGATCACAGGTGATTCGTGGCGGTGTGACTTTGTACATGCTAATGACAGGTGTAATATTTGCTATTTTGCTTGCTGGCTTAGAGAATGTTCGTTTGACGGCGGTACCGTGGGACAATTTGGTACTACACTACGTAATGCCTTTCGTCTTGGTTATTGACTGGCTAATGTCACCGCCAAAAGAAGAAATTACACAAAAAGAATCACTCACGTGGATCGTTGTCCCGGTAGCATATGTCGTCTACACATTAATGCGAGGATCACTTGTTGACTGGTATCCATATCCATTTCTAAATCCTACTCTTAGCTCGTATGGTCAGGTCATAGGAATATCCGTCATTATCGCAATATTTGTAGTAGGCTCGGCTGCGATGCTTGCCAGAGTACCGTTGTGGCGTTATCCGAAATCATAGTTTGTTTCCAGAAACACCTACTGGCATCAGTAGTAAAAAATCGAGCCATTTGAGCTCGATTTTTCAGAATTATGCATTCTTATGATTGTTTGATTTTAATTTCTTTTTACGCGCACGCTTTATATCTGCGCTGTGTCGATTACGTTTCTTTGCCATTACACGCCTCCAATAGGGTTAGACGATTAGTATGAAGCATTGTGGACTTTTTTACAATATTTATGATATAATGAGCGTAAGATCACGCAGCTTTAACGACAGGATAGTTATTAACACACGAACAAGCATATTTTTACAATCAGTCGAAGGCGTTGAACTGCGTAAAGAGTTAATAAAAATGACACAAAGTGCGAAGTACAATACTCGCACCATGTACTCGATCAGCAACAAAGACGGCCTTACATTCGTTGATAAACACATGAAATACATGAGTATGTACCCGAGTCTTAACTGCAGACAGTATGTGTCGAACCTGAAGTTAATGACAAAAATTCGATCAGCTAAGTAACTTCCACATGGAAGCTCCCTCGACCGAGGGCGCTTCCATGTTCAAATTTCGACGCAAAAGCTCTTACTATCCAGCTAGGCACGTGAGGGTGTATACTGCGAATATAACAAGGAGGCTTCATGGCACACAATGAAAAAACAGTAAAAGTTATCAATGACCACGGTCCGCTAGGGTTCGTGTTTTTCACTGCGTTCGTTGGAGCGTTTATCTACTTCTTAAAAGACATACAAGATTTTGGCGACTTTATCATGGCCTTTTTGCAAGCTTGTGTGTGGCCTGGCATCGTTATTTACCACGTTCTTCAAGCTCTTGGAGCATAGCTTCACGCGAACTATCATCCAGTAGGTAGCTCTTTAGTTTTGGGGCTTAGTTGTATATAATCATAAGCATTATGAATGCTGCTCGATTGTCGCAAAAAGCCTTCACGCTTGTAGAAATCTTAATCGTACTAGTGGTGCTAAGCCTAATCGTCGCGGGCACCACATTCGCGTATCGTGGCTATCAAGACCGAGCGCGCGATGCGAAAAACGAAGCAAACGCAAAATCATTTGTAAGTTCACTCGAGCATATTGCAATTCAAAACGGAGGTAAGCTGCCCTCGACATCGGATATCACAGACTCGACTTGGCAAAACACCAATGACTTCAAGCCTTCACTCTACAAAGATTCTGAGGATGTCGAGTATACCGGAATTGGAAATTCTACGGTTTCATCATATGTGAGCGTGCTAATTCCTGACTATTTTGGAGACAGCAGGGAACCGTGCGCAGCAATGGTACAGGTGAAGAGCAAAAGAACTGGCGACATAGCAAACTACTATATCGACTTGTGCCCAGAGGGTGCATCGAACTTTTCGAGCTTCCCGAATACGGGCTGTCCATCTACTTTCGAATACGTGAGCGATGCGGGGGACTCTATGGGCAATGATTCGATAAGTGCGAATGCTACAACTGGATTTTGTGAAATAGTTGGTTCGGCTTTGAGTTAAGCTATGGAAAATGCGATAGTTTCTTTGATTGCTGACGGACTGGTAATACCGGTTGCGCTCATCGGGGCATGGGCACTCGTGTTTAAAGTTCCTGCCAAACGGCGCTACCATGCCTACGCAAGAGTACTTATGGCGGGTTTAACGGCGTTCGCATTCGCCAAGTTAATCGGAGCAGTGTTCCAGCCAGAGCTAACTCGCCCTTTCGAGCAGCTTGGCGTTGAGGCTGGTGCTTCATTCCTCAACAATCCCGGTTTTCCTTCCGATCACGTGCTATTCTGTACGGCCATTACTTTAGCGGTGTGGTTTGAGACTCGCTCGCGAGGCATCGCGGCGCTGTTGGCGGTACTTACACTACTAGTGGCTTTTGGCCGTGTCGCTGCCTTGGTACATACTCCGCTCGATGTTGTGGGTGGTTTCGCGATTGCTTGGATTGGCGCGTTGTGGTATTTGCAAACAGACTCGACGAAACCTCAAAAAACCAGTACAATATAGCCAAACGAGGAGTGTATCGTGGCAAAAGTTATTGAGGCGGAATCACCGCAAGCTGCGTGGGCAACAATGGAGTGGCGAGCACTCCTTAATATTTTTATTGTGGGGCTGCTAGTAGGTGTTGTTACATACGCATTGTATCTTCTATTACTGCAACTAGTATTCGAGCCAATCATGTGCCGTGGCACTGGCGCGATTGTACGCTGCGAAAGCAAAGAGAGTTTTGCGGGTGCAGTAGCAATCGTCGTAGGTTCAATGGTCGGGTTAGTATTTTTGGTTCGCGAACGTGTCTATCGTCCGCTGTTGGTGGTGATTGCCTGCATGCTTGCACTTTGGGGGATCTTCACGTTAGTTGCGACACTTCCTTGGCTGCTTGCTACCGTGGTTGTGGCTGTGGCTTTCGCGCTTGGCTACGCAACTTTTGCCTGGGTTGTACAACCCGCCAGCTTTGTGTTTGCGCTTGTTTTCGCTACTTTCGTGGTGGTGCTTACACGCCTCGTGCTTACAAGCTAATGCTATACTACTAGTATGACATTAGAGCTTATAGGAACTTTAGTACTACTGGCTTTGGTCGTGGGGTTTGGACTCATGGCTTACTTTTTCAGTACCCAACTTCGAGACTTGAAAAAATCAAGCGCGGTTGAGCTATTAAAAACCGATGTCACAGAACTTTCGCGAACCATTACGAATTTGCAGCAATCTATGGGTGACAACATTCAGCGTTCAAACGATTCGATTCAGCGTTCGGTACAAAAACAGCTTTCTGAAAGTGCCAAACTGGTGAGTGATGTGACAAACCGACTAGCGAAACTAGACGAGACGAACCGAAGAGTAGTAGACGTCGCCGACGAGCTGAAAACACTACAAAATGTCTTGGCGAATCCGAAGCAACGTGGTGTGTTGGGCGAATTTTATTTGAAACAAATTTTAGAGAATATGTTGCCACCAGGTACCTTCGAGTTGCAATACAAGCTTGGTGAAGGCTTGGTGGTAGATGCAATGATTCGTTTAGACGACAAAATTTTACCCATCGACAGCAAGTTTAGCCTAGAGAATTACAACCGTCTCATCGACGCCAAACCAACAGATCGCGCTGCGCTTGAAAAAGCGTTCAAAGACGATCTAAAGAAACGTATCGATGAAACTGCGAAATATATTAATACGAAAAAAGGTACGCTCGCTCAGGCTCTAATGTTTATTCCCTCAGAAGCAATTTATTATGACTTGCTTGCCAATAAAATAGGTGCGGCTGGCGTGAATGGTCGAGACCTAATGCAATACGCAGCAGTCGAAAAACGCGTGACGATAGTAGGGCCAAGTACACTCTCTGCAATGCTCCAGATAATCTCACAAGGCCTCAATAGTTTAGAGATTCAAAAAGACACCGAAATCATACGCAAGAACGTCGAACAGCTCGGTGTACATATGCGAGGCTTTCAGCAATATCTTGAAAAACTAGGCAACAGCTTAGGAGCTACAGTCGGTCACTTCAACAGCGCGCAAAAGCAGCTCGCACGAGTTGATAAAGACGTCGTAAAGATTGCTGGTGGTACCGAAAGCATCGAACCACTCTTGCTTGAAAAACCAACTAGCGACGAATAAACTTTCTACGCATATAAAAAAATCCGCTCCTATTTTGGGAGCGGATTTTTTAGCGAACGCTATGTTTACACTTTGCTTTCTTTTGCTACTAGGTCGTTCAGAGCGAAACCTAGAACTGCACCTACAAGTGGAGTTACTACGTAAACCATGATTGGCCATAGTGACCAGTCAACGGCTTGAAGCGCGCCAGCGACAGCTGGGTTAAGTATGCTTGTAGCGCTCACGTATGATGTAGCAGTACCGGCAACAATAAGGCCTAGGTACAAACCACCACCTACGGTAAGTGCAGCAGAAAGAGTTTCTTTCATACGCATTGCGCTAGCAACAGCGAATCCGAAGATTGCCATACCAACTAGCTCTGCACCAAGCACGAACCATTCTTTGCCTTCAGGAATCGAAGCGGCTTTGAATAGTTCAGGTGCAACTTGACCAAGTTGTGCAGCTTGTGCGCTTGGTTCTGGAGCACCATTGAGGAATGCGTTCAGTACAACAAGTGCGAGAACTGCACCAAGTACTTGAGCAATCACGTAGCTAACGGCGCGTGCTGCGTCGATTCGCTTGGTTGCCCATGCAGCAACGGTAAGTGCTGGGTTAACGTGCGCACCAGACATTGCACCGATTGCAAGCACGATAGTCGCAAGACCGAACAGCACGAAGAGTGGCTGGCCAGATACTGCAATCACGATTGCAGCAAGCAAGAAAGTACCGACAAATTCGGCAACTGACGCTGCGAGCAATGGAGCTTGGCTAAACTTAAAGCGTCGGCTTACTGAAGCAGCAGAACTAACGCTAGACGTTGTTACTTTAGTAGTTGTTGTTTTCTTGGCGACTGGAGCCGACTTTCGTTTTGTCGTCGACTTTTTCTTGGCAGTCGAGGCAGTTTTTTTGGTTGCCATAGAATGTATTTCCCTCCTTATATAGAAATATGCCTCCAGTATAACACACGCAAGCTGAAGGGAAGAGTGCTACACTGAATATATGGCATTATTCATGAATCAAGAATCAGAAAGAACCGAGCTTCAAAAGCGCATTGCTGCTGAACTCGCTGAAAAAGCAAAGAAGAAAGCAGACGCTCCAAATGGCGATCGCCCAGACGGTGTAGAGGATTCTGCTTACCTGCACAATACGCAAAAAACAAGTTCGTTAGCATGGGTTTGGATACTCATAGGTTTGTTCGTTATTGTTGGCCTTGTTTTGCTTGTCGTGAACACGCGCTAACGCTATACTATTACTAGATGAGTTCATCTGATGACATTGCTCGCGTGCGAGAAACGTTACTTTCTCGCTACGAAGGTCTTGAAACAAAGGCAGATATATTAAAATCCCCTGAGCTAAAAGAGCTTTTAGCTGGTATTCGCGATGTTGAACCAAGCGAGCGCTCAGCGTATGGCCAAGCGGTCAACGCATTGCAGCAAGAGCTAAAAGAAAAAGTGCTTTCAAACATGCACGAAAAAAGCGCGTTACCATCAATCGATGTAACAGCACCTTTTGATATAAATGGTGAAAAACCGTCGCTATTACCAAGCGAAAACGGTACTACTCATCCACTGACACAAGAAATCGCTACCCTCAGTGACATTTTTTATCGCATGGGTTATGTGGTTGAAGAGTCGCGTGAAATCGACGACCAATACCACATGTTTGAAGCGCTGAATTTTCCAAAAGGTCACCCAGCGCGTGACGATTACGACACGTTCATGACCGTCGAAAAAGATTCTGAGGGCGAACCATTCGTGGCTCCTGCGCACACCAGCACTATGCAAAACCGCATACTCAAAAAATATCATGCCAATTTAGAAAAAGGTGAAGCGATTGCAGCTATCGTGCCAGATCGTGTATTTCGCAACGAAGACCTAGACGCTCGCCACGAGCATACCTTCTATCAAGTAGAGGGTGTGTATGTCGCCAAAGGCGTGCATGCCGGAATGCTAATTGCAACTTTGCAACAGTTCTTGCAAGAATATTATGGCAAAGAGCTCGAAGTTCGAGTTAATCCATTTTACTTTCCGTTTACCGAACCAAGTTTCGAATTCGCGCTGAGCTGTCCCTTCTGCGAGGGTAATGATTCTTCGTGTAAAGTCTGCGGTGGTGAAGGCTGGGTCGAGCTGCTTGGTTGTGGCATGATACATCCCAATGTGCTTAAAGCCGCCGATATCGACCCGAACGAATACACCGGTTTTGCCTTTGGCTGCGGTATCGATCGCCTGGTTATGATGAAATATCAAATTGAAGACGTACGCCATTTTGAAAGCGCGAAGTTAGACTTTTTGAGGCAGTTTTAATGAGCGGTCAAATATCGATATTATGTTTTGGCGATTCCAATACTCGAGGTACGCGCCCTGATGACAGTAACACGCGATACGAGCGCTCTGACCGATGGACGGGACAGTTACAGGTTATGTTGGGTAGCGATTACTATGTAATCGAAGAAGGACTTGGAGGACGAACTACAGATCTCGAGCATCCACGAACTGAAAAGCTTGGGCGAAATGGAATTGACTACTTCAAACCTTGCCTAGAGTCTCATAGTCCAATAGATATTGTGATAATAATGCTAGGAACGAATGACTTTAAGAATGTTTACAATCGTACTACTAATGAAGTCGCGAATGTTCTCAAGCGATATGTTTCGTTCACAAAAGAGAACTATCCATCTACGAGAATAATACTAGTGGCTCCTGCGCCTATAGTCGCAACTGAGCCTGTTGAGTTTTACGATAAAGAATCAGAAAAAAAATCAAACGAACTAGCGGCAAGTTTAGAGCAGTTGTGCATAGAGGAGCAGATTGACTATTTTGATGCTGCGACTGTAGTTAATGTTGGAGAGGACGGAATACATTGGGACTTGGCCTCGGAAAAGAAATTCGCCAACTCGATTGCTTCAATAGTAAGGAATACATAATGAAAGTTAGTCTAAATACAATTAAGCAGTTCACTAAAGTAGATTTGTCTGTGGATGAGTTGGTGCACAAAATTAACCAGCAGCTGGGTGGCGTTGAAGATGTTATTGATTTAGGTAGGCGCTATGAAGGCGCGGTGATTGCCCGAGTTGTGAAGTGTGAAAAGCACCCAAATGCAGATAAGCTTAGTGTTTGCGAAATCGATGATGGCAGTGGTCAGCTTACGCAAGTAGTGTGCGGTGCGCCAAATGTACGCGAGGGTTTGACGGTTGTATGGCTAAAGCCTGGCGCCACGGTTCCTGCGACTTTTAACGATTCGGAGCCATTTGTACTCGAGCCAAAAGAACTTCGTGGAGTGGTAAGCAACGGTATGTTGGCAAGCGCGAAAGAGCTTGCACTGGGCGATGATCACTCAGGCATCGTAGAGTTAACGGATACAGATTTACTCCCTGGAAAAACTCTATCAATTGGCGCCAGCTTTGCGGAAACATTTGGACTAGACGATACCATTATCGATATCGAAAACAAAATGTTTACCCACCGCCCTGATTTGTTCGGTCAGCTTGGTGTAGCTCGTGAAATCGCCGGTATTCAGCACAAAGAATTCAAAAGCCCCGATTGGTACAAAAATCTTCCAGAATTCGCAATTGGCGAAGGCCTCGAACTTCATGTTGAAAACAAAGCATCCGATGTTGTGCCGCGCTTTATGGCCGTTGCGATAAAAGATGTCGAAGTAAAGCCGAGCCCGCTGTGGCTGCGGTGCGCGTTGGTAGCGATGGGCTCAAAAGCGATTAACAATATTGTGGATGTCACCAATTACATTATGCTGCTCACTGCACAGCCTACACACGCCTACGACTACGACAAACTGCGTGGCCATTTCTTGGGTACGCGTATGGCGCAAGCAGGCGAAGAGCTACCGCTACTAAATGGCAAAACATACAAATTAGACGAATCTGATATTGTTATCGTCGATGGCGAAGGCCCGGTTGGCTTGGCTGGAGTTATGGGTGGTGGCAATAGCGAAGTATCAAGTGATACGAAAAATATCGTGCTAGAAGTTGCTAATTTTGATATGTACGCCGTACGAAAAAGTAGCATGCGTCACGGTTTGTTTACCGACGCGCTAACTCGTTTCAATAAAGGTCAGTCGCCGTTGCAAAACCCGAACGTAATTAATCTACTTATGATGTCTATTCATGATGTAGCTGGTGGTGCGCAGGCAAGCAAGATGTTTGACGAAACAACCTCGCAGCATACGACACAGCAGGTCACCGCATCAGATGAATTTATCAATGCACGACTTGGCCTAACATTACAATCAAATGAAGTTAATTCCTTGTTACAAAACGTAGAATTTACTATTTCAGCAGCAGATGGAGAACGAACATTCACCGCGCCATTTTGGCGGACTGATATTGTAGATCCTGAAGACATTGTTGAAGAAGTCGGGCGTTTATATGGCTTCGATAAATTGCCACGTGAATTGCCAAAACGCAATACAAAACCAGCACCAAAAAATGCTTCGCAAGTACGTAAGCAAAACATTCGCGAAATGCTCGCAAAAGCTGGTGCAAACGAAGTGCTAACCTACAGTTTCGTGCACGAAAACACTATGAAAAAAGTTGGGCAAGACGTTGAACATGCTTTCAAGCTTTCAAATGCGCTCAGCCCAGATTTGCAGTATTATCGAACTAGTGTCATGTCGAGCCTACTCGACAAAGTGCCTATGAACTTCCGCGCTAGCCACGATGCCTTCGCATTGTACGAAATTGGCAAAACCCACTTCAAAGGCGAAATGGACGAAGCCGAACCCGACGTTCCAAACGAAGACACGCACGTGGCACTGGTGCTAACAAGTGGCAACAAAAACGCTACAGGTAGTGCCTACTACCAGGCCCGAAAGTACCTTGAACAACTTACAAGTTTAGATGACGTACACCTGCAGCCGCTTTCTGAGTTTGATGTAAGCACCGACGAATGGGGCGCGCAGCTTACCTCCGCCTATGCTCCACAACGAAGCGCAGTGTTGGTAAAAGACGGCCAAATTTGGGGCGTGATTGGTGAGTTTTCAGAAGCTGTAAAGTCTGCATTCAAACTGCCACAGGCAACCGCGGGCTTTGAGGTACACATTGCCATGCTCCAAACACAACCAGGCGGCTATAGGCCACTTTCACGCTTCCCAAGTACGTGGCAAGACATTTCGCTAAAAGTCGCAAATGATGTTAACTATTCAGACGTCTACGAAAACGCAAAAAGAGCCGCAATAAATGCAGCGCCCGAAGTTGATTTTGAAATCGCGCCAGTAAGCATATACCAATCACAAGATGATACCTCACATAAAACCATCACTTTGCGTGTAAAGCTTACTCATCATAGTCGTACATTGACTGAAAAAGATGCCAGCGCTGTTATCGAAGCAATCGCTTCCAGCGCCGGCGAGTCTTTACAGGCTATTGTATCTTAGCGAAGCCCAAGTTGGCTGCTACAAGCAGGCCAGGCTCCCCAGCCTTGTGATGCTTGCACGTTTTTTGCCACGGCAATTTGTTGCTCACGGCTGGCGTTTTGTGGTGAACCTTGGCCACCGTTCGCAGCCCAAGTGCTTTGCGTAAATTGCAAGCCGCCGTAGTAGCCATTGCCGGTGTTTATTTGCCAGTTTCCGCCGGATTCGCATTGCGCCAATCGATCCCACACGCTTCCACTTGCCACCGCGGCTGCGGCCGGTGTTGGTGCGCTTGAGGCGCTAGCGGTGTAACTTGCGGTTACCACCACAGGTGCACTTACGGCAACTGCTCGCTTAGCAAACTTAGCGCTTGCTTTCGGTATCTTAATTTTGTCACCAACGTCTATTACGTCGGGGTTAGCAATCTGGTGGTTCGCATCAAACAAGCGAGAGTAACCTAGTTTGTACTTTTTACCGATTGCGGTTAGTGTATCGCCTGGTCGAACTACGTAGACAGTCCGAATAGGTGATTTCTTGGTTACGTTGGTATGCTGTGGGGCAGCAGCCGCTGAGTTGCCTGTGGTTGCAGACAGCACAACAGCAAATACTCCCACCACAAGTGGTGCGAATGTTCGCATCGTGGGTTCCTCCTTATTCCCCCTCTGAATACATACGTCCCCGTCTCTCATGAAAGGACGTGTGCTTTTATTGTTATTTCGTTTCTAAATCAGAGGTCGTGTCTTGCGCGGCCGAAGCCGCCTGAAAAAAGACACAAACTCTATCTTACTAAAGCATAGGCGGCATGTCAAGACTGCAGGCGAGCGAATAGTTTGTTATACTGATACATACATCAATGTAATATCACGAAGCGGATGAGAGAACTGACTCGTTGACCCGCTAGCAACCGCCGAATTCGGCAGGTGCTCCATTCAGCCCACGAAAGGGGAGATATATGACTAAATTTAAAACTGCTGAAAGCGTGTCGCCAAAACATCCAGATAAATTGTGCGACCAAATTTCCGACGCCATTTTAGATGCGTATTTAGCAGAAGACGCCAATGCGCGCGTAGCCGTCGAAACTGTCGGAGGCCATGGCAAAGTATTTATTACGGGTGAGGTAACTAGCACGTCGCATCCAGATATTCCACCTATCGTACAGCGCCTAGCTGGCGATGTTGAGCTTACGGTGCACTTAGTAAAACAAAGCCCTGAAATCGCCCAGGGCGTCGATACTGGTGGCGCGGGGGATCAAGGAATAATGGTCGGCTACGCCTGCAGCGACACTCCCGAGCACCTGCCCTTAGAAGTTGTATTATCTCGCGGTCTCAACCAATTTTTGTACGACAAATGGCCATTTGATGGCAAAACGCAGGTTACCCTAAAAGACGGCCAAATCGTCGCGCTCGTAGCAAGCTTTCAAAACGCGCCGCATGCCGAGCTAGAAGTGGCCGTGCGCGAATGGGCCAAGCAATGCGGCACATCCGCAAGCGCAGACCTCAAAGTACACGCCAACCCAGCGGGCGATTGGCACCAAGGCGGCTTCGACGCCGATGCCGGCCTCACAGGTCGCAAGTTGGTGGTAGATAATTACGGCCCACGCATTCCTATTGGCGGAGGCTGTTTTAGCGGTAAAGACCCATCGAAAGTCGACCGTTCTGCTGCCTACATGGCACGCAAAATCGCTCTTGATTATCTAAAGAGCCGTGGCGCAGGCGAAGTATTTTGCCATTTGGCCTATGCGATTGGCTACGACCAGCCGCTTGAAGCCACTGTTACTATCGATGGCGTGCAAGAAGTCGTCGAAGGCTACGATTTATCACCAAATGGCATCATCAAAGCGCTTGATTTGAAGCGGCCAATGTACGAAGAAACAGCACGTTATGGCCACTTCGGCCACAGTGATTTCGCCTGGGAACAATAATTTTGTTAAAAGAGAAACCCCCGAAGGGGTCTCTAGCGCCGAAGCGCTCTCCTTTCGGGGGTAGTTGGGCTCAGTCGCAGCAAACGCCACTGGTGGGTAGCTGCATGTAGCAACCTTGGCAGACTTCGACAGGGCTCTCGGCTTGACGTTGCTCCCTGTGGCCGTTGTGGCCTGGGTTGCCCTTGTTCGAGATGTCGTGTTCTGGGTTGAACAGTGCCGTGAGCGGACGTCCGAGTGCGGTAGCGATCTTCTCGGCGCACTCTCTGTTGGTCCTGAACCGCGTGGCACGGCGACCTTCTGCATTTCTGATGACAGTCTCTGCCACATCTGCCTTCGTAGCCAGCTGCTGAACTGTCATCCCCGCTTCTTCACGGGCAATCTGGAGTCTGGTTTTTTCCGAGGTTGTCAAAACAGACCTTCTTCCTCACGGGGTACTGCCTGGGGGTTGATTCCGCTAAGCTTGGTCAGATTATGTCACTGATACTCAAATTTGTCAATATTTTAACCATGAGAAAACCCCCGGAGGGGCTCTCTCGTCGTGTTGATGCACGGGAATGCTCCTTTCGGGGGTAGGGTCAGGCGACTGCCATCGCGAGAAGTCGAGAGGGCTTAACCTCGCAGTCGAGGCAGCCCACGCTGATTCGGACGAGCATGAAGCAGTCCGGACACATCGCCTCGGCGGTGACGCAGCCGATGCCCGTCGCGTCGTTCTTCGTGCCGGTGGGCCGTCCGAGGTCGGACAGCTCCAGGGGGTCGAAGAGGTCGTTGACCTCGACGTTGAGGGCTGCTGCGAGAAGTGTGGCGCTCGCGTTGCTGGTGCGGTACGGGCGGTTCGGGTCTCGACCCTCCGCGACACGCACGACATTGCTCGAAACGCCAGCCTTCATGGCCAGCTGGTCGATCGTGAGGCCAGCAGCCTCGCGAATCTTGCAAACGTTGGTCATCAGCTCATACCTTTCTCGGGGCGGTACTGCTCTGTGAGGGGTTGGTCAAACAGAAGCCTGATACATATATTAGCATAAGTTGTATAAAAAGTCAATATTGTGCTATACAACTACTGTAGTAACGACTTCATTTGTTTCGTTATCAACTTAGTAGCATATACCGGATTTAGTCTGTATAGTCGGTTCATCAGCTTTGAGTCATTGCCGGTGAATAGCTGCGCCTTACTATGCTCCATGGCGTCTACTATTAGTTTGGCGGCGTCTTCAGCCGCTAGCATAGGGAAGTCTTTGGCTTTATCGGCAAGCGCGCTTACATCAACGCCAGAATTCTTGGTAATATCGGTCTTGGTCGCACCCGGAAATACGGTAGTTACACCCACATTGGTGGGCAAAAGCTCGGCATACAAGCCTTCGCTCAGTAGTTTCACGGCTGCTTTTGATGCGCCGTACACGCTTTGGCCCGGTACTGGCAAAAAACCGCCCATGCTCGACACGTTGACTATATGCGCTTCTGGTCGTTTCAGTAGCTCAGGCAAAAATGCTTTTACCATATATAGCGTTCCGTAAAAATTCACGTTCATTACACGCTCGATCGTGTCGAAATCCAGGTCGGCTACTCGTACAAATGGCTGCACTATCCCAGCACAGTTAATTAGGCCGTCGATTTGGCCATGCGCTTGCTGTACACCGATAGGTAATGCTTCTACAGCCGCACGGTCGCTAATATTTATGGCATGAAGTGATAGGCTGGCATTTGCGTCTACGGTACTTTTCAGTTTTTGCAGACTATCTTCGCGCAGATCTACGGCGGCTACTTTTGCGCCGCGTTGCAATAGGTGTGCCACCAGCGCGCCGCCAATTCCGCCGCCCGCACCGGTTACGATTATTACTTTCCCCCGAACCTTCATGCTGTTTCTTTCGTTAGTTTGTACTTTTATTGTAGCACCAAAAAAGCAAACAGCCCCCGGTCATACCGGAGGCCGTAGGCCGTCACGGTGTGACTGGGGGCGAGAGTCAGTGGGCGTGTGCCCAGTGCTCGAGCCTGTTGAGCGGTACCTGGTCGCCCACCTGGAACGTGCCGGAAGGCGGGTAGACGGTGCGGTGGAACGGGTCCAGCGAACCCATGCTGTAGGTGACGGCGTCGACGTAGTCGGTGCTCAGCTCGCTCAGCGGCTGCTGAGGGACTACGCTCTCGATGGTCGCCATCGGCTGCTTGTGGCTGCCGAAGCGCTCCACGATCGCGGCGAGCTGTCTCCTGATGCGGTCCAACATGTGTGCTCCTCTAGGTAGGTCTTTTGGGGTACTGCGGTTAAGCTCAACTACTATTATAGCATAAACGGTATTAAAATGCAATATTTATGGGTGTTCTTTTGCCGTAAAGAACCAAACGGCTACTTTTGCGTGTCAAAAGTAGCAAAAACCATTTCTTTTGGTGTCAAAAGAAACAAAAACGTACTCTTTTTCGATAAGAGTACCAGAAGAACGACTTGGGGTATCACTACCACGCCATATGTCTCAGCGCACCAGCTACGGTCACGAGATAACTCCCGTTGGTCGGTTTGTCGTAATTTCTGAAGTTACAGACGACAAACTGCGATCTCGTGAATTATTCCGTAATTGGTGCACCTCGCCATGTGGGTGGTCGTGCTCCCAAGACCCAAGAAGCCAATTGCTCCGGACCCCTCAATCGCGACAATAGGGTAGAAATACAGAGGCGGCGAGGGTATACTTAAAATATACTTTGGAGGTATGATGTCGGAAGATCAGAAAAAACAGCTACAAACTCAACTATGGAATATTGCGAATGAGCTCCGCGGTAAGATGGATGCTGATGAATTTCGCGATTACATCCTCGGCTTTATCTTCTACAAATACCTTTCGGAGAAAATCGAACTTTACGCCGATGAGTTGCTACGTCCAGATAATAAAAAATACGCCGAGCTACTAGGCGACCCGAAAGAAGGCGATTATATCATCGCTGTTCGCACAGCCACGCTTGATAAGCTCGGCTATTTCCTCGCTCCAAACGAAATGTTCCATCATGTCGCTCAAAATGGCATGACGAATGACAATCTCAACGAAGACCTTGAGCGCATTCTCAATAGTATCGAGCAGAGTACAATGGGCACGGATAGTGAGGAAGATTTTGAGCATTTATTCTCAGAGCTTGACCTGAATGCTACGCGCCTGGGTAAAACGGTGAGCCAGCGCAATGAGTTGATCGCAAAAGTACTACTGCACCTCGATAAGATCGACTTTCGTCTGGAAGATTCCGAAATTGACGTGCTTGGCGATGCGTACGAATATTTGATTGGCCAGTTTGCTAGTGGTGCCGGAAAAAAAGCCGGTGAATTTTACACGCCGCAGGAAGTTTCTCAAATCCTAGCACGTATCGTTTCTGCCAGTAAAAAGGAACTGAAGAGTGCTTACGACCCTACCTGTGGGTCAGGTTCACTTCTGCTTCGTGTAGCAAAATTTGCAAATGTCGACAGGTTTTTTGGGCAGGAGTCTATACACACTACCTACAACTTGGCTCGGATGAATATGATATTACATGATGTACACTTTGCAGATTTTGACATCAAACAGGAAGATACTTTAGAGCATCCACAGCACCTCGAATATAAGTTTGAAGCTATAGTCGCTAATCCGCCGTTTAGTGCGAAGTGGTCGGCAAATGCAATTCACCTCAGTGATGAGCGCTTTGCACAGTACGGCAAGCTTGCCCCAAGCAGCAAGGCAGACTACGCCTTTATTCAGCACATGATCTACCAGCTTGACGAAAACGGTACGATGGCAGTGGTCATGCCTCATGGTGTTCTATTCCGCGGCGCAGCTGAGGGCCATATTCGCAAATTTTTGATAGAGCAAAAGAATTACCTGGATGCTGTAATTGGGCTACCCGCAAATCTATTCTTTGGCACTAGTATCCCAGCTTGTATATTGGTGTTCAAAAAGTGCCGCCCAACTGGCGAAAACGTGCTGTTTATCGACGCCAGCAAGCATTTTGAAAAGGGCAAAAACCAGAACCGTCTGCGCTCAAGCGACATCGATGAGATTCTCGAGACATATGAGCAGCGAAACGAAAAGGATAAATACAGTCACGTTGCCAGCCTGGATGAAATCAAAGAAAACGACTACAACCTGAACATTCCGCGTTATGTCGACACGTTTGAAGAGGAGGTGGAGATTGACTTAGATGAGGTTGTAGATGAAATCCGCAAGCTCGATAAATCTAGCGCAGAGCTCGATGCAAAAATAACAGAATACACTAAAGAGCTTGGCATAAGGAGTCCATTCTGATGGCGAAAGTTCCTTACACTCCCGCAAGCTATCATGATAATGCATTCAATTGTCCATTCTGTGGTGCGTATGCGGATCAGAATTGGCATGCCATAACAAGTCCCAGGATAGTCGGGATAATCGAAGATATCGAACTGTGTCGATGTGGGCACTGCTATCGTTTTTCTATCTGGAATGAAGGTGCAATGGTATTGCCAGATAGTGGTGAAGTAGAATCGCCAAATGAAGACTTATCGGAGGAAATCAAGCAAGACTATAGTGAAGCTGTATCAATACTCCAAAAATCACCTAGAGGTGCTGCCGCATTGCTCAGACTAGCGGTCCAAAAATTATGTATCCAGCTGGGTGAAAACGGTAAAGATATCAATACCGACATAGGCAATCTTGTGAAAAGTGGACTTTCGCCAACGATTCAACAAGCACTTGATGTGTTGCGTGTTATAGGCAATGAGTCTGTACACCCTGGGCAAATAGACCTGCGCGATGATCCGGCCACTGCACAAGCATTATTCAGGTTGTTAAATAAGATTGCGGAGACCATGATTACCGAACCGAAGCAAATCCAAGAGATATATGACAAGATTCCGGATGCTAAGAAAAAAGCCATCGAAGTCCGTGACCAAAAAACTCCAAGTAAGGATATATGATGGCAAGTCCGTTCAAAAAATACGTAGTCGACTTATTTGGCGAAAAGCAGAAGTTTACTGATGCGGCCATTAAGAATATACAGCTTTCCAACGAAATGTCTGGTAGATTTCAAACGCTAGTGGCCACGGTAATACTTGCTCAGCTTGCATTCTTGGGTACTCTTGGTTTCGAAAATAACCAAAAAATACTCGCCGCAAGTGCTGCGACTACTCTTGCTATAGCCTTAACGGTTCATCTTGCCGCTGGTAGCTGGCAGCAAGCCAGAGTAATAAATTCGATCAAGCACTATATAAAAAAGGTAGGCGAAGTAGAGGCGATTATTAAGCAAACAAAAAAAACGCACATCAGCCCAGAAGAATACGAAAAATATAGAATCATAGAAACGTCGTCAACGATCGGTTACACAAAATGGCCAAATAGACTACTTATGCTTGGCTATATCCTCGCGTTTGCAGGCACAGCACTTGTGCTCTTATTGATATGGAGACTTGTCGCGTGACCAGTTCGGCAAAAAGTGGTGCGCTTCGTGCAGTCATGAAGCTTCACGAACAGGACAAGCAGGCTTTGATTGACGGCAACCTGTATGAACTGACTATCAGCCATAGACTAGCCGTCTATTTAGAGGAAGAATTTCCAAAATATGCTGTAGATTGCGAATACAACACGAACATTAACGGACAAGTCGACCGCTATAAACGCAGCACCGAGGACAAAAAGATAAGACCTGATATCATTGTGCATAAACGCAACGATTCAGAAAGTAACCTTTTGGTTGTTGAAGTAAAGAAAGCGGGCAGAGGTAGTGAAAGAGGCAAGCGTGATATCGAAAAGATTAGAAGCAATTTTAATACGCCCAGTCTGCATTACTCCCATGGCCTCTTCGTTGGCGTACTAAGCTCAAGGATTGATTTCGTTTGGATTGATATGGACAGAAATACTGTTGCTATTGAGGTAATCTTATGAGTCGAAGCATTCCAAAACTGCGATTTCCAGAGTTTAGCGAGGAATGGGAAGTCAAGAAGCTAGGAGAGGTAACGATGTTATTCTCTAGACGCAACAAAGAAAAACTATCGGGCCCAATATACTCGGTCACAAACTCTAGAGGCTTTGTGCTTCAGACTGAACATTTTAGTAAATCCGTGGCAGGGAATGATCTGGCAGCGTATAAGATTGTCCAGAAAGGTGATTTTGCGTATAATCCGGCAAGAATCAACGTTGGTTCGATCGCCCGTCTTTCAGATAGTGAGGCAGTAATTAGCTCGCTATACGTGTGCTTTAGGCCCAAGCTTAATACCAATGGCGAGTTTCTTGATCAGTTTTTGCATAAGGATAGCACCATGTATTACTATAGTGTGCTCGGTGAAGGCGGTGTTCGAATATATTTGTGGTATCCGCTTTTCTCCCGTATAAAAATTAGTCTACCGAGGATTGTGGAGCAAGAGAAAATTGCGGGGTTTTTAACCGCAGTGGATGAGCTGATTGCGGTGATAGATAAAAAGGTGGAGCTAATGCAGCGCTACAAAAAAGGTGTCATGCAAAAAATCTTCACCCAAAAACTGAGATTTAAAGATGAAGATGGTGAGGACTATTCGGCTTGGCAATCAAAAAGATTTGGTGAGATCATTGAAGATATTGGTGACGGAGGTACTCCCGACACGTCTAATCAAAATAATTTTGGTGGTGAAATAAGCTGGGCTGTGATTGACGATATTAGAGATGAGATAACATACACAAAAAATACGCTGTCAGAACAAGGCTTGAAAAGATCTTCAGCCAAACTATGGCCAATAAATACAATTATCCTCTCGACAGGTGCCACTATTGGCGAAGTTGGTATTGCAAAAATTCCGATGGCAACAAAGCAGGGCATTGCCGGCATCAAACTGTCTGTAGATCAAGCAGATGGACTGTTCATCAAGTACTGGCTGCGGAATAGCAAGAAGACACTACTTAGATACGCACAAGGTAGCTCGATAAAGGAAATTCGACCACCAGAGATAAGAAAATTGCCAATACATACTCCCGTGCTTGAAGAGCAACGAAAAATCGCCGACTTCCTGATGAATCTCGATGATAAGATAAATCTAGAAAAAACCAAGCTCGAGCAGGTAAAATTGTTCAAAAAGAGCTTGTTACAGAGGATGTTTGCGTAATGGCTAGGCAAGTACTTGATACCAAGAAGGTTGTCGGAAAGAACTGCACTCAATACAAGCTAGTCATTGATGACAAGGTTACTTCTTTCGTATGCAAAGAAAAGACTAAAGACGGTTTAATCAAATGGTATCCATTTAGGTACTTTGAGGGTGGACTACCACCCCTGCGAAAATACGAAAAGATCGAGTATATTGCAACTGAAGATGGCTTAATACCCAGGGTCGGCTTTACTACGACTATAGAAAGTGGCTACGGATTTACTAGGCCGCAGGGAGTCGCTCAGCTTTTTCGATATCTCGAGACCTGTGTTGACACGCTTGAGGCGGTTATATTCACAAAGGACAGATCCGAACTTAGTGGAGGCGTCCTTTACATATCAAGAGAGGACTTTGGTAAACTTCGTGCACGAACAAAACTTTTCACAGATTCAACCAAGCGTGAACAGCTGAGAGTTCATCAGTCTATATTGCACAAAATTCTGCCCGATCTCTTTGACGAGCCAGGCGATATTGTTTACTTTGAGGGTCAACTTGCTCGATTCATGAGTAAATATGCAAGCGATACGATAAGGCTAGGTAAAGATGACGTAGAGGCTATCACGAGAAACTTTAACATTGAACCTGAAACTATCGCCTCAACCAAACGCGTGGTTGATAAAGTCTATATAGAAGATGTGCTAAAAGAATTTAAAAAAATACAGGACCAAAAAAATAACTCAAGGTCTCTAGAAGAAAAATGGCATAAGTTTTTCAAAAAACATACTTGGATATTCTCAAATATTTTTAGTTATCCCGCAGTATTCTTGAAAGATAAATTCAATGTATCCGGGCACACAATAAGTGGAAGTACCGATAAAATAGTGGATTTTATTTATAAAAATAATTTCACAGACAATATCGCATTTATTGAAATAAAAACACATAAAGCTCAATTGGTTCAAGGCGCACCATATCGCAAGCCTGATATCTACCCAATAGCGAAGGATGTGACAGGTGCTATCGTGCAGGTAATCGATCAAAAGACGAACTTTATGAAACAGCACGATAATCTTACCAAGGGCTCGTCTGTCCAATCACTTAACTCAAAATGTGTTGTGATTGTGGGTAGACTGAGCGACTTAGAAATTGATGCAAAGAAAAGATCGTTTGAACTATTTAGAATGAGCAATAAAGACGTAGAAATAATTACTTTTGATGAGGTTGAAAAGAAAATGCAGACAGTATTGGAGCTATTTACAAGATGACCACGCAGTCCGAAGCAGTGCTAGAAGAAAATCTTATCATACAACTAGTCGGTATGGGTTACGAGCGCGTGCTTATCGGGGGCGAGGTTGATTTGATTGCAAACCTACAAACCCAACTCGAGCTGCACAACGAGACAAAGTTTAGCTCGCAAGAATTTGAGCGGATATTGAATTATCTGAACAAAGGCAGCGTGTATGATCGAGCGCGGACTTTGCGTGATAAGATGAGTCTGCTACGCGATGACGGCACTCACAAAAATATCGAATTTATAAATATGACCAAATGGTGTCAAAACCAATTCCAGGTGACGAGCCAAGTTACGCAAGAAGGCAGCTACAAAAACCGCTACGATGTGACGATACTCGTAAACGGCTTGCCGTTGGTGCAGATAGAGCTCAAGCGCCGCGGCATAGAACTCAAAGAAGCATTTAACCAAGTCAATCGCTACCGTCGTCATAGTTTTGCAAGTGGCTACGGCCTGTACCAATTTGTGCAGCTTTTCGTCATTAGTAATGGTGGCAACACCAAATACTACAGCAACACGGTGGCGTATAACACGACCAAGAAAGAATCATTCAAATTCACCAGCTTTTGGGCGGATGCGGATAACAAAAAGATTACCGAGCTAGAAGATTTCGCGCGCGTGTTCCTCGAGAAGTGTCACCTCGCCAAGATGGTTACCAAATATATGGTGCTCACAACCGATAAGACGCTACTGGCGCTACGCCCGTACCAATACTACGCAGTCGAAGCTATCGTTGATAAAGTCGCCAATGAAGCGCAGGGTGGCTACATATGGCACACCACGGGTAGCGGCAAGACGCTGACGAGCTTCAAAGCGAGCCAGATCATCTGCGATATGCCAGAAGTCTACAAAGTAGTGTTTGTAGTAGACCGCAACGATCTCGATAACCAGACCATTCGTGAGTTCAATAACTTTCGCGAGGGAAGTGTAGACGCAACCGACAACACACGTAGCCTAGTAAAGCAGTTCGACGACCCAGAGACAAAGCTAATCGTCACCACCATCCAAAAGCTCAACAATGCCGTGACACGTGACCGCCATGCACTGAAGATGGAGCAGCACCGCGATAAGAAAATCATCTTCATTTTTGACGAGTGTCACCGTAGCCACTTCGGCGAAACTCACAAACGCATCACCGAATACTTTGGCAACTATCAACTGTTTGGCTTCACCGGTACCCCGATCTTTGCGGACAATGCCGGTAGCAATGCACTTGGCAAACGCACCACGAAAGATTTGTTCGGCGAATGTCTGCATAAGTATGTCATCACCGATGCTATTCGTGATGAGAACGTGCTAAAGTTTAGCGTGGAGTACTATAAAGGCTTCAAGTTCAAAGATGGCCGCGAAGATGTGGATGTAGACGTGGAAGCGATTGACATCCAAGAAGCGATGGAATCGCCATTGCGTGTTGAGGCGATCACCGACTTTATTATCGCCAACCACGACCGCAAAACGCATGCCAGAGATTTCACGGCAATTATGGCGGTGAGTAGCGTGGACATGCTGACGAAATACTACGAAGCATTCCGGAAAAAGCAGGCTGGAAAGCACAACCTCCGCATCGCAACGATATTTAGCTATGGGGCGAACGAAACTGACAAAGATGCCGATGGCATGCTCGACGATGACCCTCAGCTGAACCTATTTGACCACGTAAACCAACATAGCCGCGACAAACTAGAAAGTTACATAGCCGACTACAACGAAATGTTCGGCACAAGCTACAGCACACGTGACAGCGACAGCTTCTATAATTACTACCGTAACATTGCCGACCGGGTGAAGGCGCGTGAGGTTGACCTGCTGCTCGTAGTGAATATGTTCCTGACCGGTTTTGACAGTAAAACACTGAACACGCTATATGTTGACAAGAATTTGCGCTACCACGGCTTGCTGCAGGCGTATAGTCGAACCAATCGTATATTGAACGAGACAAAATCGCAGGGCAACATCGTAGTATTCCGTAACCTCAAAAAGGCGACAGACGACGCGCTAGAATTATTTGCCAACAAAGACGCGCGCGAAGATATCTTCTTGCAACCGTACGAGGATTATGTCGCCAAACTTAATGAAGCGATTGTACATTTGCAGTCTATTGTGGCAACGCCGCAGGATGTAGATAGTCTCCCAGATGAAAACGCTGAGAAAGCTTTCGTGGAGGCATACAGGCAAGTGCTACGGCTACGTAATGTCGCGATATCATTTGCTGATTTTGACTATTCACATCTAGCTATCGATGAGCAAACACTTGAAAATTACAAAGGCAAATATCTCGACATTTACGACAAAGTAAAACAAGATCACGAAAAAGAAAAAGTTTCGATACTCGATGATATCGATTTCGAACTTGAGTTAACTCGCCGAGATGAAGTGAATGTCAGTTACATATTGCGACTAATCGCACGCATGGTAGGTGCCGACGAGGAGAAGCGCATTGAATTGCAGAAGATGATTGATGATACGATGGCGAATACGGCTGAATTGCGTAGCAAACGCGAGCTCATTGAACGGTTTATAAATGGAACATTGCTGGCCGTCGAGGATGCTAGCGACGTAGAGCAGGAATTTGCTGAGTTCGTAAGCGATGAACAAGTAAAGGCATTCCGCACAATGTGCGAAGACGAGGGACTTGATGCAGAAAAGACGCAAGCGCTACTGGACCATTATGTATCTACCGGGCGCATCCCGCGCAAACATGACTTAGGGGATGTGTTAGTCGCTCAACCGAGCGTTTTGCATCGTGAAAGTATTCTTGAACGTGTCAAAAACCGTATCATAGATTTCATAGATACTTTTATAGAGGGCATTTAGCTAATACTTGACAAATTTTAAAAAGTGTGCTATATTGAATAGTAACAAACGTTTTTCTCTTTATACCACGCGTATATACAGAACCTCCTTTGCTCGGTTGCTACTTGCTACCAGCGTTCATCACCCGATAGACGGCACAGATACGCCAGGGAACATGAATCGTACACTAAAGGTAAGGACCATTTAAAAACAGAAAAATTTTTGTGCTGAGCCGCTATACAGGCCAGGCCGACTACTATGTTTTGTCATGATAAAACATCGCACCTTATGTATAGAAAAACAACCAAATGCACCCGCCCTAACCCGCGGGTGTATTATTATTTCTATCCAGCAAAACAGCCTCCGGGTCGACCCAGAGGCTGTTCGCCGTCGATGGGGACTTGGAGGCTGGAGTGAAGTGGGCTTCACGCCGGTGCGAGAGCCAGCTTGATGGGCCGGCCATTGTTGTCGACCTTGGCGACGACCACCTTGACAACCTGGCCGGCCGTGAAGCCAAACTGGGTGTCGACGTGGATGCCGAACTGGCGCTTGAAGTCGCGGAAGTTGACCCACAGGGTGTGGCGCGAGGTCTTCACGTCGTGCGTGGTGACCTCCACGACTGTGGCGTTCTCGGGTGATGCGGTGCTGCTCATGCCGTTCCTCGATTCTGTCGGGGGCGAAGCTTGTTGGGTATTATGTAAAAAATGTTGCCATATGTCAACTGTAAGTTGGCTAGAATGGGGCGTATAATACAGTAGATAAAGGTAGTGTAAATGCTACTTTTAAGGAGGTGTAAGATGTTTGGAAATGCAACAGCGTTTAGCGGCTTTGCCGTCGACGACATACAAACAGCAAAAGAATTTTACACTCGGCTTGGGCTGAGCGTACAACAAACACCAATGGGCTTGGAACTTCACTTTGAAGGCAGAAACCCAGTATTTGTATATGAAAAGATAGATTTTGAACCTGCAACATACACCATTCTTAACTTTGAAGTAGATGATATTGATGGAGCGATTGCTGAGCTTGAGGCGAACGGCGTGCAGATGGAGCACTATGATGATTTGCCCGCACCGCAAGACGAGCATGGTGTGTTGCGTGGCAAAGCCGCCGGCATGGGTCCTGACATCGCATGGTTTAAAGACCCGGCCGGGAATGTATTTAGCGTGTTAACAAGCTAGGAGGGTCTATGGCGAGTAAGGAATTTGAAGGAATTACAGCACTTTTTATAAGTGGTACATTGAAAAAATCACCAGAAAAGAGTAACACCGAGGCGTTGGCGCAGCTGAGCATCAACACGATGGAATCGCTCGGTGCGACAGCCGAGATGGTACGCTTGATTGACTACGATGTAGCAAGTGGCGTCCAGCCTGACATGACTCAGCACGATTGGGCGAAAGACGATTGGCCGATGCTGTATGAGAAAGTGAAAGCGGCAGATATATTGGTGGTGTGTGGCCCAATATGGCTAGGCGATAATAGCTCGCAAACCAAACTTTTGATTGAACGATTGTATTCAAACTCGGCAGAGCTAAACGATAAAGGCCAATGGGCTTACTACGGGAAAGTCGGTGGCTGTATAATTACCGGCAACGAAGACGGCGTGAAACACTGCGCGATGAATGTGCTCTACAGCTTGCAGCACATTGGCTACACCATACCTCCACAGGCTGATGCCGGCTGGATAGGTGCGATTGGCCCTGGCCCTAGCTATCTGGATGAAGGTTCTGGCGGGCCGCAGAGCGACTTTACTAATCGCAATGTAACGTTTATGACCTACAACTTGCTACACACGGCAAAAATGCTAAAAGCAAACGGTGGCTTGCCGGCTGAGGGTAATCTGCCCCAGCAATGGAAAGACGGCGAGCGTTGGGCATTTGCCAACCCGGAGTATCGATAGATGCATTCAGTGAATAAGATGGCGCTGAGCGCTACGCTGCACTGTTTGCTTGGTTGCTCGATTGGCGAAGTTGCGGGCATGATAATAGGCGTTTGGTTTGGGCTAGGTGTAGTAGCTACGGTTGCGATATCGATAGCACTGGCATTTATATCAGGCTATTCGCTTTCGCTGCTGCCACTGGTTAGAAATAAAATTCCGCTGGCAAGCGCGATGAAGCTGGTACTGGCTGCCGATACGTTATCGATCTTGACAATGGAAATAGTAGACAATGCGGTAATTGTAGTGTTGCCGGGTGCTATGAGTGCTGGTTTAACTGATTTGTATTTTTGGGCGACGTTAGCATTGTCGCTGTTTATAGCGTTTTGGGTAGCATTTCCGGTAAATCGCTACTTGCTAAGCAAAGGCAAAGGCCATGCCTTGATGCATGAATATCATTCGCACTCTGATCATAGTCGTTAAGACTCTAGTGACGTAGCCGAAGCGTCGGGAAAATGCTAAACAAACCTGAAATTTGGCGATGGAATAGCCAAATAGCCGACGCTCCAGCGGTAGTCACCATTGCATACAAACCATAATTTGCCAAGAAGTGATTGAGCAGTGCGAGATACCAAGGGTTATTGACATCAATGGTGATGTGCTTTGTTTTGCCATCTTCGGTAACAGACACGGTGTGTGTACCGTTGGTGAGTCCTTCCGTGTTGACCGCATTGCCGTCAACTTCTTTTCCATCGACCTTCACTGACACATCGCTGCTGGGGGAGGTTGGTTTGATAACCAGAGTACCTTCCACAGGCACTGGATCGCTCTTTGAAGAGCTTGTTTTTGTTGATACGACAGTGGTGTTTCCGTTTGAGGATGAACCGCCTGAGGTTGACCCAGATCCGCCTGAGCTTCCGCCACCAGTCGAGGCGGGCACGTTATCAACTTTTATGGTTATTGTGGCTGAATCGGCTTGGTTGTCGGCGTCGTCGAACGCTCGAAGCTTTATAGTGTGATCGCCATCGCTGTAAGTAGTAGTATCGATACTAAATTGGTAAGGGCTAGTTGAATCACTCTTTACATAGCTGTCGTCGATTCGTATAGTGACGCTTTTTACGCCAACATTATCGCTTGCGGTTCCGGTGACAAGAATCGTTCCTTTAACGGTTTCACCATTTGAAGGGGAGGTGAGGCTTATGCTTGGTTTAGTGGTATCTGGCGCAGGCGTGCCACCTCCACCGGTGCTTGAGCCGAGCTCGTTGACACGCATGACTTTCGCGTCGCTTTTAAGAATATTGTTGAACGTAGTGTTGTTAGCTCCGGCGAGTATCCATGACCCATCACTATTTGCGTCTGAGTCAAAATACGATATCCCTACCATGTCTTTATTATTTGTGAATTGCCAATTCCAAAAATCGGTAATTTGCGATGAGGGAGCGGTGGTGCGAACGCCCCATTCACCAATAGCGAAGGGGAGACCTTTGGATTCTACCCAAGCAATGGTCGTGGTCCATTTCGAGTTCAAAATAGATAAGGTATCGTTGGGCTGGTAAATATCAAAACCAATGAAGTCCCAGATGCCGGAACCGTACCAGTTATTGTGGGTGCTGCCCATTGATACGATTTTTGACGATTGGTAAATAGGAGCAAAAGCAATATGTGTGGTATTGAGCGCGTCCATTCGGCTACGAATATGACGCTGCATGTTTACAAAATCTGCAGCCGAGCCAGCGTTGGCTTGACCTTCATCATTTTCAGGCTCATGCCAGAAGGTTACCCAGACGGGTTTGCCCGCATTGTCGATAGTGCGAAGCATTGAATCTAGCGTGGAATCATGTGTGCCAGCGGCAACCTCCGACCACTTTGGCGTTTTAAATGATATCCATACTAAGCGATTGTTGCTGTAGTTTGAATTAATAGTGCTAACTGCCGAAGAAGCGGTGTTCCATTGGTTAAACTTTCGATATATTGCAACAGATTTACCGGCCGCGGCTTCGTGGGTGGTAATGTAATTGCCGGATGCACCAAAATATGCCTTGCCTGAGACCAATGGATTTGGGTCACCTGGGAATCGCTGAGGTACGGCTGCACTGGAAGATCGGAATTGGTCACCACTGAGGTAGCTCGCCGCCCCGAATGCTAAAGCGACGAATAACGCACCGAAGAGAATAATCGAGCGCTTGCCTAGAGCTCTAGCCTTGCCTGAACCTATGGCAGAGGCAGGTCTTTTGCTCGATACTCGTTGTGCTGATTTCTTCGTCATAGAGCTTACGCTTTGAATGCAATAATATAACATTTACATTAAAAACACTAGTCTAACGTACAATAGACATAGATGGCTCGACTTCATACCCATGCACAACATTTTTTGCGTAGCCCCAGGCTTGTGGCTGAGCTAATTGGGCATAGCAATATTCGCAAAAACGATACCGTCTACGACCTGGGCGCCGGCAGTGGCGTAATAACTAGTGTACTAGCACGTCGTTGCAAGCAAGTGTATGCGGTAGAAATCGAGCCCGCGGCTTTGAAATCGCTACAAGCAAATGTAGGTAATCTTGAAAATGTCACTATAGTGAAACAAGATATCGAAAAACTTACTATACCCACCGCTCCATATAAAATCTTTGCCAATATTCCGTTCAATCTCAGTGCGGCAATCGTACGAAAATTTACTGAAACAAACTCACCACCGAAGGCAATGTATCTAATCGTGCAAAAACAATTTGCCCGGAAACTCGTGCCAGGTGATGATCATTTTACCAGTGAGCTGGAGGCGCAGCTTGGCCCCTGGTTTAGTGTACGTATTCGAAAACCGCTTCGAAAAACTGACTTCACGCCACCGCCAGCTGTCGACACGGTGCTACTGGAAATAAAATTACGTGACGAACCACTGCTCGACCGTGAAGAAGCGCATATCTATCGTGATTTTGTGGCGCACTGTTTCCGTAGGCAAACGTATTTTGCCCAAACCCCACGAAGCCAGGCAAATATATCCGCTGAGCTTCGGCCATCACAGTTAAACTTACAGCAATGGTGCGAGCTTTTTGCGCGTTTTGACTAGCTAGACGCTTATGCTCGCAGGTGGTATCATAAGCACATTGATACTTGATTGAGGTGCGAGCAATGGATGAAAAAAATCCGAATCTAGAGGGTGACAAGATTGAAGTAAAAATTGGTGGAGCAAAGCCAGCTGAGCCTACGACCGACTCGCTTGATAATCTGCCAGAAGTTCCAGAAGTCACCGAAGAGCCTGAAAAGATACTTGATGTCGATGCGGAGCCTGAAAAAGAAATGAAACCAGCGGATGATGAAGAACTTGTCAAAACTGACGAAAGCTCTGAGTCACAGCCAGTTGTAGAGATTGAACCATCAACTGCATCATTGCAAGAGATTGAATTACAGGAAGTGCCCGAACAGCCCGCTGCCGTGTTCTCGCAGCCCAAGAAGAGCCGCAAAAAGCTTATATTTGGCGTAGTGGGCTCAACATTTGTGCTTGCTGCGGCAGGCTGTGTTGGTGCGTGGCTACTGCTAAAGGATGATACGGCAACAACTGCTAGTACCAAGAAAAGTGATACGGTGAAGGTGCAAAAGATGAGCGGAGAAGTAAGCTTGATTGACGGAACTGCTCAGGTAAGCCTTGATAACGAAACATGGAAACCGCTAGCGGTGAATGATCAGGTGAAAGAAGGTTCGTACTACAAAACCGATGCTCAAAGTCGCCTCGTGGTGAATCTTGATGATGGCAGCGCGGTGCGTTTAAACAGTAACTCAGCCGTGAAGTTTGACAGCTTAGCCACGAAGGCGGTAGCGGTAACAAATGTTTCTGGCGAGATGTACAGCCGACTAGTAAAATCAGACCGCACGTTTACAGTGAAAATAGATGACATGCAATACGTTGCCTTGGGCACCGCATACGTAACACTTAATACTGAGGATACACAGGGTGTTGAAGTATACGAGAGTAAGGTGGGTGTCGTAAAACCTGGCGAAGAGAATGTTGAAGTTTCCGAGGGTAAGTACTATTACTACAAATCGATCGACACTAAAAAAGAGAAGAAGCTTAATACGCTTTCTATCGATGCGTTGAAAAAGAATAGCTTTGTAAAATGGAACTATGAGCAAGACAAAAAGATTAGCGAATTTAAAGACGAGCTTGGCTATCTTGAGAACTTTGACAAAGAAACTACCACGAAAGACGATGAAAAAGATGATGAAAGCAGCGACACCACCGCAAGCCTAAGCCTGAGTGGCGCGAAATATGACACGGGCGTAAAACTAACCTGGAGTTTGAAAAACCTCACCGCCAGCAAGGGCTTCAAGGTGCTAAAAAGCCTTGATGCTAACCCGACGTTTGGCGAAGACGATGCCGTGTATGTGTCTGATTCAAGCAGTCGGAGTTACGCGTGGAGTATAAAAGACGGCAAAACGTATCATTTCCGCGTATGTATATACAATGGCAGTGGCTGCAGCAAATACAGCAACGATGTAGCGGTAACTGCTCCGAAGTCTGATTCGAGCAGCGAACCTAGCGGTACACTCACCCTTTCGCCTTTGGTAGGTAACAACGTAAAATGGAAGCTCGAAGGCTCGGCGCCAAATGGATATAAGCTAGTCTGGTCTACGTCAAAGAACCCCGTCTATCCAGGCAGTGATTTCCACTATTACAGCGATCCAAACGAGAAGTATGGTGAAGTAGATGCCCACGGCGGGAAGTACTATGTAAGAGTTTGCATGTATACGGGCAGCGGGTGTGTTAACTACTCGAACCAAATAGAACTAAACTTATAAAGACGAAACACATGCTAACTATGCAAAAAAGGGATGGTCATGTCGGGCTATACAATAACGAGTGTTGAAAAGATAACTCGTTCGACATTACTCGTAAGTTTGCAGCATGAAGATGGTGCTCCGATTTTGTTTCAGCCGGGCCAATATGCCGCTATAAATGGCTATCGAAACAAACGACCAATGCCCGTGCGCTGCTTCTCGATAGTGAGTTCGCCAACCGAACAAGACATACTGCAATTCTCGATGCGCGTACGCGGTAAGTTCACTACTGCGCTTTCAGGGCTAAATGTAGGTGACAGAGTTGACGTTCAAGGGCCTTACGGGGGCTTTGTGCTGAATACGCACCTCGATCAACACGTTGTGTTGTTGGCTGGAGGTATCGGGATAACACCATTTATGAGCATGTTGCGATTTGTTGATATTACCAAAGCACCTACGACGGTAGATTTGCTGTATTCATCTGCTTCGCAAGACGATATTCCGTTTGGTGATGAAATTGTAGCTCGAGCCTCAGCCAATGCATTGCTCCGACCATTGTTTGTTGTCGACCAAGGTGATACGAATAAGTATTCGAAACAATTTATGGCAAGCGGACGCGTAACAGACGAGGTAATAAAGAGCCATATAGGTGAAAAACTTTCCGATGTGAATACGGCATTTTATATTTGTGGGCCGCCACCCTTTATGAACGCCGTGCTAAAGACTCTGCAAGGTTTGGGCGTACCAAAGAATCGGATTCGTACCGAAGCATTTAGCCAAGGGCCGAATAGACAAACGGGAAAAGTAGTCGACTGGCCATTTAGCATGTACGCAATGGGTGCTGCGAGCATGTCATTAGCGAGCTTTGCGATACTGATAGCGGATATTGCTAAGTCTGTGCCATCTGATGACAGTATTGAGCTTCAGAAACGACTAACTGCCGAGCTCTCAACAAATAATCGACAGGCAGACTTAGACGATATTATTGCGTCGATGCCTTCAGAAAAATCTGACGCAAAATCATCAACTGCACTAAAGAAAGCGATTGCCGAAGCCAAAAAGCGTGCAAAGCAATCTAGTGGCTCCACTTCTACGATTGTGTACTACGATACGCCTGTTTCAAGCGGCTCGTCTACAGCTTCTTCCAGTTCAAATACATCTTCGACACCAAGCACGCCTACGACACCGACTACACCTACCACACCGGTGTGTACCACCTCGCAGAGTGGAGTGAAAACATGCGTCTAAAACTGGTCGAGACAAAACTAGCGCTAGGTGGTGATGCCACGCTGATGCTAGTGGGGCAGGATATGGCAATGCTTGAATCGATAGCCAAGCGACTATGGGCTGAGATTTTTGTGTTCGAAAGGCAATTTAGCCGGTTTGTTCCTGCTAGCGAACTTTCGCAGTTTAACCGCCAGGCAGGCGTGCGAACAAAGGTATCTGCATCATTTCTTGAATTGTTACAAGCATCGAATGCAATGAGTGCATTAACGAACCAGTTGCATAATCCATTTATATTGCCAGCACTACAAAAGAATGGCTACAGCAAATCGGCCGTAAAGGGCTACGAAAACGATCCTACCGACGACTACCGGTCGCGAAAAGTAGTTAGCCCCGAGCTACTTCATATAGACGAAGATGGTTTTGTAACAATTCCCATTCATACTGCCATAGATATGGGCGGCTGTGGCAAGGGCTACTTGCTCGACAAACTAAGTAAACTGCTTGAAGCTGAAGATGTTGATGGCTACTGGTTGTCGTTGAGCGGTGATATTATTTGTGCTGGCAAAGATAGCGAAGCAGATGCATGGCATACGACAATTCAAGCAGCCGATGAAACATCCGAACTTCCGTACATTGAAGTATCGGGTACTCCAATGGGTATTGCGACATCTGGTACATTTCGGCGCGAGTCGCATTCAACGAAAGCCCAAGGGTGGCATCATATAATAGACCCAGCCACCGGCAAGCCAGGCACTACGGACATAAAGCTGGCGACTGTAGTAGCAAGGTCTGCTATTGCTGCAGATGTGCTGGCTTCGGCCGCCGTACTGCTTGGCAGCGAAAAAGCACGGAAATTCTTAAGCGGTCTTACTGAAGTAACGGACTATTGCCTACAAACAGAAATGAATACTACGACAGCAGGTGAGCATCTGCATGAAATATCAAAGCTAGAAGGGGCGAAAGTATGAAACGAGTTGTCGGTCTCGTAATGGTTTGTCTTTTGGGTGTTGGAGCATTGTTTCCCGCTCCACAAGTAGCCGCAGTTAGCTCGGGCGAAGTAACAGTAGAAGCCGCCCCAAACGGCACAGTGGGTAATCGCATACATGAACGGTTCGTATCGTCGTGGCCATGGTATGTATCTCGTGCGTCTGGTCTGATCGCTGCTCTCGCATTGATAGTATTGATGCTCAGCGGAATAGGGCAAATTACCGGCAGAACGTTTAGATACCTAGACCCTCTAACGGCATGGGCATCACACCGTGCGCTGGGTATTACCTTTACAGTTGCGGTGCTGGTACACGTAGTGCTCTTGTTGTTCGATCATTTCATATCGTTTAATATTCTCGATATCCTCATTCCGTGGTTATCTGACTACAAGCCGCTGACTTTATTTGGCGTCAAGCTAGGTTCGTTGTACGTGGCACTGGGCGTGTTGGCAATGTATCTGGTGCTTATCGTCACTATAACCTCACTTTTGTGGGTAGAGAAGAAGCCACACACATGGAAGTGGCTACATTTACTATCTTACATCGCAGTTGCATTTGTTTTTGTTCACGCTTTGTTCATTGGTACTGATCTTGCATCTGGCCCGCTAAGATGGTTGTGGCTTGCGCTTAACGGCGCCGTTCTGGCAGCTGTAGTAGCACGGTTGTGGAGGGCTTGGACAATATGAGCAAAGAACTAACTCATGTTGAGAATGTGTGGAGGGGAAGAATACTACGCGCAGTGTTTTTCATCTCGCTATTACTTGCAATAACCACATATTTATATCAATTAGTAGGCTCGGTTCAGTTATTCACGCTTCCCCGAGGTAGCGTGGAACTTTCAATGCCGTATACAAAATATTTAGCGGGCGAGTCGATCTCTATTACCGTTACCAATAACTTCTCGACACCTATCAATATTTCAAACGATTGCCCCTACGAGCCTTTAGCGGTGTATGCTTACAAAGAGAAGACATGGAAACGTATACATTCCAAATCGAAGACAAGAGAGTGTAAGGAAGAAGATAGCACCGTGCTTATTCGGCCAGGAACGAGCGTTACAACCAATTTTGATGCATGGCCAGATTTATTTAAGAACCCAGGTAAATACAGAATAGCCTTACAAGTGCAGTATTACGAGTACATACCGTATAGAGATTTTGAGGTGGTAAAAAAGCCAACCGTTAAAACGGCAAAGTCTAGTAGTGGCTCAAAAACGACAGTAGTTCGTCGGACTACAACTCAAACTCAAACCAGTTCAGGTAGCGCCTCATCAAACAATGACGACGAGGAAGACGAAGATGAGACACAGGCAGCGCCATCGAACCCGCAAACGTACGTAATGTATGTGACATCATCGGGCAACTACAATGTAACATCGATACATCTAGACAGGGGCGACACGCTGACAATTATCTATTCTCAGCCACGTTCCGGTGAAGTAAGAACTAGATTTACGTCTCTTAACGGATCTCCACCTGTCGCCTCACTAACGGTAGATAGCGAATTTACATCAAGAAGTCGCGTGTTTTCTTCAGCGGGCAGCTGGCGCTATAAGGCAGATGATCATAGCGGCAATAGCGGTACGATAGTAGTAGAATAACATTGTTTAAATTCTCGCAAATGTATCGCTGTTGTGGTACTATGCGAGCATATGAAAACATTTCACCGCTTTTACAAAAAACATACCAACGCAATGTCATCCTTGCTGCTTCTGAGCGCAGGCGCTGTAGTCGCCCTAGTTATTAGCTCATCACTCAACGTGCGAGCACTCGATACTACATTTTATGTGACCGAAGATACTACCATTTCTGCGAAAGCACCAAATGCTACCGCAGGAGGTGATGTAAAGACGGTAGTCTGTGGCGCAGGCACCTCTGTGTGTTCTGTTGATTCAGCCGCAGAAAAACGAAGTTTGTTCAAGTTTAACGTTACCGGACTAACAGAGCCTGTCGTAAGCGCAAAACTACGTCTATACGCTCTTACCAGCTCAGTGCCATCACTTTCTATCCAGCGCGTAACGGGCGAGTGGTCCGAAACAACTGCAACATGGAACAATGCGGGTGGTTTGCAAACTTCAGGTGACGTGTTTACTACCACTGCCGGGGCAAAGGCTGGTTGGTACGAAGCGACGATTACGAGTGCGATTACGGGCGATGGAACCTACGGCTTTGTCGTAACCACTCCAAGCAGTGTTACAACTCGACTTTCAACAAAAGAAGCTACTAATACGAGCCTACGCGCACAACTGATAGTAACCACCCAAGATTCAACCGAGCCACCAGCTCAGGTTGAAAAGGTTGTTGCGGCAGGAGATATCTCAACGAAGACTCTTACCGGTGGTAACAAGAAGACTGCAGACTTGATAAAGACGATTAACCCAGATCGAGTACTAACATTAGGCGATGGTCAATATGACAGCGGTAGTCTTGCTGATTACACAAAGTTCTTCGGTGCAACCTGGGGGCAGTTTAAAGACAAAATTTATCCATCTGTTGGCCACCACGACTATTATACCGACACAACTGCTAGCGGCTACTTTAGCTACTTTGGCGACAGAGCTACACCGCTTGAGCCTGGTTGCCGAGCAAGCTGTAAGGGCTATTATAGTTTCGACAGTGGCAACTGGCACTTTGTAGCACTAAACACAAATCACAAGAATAGTGCTGGCGTCGAGTGCTCATACTTGGCTTGTGGAGCCGGTTCTGAACAACTAGAATGGCTGGCCTCTGATTTGGCTGCAAATACCAAGCCGTGTACTTTGGCATATTGGTCCGACCCGCGATGGTCATCCGGTACGAAACATGGCGACGGGACTCATGTTGCGGCAATTTGGCAATTACTTGACCAATACAATGTAGACATTGCACTAAACGGCCATGAACATTTTTACGAGAGATTCGACAAACAAGATGCAAATCGCAATCAGGATCCACAAGGTACACGTCAGTTTACTGTCGGAACCGGCGGTAACGGTGGTCTGTATCCATTTGGTACACCGAAGCCAAATAGCCAAGTACGTTACAACGGTGGCAATGGCGTCCTAGAGCTTGATTTAAGTGACAGTGGCTATGACTGGACTTTCAGGAGTATCGCAGGCCTAACATTTACCGACTCTGGTAGTGGCAGCTGTAACCCCTAGCGTCTGAGTATTATGGTATAGTTATACCATGAAAAAACTGTATCGCTCGACAACCGACAAGAAGATCGCTGGCGTTTGCGGGGGTATCGCGGAATACTTCGATATTGACCCAACAATCGTGCGAATAATCTTCGTGGCGTTGTTACTACCAGGTGGCTTACCCGGGCTACTACCGTACCTTATACTGTGGGTTGTAGTACCTACAGAAGCTACGGCGGGCAAAACAAAGTAGTAGATTTTGCCAATTCGGCAGGAATGTCGTACTATATTACGTAATATCACACCACATATATGGAGCATGCATGAAAAAAATCTCAATAGCAGCGTTGGCAGCAGTAGCAGTATTGGTCGGAGGACTTTTGGTAACTCAGCTGACCCGCGTAAACGCAGTAACTTCTGAAACTCAATACAGTTACGATTTGAGTAATGTACAAAATGGTGCAGTAGTAAATCAAGCAACAAAAAATAGTGGAGCCAAGCTCTACCTTCAGGGCAACTGGTCACAACATTCGTCAGGCGTACAATTTGATGGCAATAAAACGAACATGCAATCAGTTGGTCAGGCTAAACCAGGCAGCACTGCTACCTTAACGGCGTCCGATGCGATTGGCGCTGGAGTTGAATTTCAGTACGATGCTTCAGCCGGGGTTTGTACTTCTGACTCGCGAAACGTCACCCAAATTGGCCGATTTGCTACTGGAGCAAGCCAGCTGAAGATTCAACTTAGTAGCTGTAGCGCCAACAAAAAGGCAACCTTCGTAGAATGTCGAGTTGTTGGTAGTGGCGCGGTCTCTACGGATAAACCAGTTCGAAGCACGTTGGCGCTTGTAGATGGCATGATGTATGTTGCCAGTTGCGCACGTGACGTCAAAACCGGCTCAACACGACCTGTCACCCTGAACGTGACACCTGTCGGTGGCCAAACAGTAAGTAACGTATTCGCTTATCGTGATTCAGGTACATTTAATGCTACTGGCTACCTAAGCGTTGGTAACAAATACCCACTTCCAACTATTTCTAAGAATACAGATCAGTTTACTGGTATTATATCTCGAGTCGTCTACTGTAGCGCAGCAAGCCTCAGCGACGTGGATGCTTGTTTGGCCTCATGGTAAAACTGCTCACGCTCTGACATAATAGGCTCATATGAACAGTTTGTTACGAGTATTGGGCTATGCTCGCCATCTCTGGCCGTATTATGTTGGCATCATACTATTCTCGATCTTGATGAGTCTTTCATCGTTGGCGGCGCCGTTTATTATAAAAGATGCTACCGACTTGATAGTCGAATCACTACGAACTGGTCAGGCGGACGTTTCAGGTGCTTTGTGGCTCGCAGTGGCGCTATTTGTCGTAGACGTGCTCAACACGCTGTTTACCAACTGGGGTGGCTACCTTGGCGACATGATGAGCGCCAAACTAAAAAAGCAGCTTTCTGAACGCTACTACGGCCACCTACTGAAGCTCCCGCAAAGCTATTACGACAAAGAGCTCACAGGTACGATTATCAATCGGCTTAACCGAACAATCTTTGAAGTGACGCAATTCATGAACGTCTTTGCGAATAACTTCTTTCAGATGTTCCTGACGATGCTGCTCACCCTTGTGATTGTTCTGACATACAGCTGGGAGCTGGCATTACTACTTTTCATACTTTACCCACTATTCTTATGGCTCACCGCACTTACTAGTAAAAAATGGCAGAAATGGCAGAATGAAAAAAACCTTGAAACCGATATAGCAAGTGGACGTTTCGCTGAAGTGATAGCACAAATTAAAGTGGTAAAAAGCTTTATTCAGGAAACGCTTGAATTTCGACATTTTGAACGACGATTCCAAAAAACAGTTGATATTACCAAAGTGCAATCTCGCTATTGGCACAATATGGATATTTCGCGAAGGTTTGTGTTGAATGCAATCTTTTTTGCGATTTTTGCCTACTTGTTTGTGAAAACAAGTGAAGGAGTCTTTACAATTGGCGAGATGGTTCTACTGATACAACTGGTTAATATGATGCGCTTCCCAATTTTCAACATGAGCTTCATCGTCGAAGGTGTGCAAAGGGCGATAGCTGGCAGTAAAGACTACTTTAAGGTAATGGAACTAAAGCCAGCAGTGGCGGACAAGGATCACGCGCCTGCGCTTGAAGTAACCAAAGGTGAAGTTGCTTACAGTGGCGTGAACTTTGGCTACAACAAACACGATAAAGTATTGACGGATATTACCTTCAGCTTAAAGCCGGGTGAGAAGGTCGCATTAGTGGGCGAGAGTGGTGAAGGTAAAACGACAATTACCAGTCTTTTGCTTAGGTTATATGACATAAAGAGCGGCAGTATTACGATAGACGGCACGTCGATAAGCGATGTGAGACAAACAAGCCTGCGTGATTCTATTGGCGTCGTGTTTCAAGAGCCAGCACTTTTTAGCGGCACGATTATAGAAAATATTGCCTATGCTAACCCGCACGCAACTCCGCAAGAAATTGAAAAAGCCGCCAAAATGGCTAATGCGCACGAATTCATTAGTAAGCTTGAACATGGCTACGAAACCGAGATAGGGGAAAGGGGGCTAAAGCTAAGTGGTGGACAGAAACAACGCATTGCCATTGCACGGGCTATCTTAAAAGACGCACCAATTCTTATACTCGATGAAGCCACGAGTAGTCTTGATAGCCGCAGCGAAGCCATGGTGCAAGAAGCCCTTGAGCGCTTGATGAAAAACCGCACCACGCTTATTATTGCTCACCGCTTAAGCACAATCGCCCATGTGGATAGAATTATTACGCTCAAGAACGGTAAGGTGGATGAAGTTGGTTCACCGAGCCAGCTTGCCAAAACCAATGGTATATACGCGCAGCTGCTACAGCTGCAGTTAGGTGACAGTGAGAGCTCGAAAGCACGTCTACAGAGCTTCGAAATCGCATCGTAATTTGATATACTAAAGTAAGTAACAATTGAACTAAACAGGGGAAGTATGGCTACTACTACAGGACAAAGGGTAGGGATATGGATTATTGCGATTGTGCTAACGGTTGGTACTGTTGCCGGTTTTGCTGCTATGATATTGGCACCGCAAAACGAAGCGGCAGACAGCAAACGTCTTAACGACTTATATGCTGAGTACCAAAAGGCAACCGAAGCATACACGAGCAAAACTACGGCGCAGCAAACTACACTAGATAACGATGCGAAAAAGCTTTCGACGAAATACGCAGACGAGTTTATTGGCTACAAATCACGTGTGAGTAAATATGACTTAGGAGCCGCAAATAAAAAGCTGGTAGTAAAAGACTTGAAAAAAGGTATCGGGGAAGTTATCGGTGACACTACAACCTATGCTGCATATTATGTTGGGTGGATTCCAAGCGGAAAGATATTTGATGGATCCATAAAAGGCAACTCGCTCAAGTCGCCATTAATCGTGCGACCAGGTGGTGTAATAGTTGGCTGGACAGAAGGTATAAAAGGCATGAAAATTGGCGGTGTTCGCGAGATCACCATACCGGCCGCAAAAGGGTATGGCAACGCTGGTCAGGGCGACATTCCTGCCAACTCACCACTTAAATTTATTGTTATGCCTATTAAAACATTAGAAACACTCGAAGCACCCGAGTACCCACAGGAGTTATTGAACGCATATGGCGGATAGTACAGTACGTGACGTAGTAATGATTGGCGCCGGCCCAAGTGCGCTAGCTGCTGCAGTATACACCACCCGTGAAGACATAGACACCGTGCTCTATGAAAAGGGCGTGGTGGGCGGTATGGCTGCAATTACAGATATGGTAGACAACTACCCAGGTTTCCCTGAAGGAATTGAAGGCATGAAGCTTGCAGATCAACTGCAAAAACAGGCTGAACGATTTGGAGCAAACATCGATTTTGGTGATGTAAGTGAGATTCGTGACAATGGCAATACGAAAACCGTGGTGGTAGACGGCACGCCAGTTGAAGCGAAAACAGTGTTGATCGCTACCGGTAGCGACTACAGCAAAATTAATGTTCCCGGTGAAGCAGAATATTACGGTCGGGGTGTTCACTACTGTGCAACTTGTGACGGGGCATTTTACCGTGACAAAAAGCTTGCTGTTGTGGGTGGGGGAAATTCGGCCGTACAAGAAGCGTTGTTTTTGACTCGTTTTGCTAGTCATATTGACTTGCTAGTGCGCAGTACCATAAAAGCAAGCGAAGTGCTACAGCACGAGCTTCAGGAATTTGTTGATAGTGGCAAGATTACCGTACACTTGGCAACCACCACCGAAGAGATTGTGGCTACAGACGGCAAGGTGACCAGCGTAAAAATTATGACAGACGGTAAGCAGGCTGAGTTGGTTGTCGATGGCGTGTTCGTGTTTGTTGGCTTGAAGCCAAACACACAATTCTTGCAAGGAAGCTCAATCGAGCTAGACGAACAAGGTTTGATAAAAACTGATTCTCACTTGCAAACCAGCATGGAAGGCGTGTTTGCTAGCGGTGATGTTCGAAGTGGTGCCACGATGCAAATTGCTAGCGCAGTTGGTGAAGGCGCGGCAGCGGCATTAAGTATACGTGAGTACCTAAACGACCTCAAGCGCAAGTAACTTACTGTACGTGTTTTTTGAAAAAGTCTTCGAGCTGAGCGATGATCTTCTTGTCGGTTGTTTCAAGAGCAATTTCTTTAGTGCCTAGAAGTACCGTACCGGGCATAAAGTTATGAGAGCCGGTAATGGCAACTTTTGTGCCATCATTTTTGGTAAATATAACGAACTTCGCGTGAAGGTATTTATCGCGGCGATACTTTGTCTGATACCTACTTGAGATAATACCAGCAACAATAATTGCTCGGTTCCAGATATCGGCGTTTGAAGGTTTGTTGAAATATACTCTGGATTTGGTTTTGTTCATGGCTCGACTCAGCTTACCTGCTGGGCAATATTGCGACACAAACAAAATTTCTTTTGAATCTCGCGCGTGCTGGTACGCCCGACGATAAATAATTGAATCACCTTGAAATCCACCATCTATCAACACTTTGCTGTTTTTCTTGAAACTAAACTCGTGGCTACGATAGGCGAAATTCCTGCTGTCCGCAATTACAAGCCGGCCGATCTCGTCTTTAAGTTCAAGCGCAAGCTGGATATCTTCGATGCGGAACATGAAATCGGCAAAAGAGATATTGTCTTCATACAGATTTACGCCACCAAAAGAATATACTGTGTCGTCTACAACTAAACACTTTGTGTGCGTTCGGCCGGTGAAAGGAAACGCGCTGAATTTGCCAAGCCAGGTAAACTTTACCCCAGCCTTTTTCAGGCGTTTTACCATTTTTGTCGTTTCGCGTGAGCGCTTTGAGTAGTATTTGTGAGGCATGACGTGCCCAGCAAGCTCACCATAGGTAAATGTGTCTGCGGCAACAACTACCGTGACACCGCGTTCACTTGCTTTTGCGAGCGCGTCGATAAATCCATCGGTAGTCGGATCGTTCGCCATAACCATACATACCAACGAAACGTGGCTTTTGGCGCGTAGAATATGTGCTGTTGCTGTTTGGACAAATTCATCTGGCAACAGCAATTTTGGTTTGGTAGCCATTCTACTACGTAGTATAGCAATTTGTTACAATAGAAGTAATACAAAAGAGGAGAATAATAATGGCAGATTTTAACCAAGTTTTAACACCTGGCAACATAGATGAAGGAACACTCAATACGGTAGTAGAAATCCCGCAAGGATCACAACTAAAGGTTGAATGGGATCGCGAACGCACAGCGTTTATGCTGGACCGCGTAGAGCCAGGAATTTTTGCAAAACCATGTAACTATGGCTTCATTCCGCAAACGCTCGACGAAGATGGTGACGAGCTGGATACTTTGATTGTGTGCCCAGAACCGCTACCGATGGGTGTATGGCTAGAAGCACGAATTATTGGTGTATTGAACTTTGAAGATGATGGCGAGGCCGACCATAAAGTAGTAGTTGTGCCAGCCGACGATCGTCACACGGGTGATAGTATTACATCGCTCGATGATTTAGGCGAACGCTGGAAGCAAATGATTGAGCATCACTTCACGCACTACAAAGATTTGAAAAAGCCTGGCAGCACAAAGGTGCTTGGTTGGGGTGATATAGAATCAGCGAAAGCAACCATTAAGGAATGTATAGAGCGCTGGAATTCTAAATAATGAAGAAAATCGTTCCTAGCGGTACTAACCTTATTCCTTCAAATGCCGAAAGAGTATTTGAAGGGAAGATTTTTGATGTGTATCAATGGCGGCAGGAAATGTTTGATGGCTCTTTTGCAACATATGAAAATTTGAGACGTCCAGACACAGTTTTAGTCATCGCAATAGATGACGGAAAAATTATCATCAATGACAGCAATCAGCCACACCGTGGACATAAATATGAACTTCCTGGCGGTAGAGTCGATGCTAATGACGAATCGATACTTGCTGCCGCCAAGCGGGAGATGCTAGAAGAAACAGGCTACGAATTCAGCGACTGGAAACTTTTAGACGTAATTAAGCCACAGCAAAAGATGGAATGGTTCGTATATACCTTCCTTGCTATGAATAAGACGAAGGTAGGACAGCAAAATCTTGACGAAGATGGTGAGCAAATAAACTTACTGTATCTCAACTATGACGATGCCATGCGAAAGCTAAGAAAGAGTGGTGAGTATGTTTCAGTGCTTGAAAATGCGGGTTCAACCCAGGGGATTGTTGACTTGGATGAGTTCAGAGGAGAAACGGTAGATATTGAGCCAAAAACCGAAATGCGCTAGCTTTTACGTCGCTTTGGCAGGATAAGCCCTAGTAAACTGCGATTTTGCCGCGCAAGCTGCATGCGCAGTTTTTCTTTGGCATGATTGGTTACGATGTACTGCTTCCAATCGGCTTTCGGTGTAGCAGTCTTGCTAGTAAGAATTTCTACTTGGTCGCCGTGCTTCAGCTTGTAGCTAAACGGCTTCATTGCGCCGTTGATTCGAAACCCACTAGCTTTTGCTGCAACGTCTGAGTGTATTCGGTAAGCGAAATCGAGCGGGAAGGCGCCGTTAGGCAAATCCCAAATATCACCTTTTGGTGAGTAGATAAAAATACGGTCATGAAACAAATTCATACGAAACTTATTGGCGTTAAACTTCTTGCCCTCGCTAGCCTTGGCTGCGGCTTCTTGTAGCTCACGAATCCAGCTTAGGTCGGCCGGAAGTGCAGCGATATGACCTTTTCGGTAGGCATCGGTAAGTTTGGCTTCATTGTAATGGAAGCTAGCAGCGAATCCACGTTCGGCGTATTCGTGCATTTCTTTGGTGCGAACCTGGAACTCAACAATTTGCCCCGAGCTGGTTTCAACAGTGGTGTGAAGGCTCTGATACCCGTTCATTTTTGGCTGCGCGACATAATCTTTAATTCGGTCAAAAATTGGCGCGTACATTTCGTGCAAGACGCTCATTACTAAGTAGCAAGTAGATAAGTCGTCTACGATAATTCGCAAAGCAATCAAATCGTGAATGCGATCGATATCACCGCCAACTCGGTCGAGTTTTTTAAACAAGCTATAAACACTCTTTATTCGGCCATCCATCGTAAACTCAATCTTTTCATCTTCAAGCCGCTTAGCAACTTCACGCCGTACAGTTTCAAGCTTGCGTTCACTCTTTTTCAATCGGTGATCCATCAGCGTTTTTGTGCGCGAAAAATCTTTTGGCATCATGTAGCGGAAACTGAGCTCTTCAAGCTGCACACGGGCTCGACCCATGTTCAAACGATCGGCAAGCGGCGCGAATACTTCCATTGTTTCGCGGGCAATCTTTTTTTGCTTCTCGCGTGATTGGTGCTCAAGCGTTTGCATGTTGTGCAGGCGATCGGCGAGTTTAATAATCAACACGCGAACATCTTGCCCCACGGCAATCATTAGCTTAGTTAGGTTATCTTTCGTACCCGGCAAATAGCTCGTAAGATCGCGCATACCAGAGCGAACCTTTCCAACCTTGGTTACGCCATCTACCAAAAATGCGACGTCGCGCCCGAATGTATCTTCGATGTCTTTTAAACTCAACGACGTATCTTCGGCCGTGTCGTGCAACACACCCGCTATCACACTGTCGATGTCCATCTCCCAATCGATTAAAAGTTTCGCCACGGCAAGAGGGTGAAGAATGTATGGCTCGCCGCTCAGGCGTGCTTGACCTTGGTGGGCTTCAGTTGCAACAGTAATAGCACGCTCAAGTTGGCGTATATCGCTTTTCGAAAACCTCTGGCGAGCGGCCTCTAGCACCTCTTGCTTGTCCATACACCTATTATAGCCTAAGGGGCTAGTGATATGCACTTGTATCGTATGTTGTATAATCATAAGCAATACAGTTATTACACACACTAAAGGAGTGGGAACACATGAGCCAAACTAAAATTGCAATAAACGGCTTTGGTCGCATCGGCCGCAATGCTTTTAAGATTGCTTTCGAACGAAGCGACCTTGAGATTGTTGCAATAAATGACCTAACCGACAACAAAACACTTGCTTATTTGCTGAAGCACGACAGCAACTACGGCACCTACAGCCACGACGTAAAAGCCACTGATGATGGCATTGAAGTAGACGGAAAATTGGTAAAAGTGCTAGCTGAAAAAGACCCGAGCGTATTACCGTGGGGCGATTTGGGCGTCGATATTGTTATTGAGAGCACTGGCTTTTTCACAGACAAAGAAGGTGCGAGCAAGCATGTTCAAGCTGGTGCAAAACGAGTGGTGATTAGTGGTCCTACTAAATCCGATGGTGTCGATACGATTGTGCTTGGTGCAAATGACGACAAGGTGCAAGGCTCAACTGAAGTAATTTCAAATGCGAGCTGTACGACCAACAGCCTTGGCGCGGTTATGGCAGTGCTCGATGCAGAATTTGGCGTAGAAAAAAGCATGCTTACCACTGTGCATAGTTACACGGCTAGTCAGGCATTGCAAGACGCGCCAAAGAAAGACTTGCGTGAAGGTCGCAACGCCGCCGAAAATATGGTACCGACTACCACCGGCGCTGCAATCGCTGTTACCAAAACGTTGCCACAACTTGAAGGCAAATTCGATGGCGTCAGCGTACGTGTACCAACCCCTGTTGTCTCTATCTCAGATGTCACGGCATTGCTATCACGAGACGTTACGGTAGAGGAAATAAACGAGGCATTTAAAAAAGCCGCAGCCCAAGACTACTATCAGGGGATTCTTGGTGTATCAGACGAACCGCTGGTAAGTAGCGACTATATCGGTAACAGTAATTCTGGCACGGTAGACTTGCCATTAACCAAAGTTGTCGACGGCAACTTGATTAAAGTGATGGTATGGTACGACAACGAATGGGGCTACAGTAATCGCTTGGTTGAGTTAGTTGCCGACGTCGGTAAGAACCTTTAGGGGTAGAAACGTAGCTTTGAATTTATATCAAAGCAAGTAGGAGTGGTGAGCCCCTCCTTACATTTGAATTAAAAAAAGCGGACATAGGTCCGTAGGGGTTCGAGAGTGGTGACCCGGGGGCTTCTGCCACCCGGGTCACCTGCACCTCGAGGCGAGTCGTCACGCCTCGTGCGGCGGCACGGGGTAGGTGTGCCCACGCTGGTGGTTCGTGAGGTCGCTCAGGAACTGCCGGGCGTAGGCCGTGTTCGAGAGGTAGTCGAGCTCTCGATCGGTCATGCGCCGACGACGGTACTCCGTAGCGAGAGTCGCCACGATGACGATGTGCAGCGGCATCGCGGCGACGTTGATCTTCCGCCAGAACGGCCTTGCTCGTCGATCGACCACGCCGAAGTACAGGACCTTGCCGCGAAGAACGACGCTCCCCGTGACGACGGTGCTGGTCAAGTTCTTGAGCAGCAACTCGCGGAGCTTGTCGTCGCTGAGGTGACCAAAGCGCTCGAAGGCGAACTCCTCGAAACGCGTCATGAGGCCGGAGAGAGTGAGCATGATGTGCCTTTCTTGAGGTGCAGGCCGCACCTCGATCTAGTAGAGAGGGGAGACCTATACTCTCATTATAGCATAAAATATATAAAAAGTCAATTTAAATTGCAAATACTTCATAAATTACAAGCACGAGGCGATCGCCGAGCTTTAGGGTTAGGAAATCGCATGTGAATTAATTTCACATGCGATTGGGAAGGCAAGCCTTCCCTTATTTGCCTAATACGCTTATACTTTAAAGTATGAAAATTTACCTAGGTGCAGACCATCAAGGCTTTTATTTGAAAGAGCAAGTGTTTGCCTACTTGGCGAAACACGGCTACGACGTAGAAGATATTGGCGACAAAGAACTCGACCCACACGACGACTTTCCAGAGTTTGCCCAGCTTGCGGCGATGAAACTTATGGGTGACGACAGTAAAGACCCACGATCGATTCTGATTTGTGGTGGCGGTCAAGGTATGGCCATGGCGGCCAACCGATTTCGCGGTGTTCGTGCGAGCGTAATTTGGGATGCGTATGAGGCTAAAATGACTCGGCATGACAACGACAGTAACGTGCTATGTTTGCCTGCTCGGGTTGTGGAAGACGACCAACAGCTTTGGAAAGGCATTGTAGAGACTTGGCTCAATACTCCGTTTGGAGCCGCCGCACGATTTAAGCGTCGAAATGCGCAGATTGACGAGTTTGCCTAGTGGCGGTTATTGCACCAGCAGTATTGGTAGAAAACGCCGCTGCATACAAAGAGCGGATGGAAAAAATTCAAGGCTTTGCTGAACGTGTGCATATTGATATTTCGGACGGTGAATTTGCTCCAACCTTTACCATTGCGCCAAATGAAGCCTGGTGGCCAGCAAACTGGCACGCCGACATTCATGCAATGGTAGCTCGGCCGAGTGAATACATCGACCAATTTATTGCCTTAAAGCCGAACTTGGTCATATTCCACGTAGAAGTAGAGGAAGATCTGCTGCCGATTATGAAAAAACTTCAATCGGTGGGTATAAAAGCCGGAATAGCGCTCATGCGCCCTACGGTTCCTTCTGTGGTAGGCGGTTTAATCGAGATAGCCGATCATGTGATGATTTTCAGTGGTGATTTGGGTCACTACGGTGGCTTAGCCAGCTTGATGCAGCTAGAGAAAGTTCGGCTTATTCGTGCCATCAAGCCGGGTGTTGAAATAGGTTGGGATGGCGGTGTGAACGTTGATAATGCTTTTACGTTAAGCCAAGGTGGCATAGACGTGCTCAATGTTGGTAGTACTATTGCTAAAAGCGCCGACCCGGTAGCTACCTATAAAACACTAGTAGATGAGATAAATAAACACGGCGTAATCTAAACCGCTTGTGCTAGAATAGAACTAGAAATGAGTGGGAATCTAACGCTGCGACAGCTTGAAGACAAAGCCAATGTTCTTCGCAAGGACATTATTGCTATGCTTGAGGAAGCTGGCAGTGGGCATAGCGCTGGGCCACTTGGCCTAGCCGATTTAGTAACGACTCTCTATTTCGACATAATGAAACTAGACCCGAAAAACCCCGAATGGAACGAGAGGGACTACTTTTTCCTGAGCAACGGACACTGTGCGCCGGTGCAATATGCTGCTATGGCTGAAGCGGGCTATTTTAGTAAAGATGAATTGATGACTTTGCGAAAATGGGGTTCGCGGCTGCAGGGTCACCCAGAACGCACGAAATTGCTAGGCCTTGAAAATACCAGTGGACCACTAGGTAGCGGCCTTAGCCAAGCATCGGGCGTGGCGTATGTGTTGCAGCACATCGACAACCATATGCACCGCTTTGTGTACTGTATCACCGGTGATGGCGAGCTAGATGAGGGCAACATATGGGAAGCCGCTATGTTTGCCAGTAAGTACAAACTTTCGCAATTAATTGTATTTGTCGATCGCAACAATATTCAAATAGATGGCAATACCGAGGATGTAATGCCGCTCGAAGACCTAGCCGGCAAATGGCGGAGCTTTGGCTGGCACGTGCAAGAGATAGACGGGCACAACATCGAAAGTATTCAAGACGCAGTGGGTATGGCTAAGGCAATCGAAAACCGACCAAGCGTGATTATTACTCACACGATTCCTGGCAAAGGTGTGGACTTTATGGAATACGACTACCATTGGCACGGCATGCCACCAAACCATGAGCAAGCCAAAGAGGCTTTAAAAGAACTTCGCACCTTGCGAGGCAAAATTCGGAGTGAGCATGAGTAGTCATTATCCTTTGGCAGAAAACCTATTTTCAGATGAGGTGCATTCAGAACCGATTCGTGCTGGCTTTGGCCGTGGCTTGAAGCTGGCTGGTGAACAAGATGAACGCGTGGTAGCACTATGTGCTGACTTGACGGAAAGTGTGCAGATGCACTTGTTTAAGGAGGCATTTCCGAACCGATACATTGAAGTAGGTGTGGCTGAGCAAAACTTAGTGACAGTAGCAAGCGGTATGGCACGAGCTGGCAAGATTCCATTTACTGCCAGCTATGCAGCATTTAGCCCAGGGAGGAACTGGGAGCAGATTAAAACCACTGCCGCGCTTAATGATATGCCAGTGAAGGTAGTAGGTGGTCATGCAGGCCTCTATACCGGGCCGGATGGCGCTACACATCAAATGCTTGAAGACATAGCAATCATGCGTACGATGCCAAATATGATTGTGGTGGTGCCTGGTGATAGTGTTGAGGCTGAAAAGGCTACTCTTGCTATAGCAAAAAATGGTAAGCCAACCTATTTACGCGTAGCGCGTGACAAAACCCCGATTTTTAGCTCCGCCGATTCACCATTTGAAATAGGCAAAGCCTATGTGCTGCGTGAAGGAAAAGACGTGACACTTTGCGGCACGGGTACGATGACCTACGAGCTGTTGGTAGCTGCTGAAGAACTGAAAAAACACTCGATTGACGCCGAAGTAGTACATGTACCTACCGTTAAACCACTCGATACCGAAACAATTCAAGCGAGTGCACATAAAACAGGTCGCGTGATAACTGCCGAGGAAGGCCAGATTGCCGGTGGCTTAGGCGGCGCGATTGCTGAACATTTAAGCGAGCACATACCTGTGCCAATAAAACGACTTGGCGTGGAAGACCGTTACGGTGAAAGTGGTGCTCCGCGAGAGGTGCTAGAGCATTTTGGGCTAGACGGAAAGCATTTAGCAGAAAAAATTCGTGAATTCGTAAAGCGTGTTCCACAGTACAAGAAAGGATATTAAATGAGCCACAGTATACGACAAATCCGTGATAATACTACCCGAGCCCGACATCTAATGCAGCGTAGCAGGCAGCAAAATTTTGCGGTAGGGGCATTTAATATCGATAACCAGGAGACGCTGATCGCAATTGCGCGGGCTGCGCAGAAACTTCAAGCGCCAGTGTTGGTGGAGGTGAGTGACGGTGAAGTAGAGGCACTTGGCTTAGAGAACGTGCGTGACTTGGTAGATAACTATAAGGCCGAATACGGTGTAGAGATGTATATTAATCTTGACCACAGCCCTACAGTTGAAAGCTGCAAGCGAGCAATCGACGCTGGATATGAGTTTATTCACATTGATATTTCACAAGCCAATCACGATGCGTCAGAGGAAGATATTATTGCTCAGACGAAAGAAGTGGTTGAATACGCAAAGTTTACGGGAGCGCTCGTAGAAAGTGAACCACACTACTTTGGTGGTAGCAGCAACGTGCACAAGGAAGAGATAGACTACGAAGAAATAAAGAAGACATTTTCGACACCTGAAGGCGCGAAAGCATTCGTAGAAGCAACCGGCATTGATACGTTCGCAGCGGCGGTCGGTAACTTGCACGGCAAGTACCCGGTACCAAAAGAGCTTGATCTTGAGCTACTAACACGCATCCGCGAAGCAATTGGCTGCCAGATTAGCTTGCACGGTGGCTCTGGTACGCCATTACACTACTTTGAAGATGCAGCAAAGATTGGCGTGAGCAAGATTAACATAAATAGCGACATGCGCTATGCGTTTCGCACTACCATGGAAGAAGCTTTGAAACTACACCCTGATGAATTTGCTGTGGTTAAACTAATGAATGACGTAAAAGACGCCGTGCAAGCGGTAGTAGAAGAGAAGATACACGCGTTTGGCAGTGCCGGCAAGGCGGTTAACTAGTCGGTCTAACGCGAAATTCATCTGTTGTTAACGCTAAGGGGTGGTCCTCGGGCTCAAGATACTGAAGTACCGAGACATCCTTAAATGGCTCTGTAAGCCAGGTGTCTACACCTGTATCGTCAACCGAAACCTCGACCATACTTATAGCAACATGCCCACGATGAGTCAGACTTTCGATAGAGCCAGATGATGATTCTGAACGAAGATAGTGTGCTCGTCGAAAATCTTCAATTGTTTTTGGTAAAATTAAGCGACCCATGATTCCCGGAGTATAAGCCCGCCTAAGTTGTGCTAATAAATCGAGCTGAGCTCCGCTTGCGCTGTAGCTTGCAAAAACTTCGCGGGCGAGCATCATGGCTTCAGCGCCAGGAAGAACAAGATTTGAACGGGTCACTAGTCTATCGGGTAAAAATTTAGGTTGATTCATGGGGGTAATATATGATAAAAACCACATTTGATTCAACCATAAGTGCTATAATACAACCAAGATGAGTGGGAAAACACCAACAATAGTTTCTATCGGTGCGGCTGTACAAGATGTATTTTTGAGCCATAGCGATGAATTTGTACCCGTGTGTGCCAACCCTCATGAGTGCTTTTTGAAGCTCGAACTGGGTGCGAAGGCGGATGTTAATAAAATTGACTTTAGTACCGGTGGTGGGGCAACAAATGCAAGCGTAACGTTTGCGCGGCAGGGCTTAAATGCCTTGTTCATGGGTACGGTCGGTCACGACCCTGCGGGTGAGGCGGTGTTGCAAGACCTCGACAAAGAAGGGGTTGATACGCGACACATAAGCTACTCTGATAAATACAACACAGGTTATTCCATGCTGCTATTAGCGCCAAATGGTGAGCGAACAATTTTAACCTACCGTGGAGCGTCGACGCACTATGATGCAAAAAACTTTGACGTATCTGAAGTAAATGCTGATTGGCTGTATGTTTCTAGTCTGGCAGGTAGTATGGACGCGCTTAGTACAATTTTTCATCAGGCCAAGAAGGCAGACATAAAAGTATTTTTCAATCCAGGCAAAGACGAACTAAAGCAAGCATCTAAACTAAAAGGACTATTAGACGACGTCGAAGTGCTTTCTGTAAATAAAGAAGAAGCCATGAAAATTGTCGAAGGCGACAGTTTAGAAGAGCTGGTGCGACATTTGCTACACTACGTGCCAGTGGCTATTGTGAGCGATGGGCCAAATGGCGTAATGGCTAGCGATGGCGAAACGATTGTACGTGCGGGGATGTATCAAGACGTGAAAGTAATCGACCGCACTGGTGCCGGTGATGCATTTGGTAGTGGCTTTTTGAGCCAATGGGCACAAGGCAAGAGCTTGAAAGATGCAATTGTATTTGCGAGTGCTAATTCAACATCCGTGGTAACAAAAATTGGTGCTAAACCAGGGATTCTTCATGCTGGCGTAAAACTTCATGAAATGCCGCTAACAGAAACGAAATTTTAGGAGGACTATGAGTAAATTTTTAGCTGACCTGCTTGCAAATGATCACCCGCTTTTTACACATAATCTTGTGCAGTTAGAACGTGCTGCCGGTAACGACGGGGTCGATACAAGACTAATCGGTGATATTACAGAAAAAACCCATACAGTAATGCGAACGTTAGGCTTAGACCCGGCTGATACTCATGGAAAAGAGCTATATCTTGCGCTGAATGCAGCAGTTGCAAATGGTACGGCAGCCGGCGTATTAGCAGAAACTCATTATGTGTTGGCACGGTTTGAAGATGGGCCTGTATCGCTTTGCTTGCACGATGTGATAGAAAATGCGCACCACGAACTGGCCTACGAACAACGGTTGGTCGGGCACGCACAACGTCATCTACGCCTTGAAATTATTAGACGCTATGCTGAACATGACAAGACCGATAATCAAATGGTTCATCGATTAGCTGAAGAAGCAGGAATAAAGCAAGAAGACGACAAAGATTATCCATTGCTTGGCCTTGGTAAGAAATCTGAAGCTCCTTCTATATTAGCGATAGGCGATATCTTCACCGATGCTTTCATACAACTAGATGAAGGCTCAACTAAAGTAATCAAGGAAGCTGATGGTAAAGAATGGCTTGCGTTGCCATATGGCCAAAAGCCGCACTACGAGCGTGTTGATATCATCCGCTCGGTCGGACCTTCACCAAACGCGGCTGTTTCTTCTGCTCGCCTTGGGCTGAACGTAAGCCTAATGGCGTGGGTGGGTGATGACCCAGCGGGTCGAGAAGCTATCGATCATCTCGTGTCAGAAGCTATCGACGTGACCGAAATGAAAAAAGAATCGGGTAAGTTAACGAGCTATTGGTATGTGCTTCGTTATAAGGCCGACCGAACGATGTTGGTGAAAAGTGAAAAATACGATTACAAATTTGTTGCTCCACAAAACGAACCCGACTGGATTTATTTATCCTACATTGGCGAAGATTCATGGCAGCTTCATGAAGAATTGATAGAATACCTCGAGCAACACCCAGATATTAAACTAGCGTTCCAGCCCGGCACCTTCCACTTTGAATGGGGAGTCGATAAGCTTCGGCGTGTGTACGGCCGTAGCCATATTATTGTGATGAATCGTGAAGAGGCTGTGCAGGTAACAGGTGCTCCGTACGAATCTCTCCAAGATCTTACAAAAGCCTTACACGAACTAGGTCCGCAAATTGTCGTGATTACTGATGGTCCAAACGGTTCTTATGCATCATACGACTATAAGCTGGTGACCATACCAAATTATCCCGACCCAGCACCACCACTTGATCGAACTGGCGCAGGCGATGCGTTTGCTAGTACGATTGTGGCTGCTCTTGCGCTCGGCGAATCTATGGATACTGCACTTACTTGGGCTCCGATAAACAGCATGAACGTAGTGCAAAAACTTGGTGCACAAGCAGGTCTACTGAAAAAAGATGAAATAGCAGGGTACTTAAAGTCTGCACCTGAAGAATACAAAGTGTCTAGCCTTTAGTGCACTGCGTCTAATGTTCGCAGTATGTGTGGTTTGCCTTAACTAAGCGCACGATCTCGTCTACGTCATCTGTAATGTGATAGAGATCATCATCACCATCTGTGATGAGTCCATTTTTTAGTAGTTCTTCCTGAACGAATCCATCAAAGCCTTGCCAAAAGTCACTGCCGTATAGAATTGCCGGAGCCTTGGTGGTTTTACCTGTTTGGATGAGTGTAATAATCTCGGTCAATTCATCAAGTGTGCCAAACCCACCGGGGAAGAAGACGTAAGCATCCGCAAATAATGTCATACATATTTTGCGTGGAGCAAAGTACTTAAAGGCTAAAGAATCTGTCGTGTACTGGTTAAGCGTTTGTTCCTTTGGGAGCTTAATGTTAAATCCTACAGAATCACCTCCAGCTTCCTGCGCTCCTCGGTTTGCTGCTTCCATGATGCCATGGCCACCACCTGTAATAATTGCATAGTCGTTTTCTGCTAGCTTTGCTGATATATCTCGTGCTGATTGATAGTAGGGATTGTCTTCTTTTACACGCGCAGAGCCAAAAACGGTCACCGTTTTATGGTATTTTCGGATTACGTCGTAACCAGCCTGTACTTCTTCGTCAATATCGCCAAGCCGTATCATGGCTGCACGCAGCATGATGTCTCGAGGTATACAGATGGCGGGTTTAGTTGTTGGTTTTGGTTCCATAATACGTTTCGCTAACAGTGTAACAGATTTTGTGAAAAAATGCTTGTGCTTTTAGTGTCGTGTTGGTTAAATAAGAGCAGTTTAAACAAGGAAACTTACGATGATTCGAAAGAACGAAACTGGCTCAGCTCACGTAGTGGTGATAATTGCACTTGTGCTGGCTCTAATAACTGCACTGGGCTGGATATTTTGGCAGAATTTCATAATGAAAAAAGTTGATACAACGAAAACAGAACTCGTAGTTGTAGATAAAAACAAAAATGATACTGGAAACGATGAAAATACCGACAACAAGACGTTATCTACCAGTATGTTCAGCTTTGAGTATCCTAGCGATTGGATTGAACGTTCGGCAAGCGCTGTAAGCGGCCTAGATGCGCGGGTCGATTCTGCTAACTATGAAGCAAATGTTGGTATGGGGCTAAAGTCAGGCGCAAAAATTACTGTATCAAGCACGAAAGCCGTCTCGCCATTCACGCCACCAGATATGGCATATATGACCACTCCAAAAACCATTCAAATTGATGGACAAAAAGCTTTTGTGTATCAGCACAGCTATGAAGGCTATAGGTACGTAGCACTTGTTCAAAAGGCAGGCAAAGAATATACGATAACTATGGAGCATGCGACACAAGAGGCAAGTGCCGATGAAGAAGCAGCATTCCAGCTTGCAATTGATACGTTCAAAGTAAAATAGCTAAGAATCTTGTACAATATAAGGATGACAAGTTTTAAGCTTGCGACTCCGTATGAACCCACAGGCGACCAGCCGACGGCCATCGCTCAATTGGTGGCAGGTCTTGATAGCAATGAACGCGAACAAACCCTTCTGGGCGTGACTGGTAGCGGTAAGACGTTTACGATGGCAAATATCATTGCGAATAGAAACGTGCCTACGCTCGTACTTGCGCACAATAAAACCCTTGCAGCACAGCTATATAGCGAATTCAAAAGCTTTTTCCCGGAGAACGAGGTACATTATTTTGTAAGTTACTTCGACTACTATCAGCCTGAGGCATACATAGCCAGTAGCGACACATACATAGAAAAAGATAGCAAAATTAATGACGAAATTGACCGGCTACGGCATGCAGCGACAACGGCACTTTTGACTCGACGTGACACGATTATTGTAGCTAGTGTGAGCTGTATCTATGGCATTGGCTCACCCGATGCGTATGCAGAAATGTCAATTCATGTAAAAAGAGGTGAGCGCAGGCAGCAAGATAAGTTTGTGCGTTTGCTTACAGACATTCAATATCAGCGCAATGACATAGATTTTCATCGAGGCACCTTCAGGGTGAAGGGTGATGTGGTAGATGTATTTCCAGCTGGTAGTGATGTGGCGTATCGAATAGACTTTTTCGGTGACGACGTAGACAGGATTACCCGGATTGACCCACTAACTGGTGAAATACTAGGCGAGCCAGAAGAATTAAAGATATTTCCAAGCAGCCACTATGTAACTCCTAAAGAAAAGCTCGCGCATGCGATTGTTGGCATAAAGAAAGAATTCGATGAGCGCATGAAATATTTCGAGAAGCATGATAAGTTTCTGGAAGCGCAGCGACTCGCACAGCGTACAAAGTACGATATTGAGATGCTCGAAGAAACCGGCTTCGTAAAGGGAATCGAGAACTACAGCCGATACCTCACAAACCGTGAGCCGGGTGAACAGCCAGCTACGTTGATAGACTATTTTTCAGATGATTGGCTGCTTTTGGTCGACGAAAGCCACATGACCCTGCCTCAAGTTCGGGGCATGTACAATGGTGATCGCGCACGCAAAGAGGTGCTGGTAGAGCACGGCTTTCGCTTGCCAAGTGCAATGGACAACCGCCCGCTCCGCTTTGATGAGTTTGATAAGCACATCAACAACGCCATTTATGTATCGGCCACCCCAGGAGATTACGAGCTTTCACATAGTAAAGAGCCAGCTCAGCAGGTTATTCGGCCAACCGGGTTGCTTGACCCCGAAATTCAGATTCGACCTTCGAAGGGTCAAATAGATGATCTAATAGCTGAAATTCGAGACCGCACCGCGAAAAGTCAACGTGTACTAGTAACCACACTAACGAAGCGAATGGCTGAAGATTTAAGCCAACATCTTATAGACCTCGGCATTAAAACAGCTTATATTCACAGTGAAGTCGACACGCTAGAACGTGGCGATATACTGCGTGATCTTCGAGCCGGTGTCTACGATGTGCTGGTGGGAATCAACCTACTCCGTGAAGGTCTGGATTTACCCGAAGTGAGTTTGGTAGCGATAATTGATGCTGATAAAGAAGGTTTTTTGCGTAGCGAGAGTGCGCTCATACAGACGATCGGGCGTGCCGCTCGACACGTAGAGGGGAAGGTAATAATGTATGCAGACGTTACGACTCGTTCAATGCAAGCTGCAATAGACGAGACAAATCGAAGGCGTAAAATTCAAGAACAGTACAATACCGATAACGGAATTACACCAACTAGTATCGCCAAAGAAATTGACGAAGGCTTGCGTGCCCTGATACCGATGAAAGACGAAGATAAAAAGCCGAAACTCGACCTTAATAAGATACCACGTGATGAGTATGACGGCTTGGTGCGAGACCTAACGAGTCAGATGGAACTTGCTAGTGCCAACCTAGAATTTGAAAAGGCTGCTGAGCTACGCGACATGATTGCCGAAATTCGTTCAAAACAGGCCTCGCGGTAATCTGCTAAGTACGCTACAATAAGGCTATGACACAAATCTCTCGTGATGACGTCGTTCACCTGGCGACGCTGAGTAATTTGCAGCTAGAAGAATCTGAAATTGAAAGCCTCCGTGCTGATATTGAGAAAATTCTTGAATATGTTGAACAGTTGAATGAGCTCGATACCGAGGGCCTTGAGCCAACTTATCAGGTGACAGACCTTGAGAATGTTTGGCGAGATGACAGCCCCAAGGAAGATGCTGCTGATAGAGAAGCCTTGCTTGCACTTGCCCCAGAAGCGCAAAACAACAGCGTGAAAGTGCCAAAGGTTTTGTAATGGCTACGATTTCAGATTATATAGGGAAATCTGCTCGAGCAAATGTTGAACAAGCACTTGAGCGTGCTCGCCAGCACGAGTCACACCATGCTTTTTTGGCGTACACTGAAAACAGGGCTCTTGAGCGTGCCGACAGGGTAGACGCGGGTGAAATTAGTGGTCCACTTGCTGGAGTGCCCTTCGTAGTGAAAGACAACTACCTTACATTCGGAGCGCCCACCACAGCAGCGAGTAAAATCCTTGAACCATTCCAAGCACCTCTGCAGGCGACGGTTATTGAAAAACTTGAGGCAGCTGGAGCAATTTGCGTAGGCAAGACGAACCTAGATGCATTCGCTCACGGAGGAAGCACAGAGAACTCTGCTTATGGTCCAACAAAAAACGCTGTTGATGAAAGCAAGGTTGCCGGTGGAAGTAGTGGTGGATCAGCGGTGGCTACCGCGCTTGATATTGTTCCATTTGCTCTCGGTAGCGATACAGGTGGCTCCATTCGCCAGCCAGCCAGCTTTAATGGTGTGATAGGGGTAAAGCCTACGTATGGCATGACCAGTCGCTATGGCGTAGTTGCTATGGCGAGCAGTACTGACGTAATGGGCTGCTTTACACATACCGCAGAAGACGCCGAGTTAGTGCTGAGTGTTATGGCTGGTAAGGATGCGCGCGATATGACGACGCTGGAAGATTACTTCACGCCAGCAACTTCAGCTCCACAATCATTGCGGATTGGTTTGATAAGCGATTTCATGACTGATGATGTTGATGCTGATGTTCGTGAAGTGACGAGCATATATGCTGATAGTTTGCGAGCAGCAGGGCACACAGTAGAGAATGTGAACATTCCATCAGCGAAATACACACTGGCAATGTATTACATCATTGTACCTGCTGAAATTAGTAGCAATCTTGCACGCTACGACGGTATTCGTTATGGCAAACGAAGTAGTGAGGCCAAGAGCCTTGAAGAAGTATACGGAAAAAGCCGCGATGAAGGATTTGTTACAGAGAACAAGCGCCGTATTATGATTGGAAGTTTCGTGCTTTCAAGTGGATTTTTCGATGCGTATTACCAGAAAGCCCAAAAAGCCCGTACACTGCTAATAAATGAATTTAATGCTCTGTTTGAAAAATACGATATATTGCTATGTCCCGTTTCACCAACACCTGCATTTGGCTTTGGTGAAAACACGGCGGATCCTATAAAAATGTACTTATCTGATGCTATGACTGTAGCTGCTAGCTTGGCGGGAATCCCTGCGATGAGCGTGCCCGCCGGAACATCTAAGGATGGCTTGCCGATAGGCGTACAGCTGATGGCCCAGCGAAAACAAGATGCACTGCTGCTTAGTCTTGCAAAGTCGATGGAGGGTAAATCATGAACGCATGGTTACTCGTAGTATTTCTTGTTGTTGTACTAGTGGTAGGTGCCGTGATACTGTTTATCATTACGAACGGCCGAGGCAAGGGGTCGAGCCTAAACGTGGACAAGTATCGTAAAGATTGGCTCGGTATTGAGCGCCAACTTGTGAAAAACCAGGAATCAAGCTACCATTTGTGCATTTTGAACGCCGACAAGCTGCTTGATCAAGCGCTGAGGCAACTTGGCTATAAAGGTAGTACTATGGGCGAACGCCTAAAATCTGCGCAAGACAAATGGTCGAATCGCAACAACGTATGGACTGCTCATAAGCTGCGTAATAAAATCGCCCATGAATCGGATGTTCAAATAAGTTACGACACCACTCGTCGCGCTTTGGCTGCATTTCGACAGGCGCTAAAGGACGTAGGAGCGATTTAATGAGTACTGAATATGAAATGACTATTGGCATCGAATGTCATGTGCAGCTAGCAACAAAGTCAAAGTTATTTAGCGCTGCCGATAATGACGCTCGAGACAAAGAGCCAAATGCTGTCGTGTCGCCAATCGATTTTGGCTTGCCCGGCATGCTGCCAGTACTAAACCGTGAGGCGGTTGACTTAGCTATACGAGCAGGGAAGGCACTGAGCGCCGAAATTGCTCGTGTGAGTCGCTTTGATCGTAAACACTATTTTTACCCAGACCTACCCAAAGGCTATCAGACAACTCAGATGTATCAGCCTATTATTCTAGCTGGATTTGTAGATGCACCATGCGAAGATGGATCAACGGTTCACGTGCGAATTCATCACGCACACATGGAAGAAGATGCCGGTAAGCTTACACACTACGCTGACTATAGTTTAGTAGATTTAAACCGGGCGGGCACGCCACTCATCGAAATAGTTTCTGAACCGGACATTCACAGTGCTGCTGAGGCCAAGGCCTACGCGATGGAACTATACCGGCTCATGACATACGCGGGCGTGACCCATGGCGACTTGTATCACGGCAACATGCGATTCGATGTAAATATCTCAGTAGCACCAAAGGGTGCGACTGAGCTCGGTAAGCGCGCAGAAGTGAAGAACCTCAATTCATTTAGAAGTGTTGAAAAAGCCGCAGAATTCGAATTTAAGCGCCAGGTGGAACTGTTAGAAAAAGGCGAGCGCGTAGTTCAGGAAACAAGGGGCTGGGACGATGCCAAGCAAAAAACATTCAGCCAGCGAAGCAAAGAAGACGCTCAAGACTACAGGTACATGCCTGATGCTGATATTCCTCCAATCGTACTGACCGATGAAGAAATTCAGTCGATTCAAGCTGTTGTGCCAATGCTTCCATCAGACTACCGTACTGCTTGGCAAAATCTTGCTTTAGATAGCTCAGTCATAAACAAACTGCTATCACGACAAATATATGCGGTCATAATGTATGACGTCCAGCAAGAAGCAGGCGATGCATCTGCAATCCGCGTCGCAAACTGGCTGGCGAGTACCATAAAATCTGATGATGATGAAGCTGGCGATTTGAATATAAAAGCCGAAACCGAAGATCTCATTGTACTTGCGGCTATGACCGAAGCAAATGAATTATCCAGCACAAACGCGAAGGCTGTATTTAATGAGCTTATTCGTGGTGGCAAAAACCCGCGTCAAATTGCAGAAGCGAACAACATGCTGCAAGTCAGCGATGAAGGTGAAATTGCGGCGATTGTAGACGAAGTTTTGAGTGACCCCGAAAGTCAAAAGGCGGTTGAAGATATTCGTAGTGGCAATGACAAAGCGATTGGCTATCTCGTAGGTCAGATTATGAAAAAATCTGCCGGCAAAGCCAATCCGGGTTTAGCTCAGAAACTCATTCGCGAAAAGCTAACATAACGTACAATAGGAGCATGAATATGCACAAACCAACAAAAGCTATCATTGCCGCAGCAGGCTTTGGTACCCGTTTTCTTCCGCAAACCAAGGCTATGCCTAAGGAGATGCTGCCGCTTATCGACAAGCCGATTATTCAGTACGTGGTTGAGGAGCTTGTAGATGCGGGTATTAAAGACATTATTATCGTTGGTAGCACCAACAAACGTGCCATCGAGGATCATTTCGACATACCAAGTGAAGATTTGCTTGCTAACCTTCGGGCTGGTGGTGAAAAAAAGAAGCCATTTATTGAGCAAATCGAAGCTGTATCGAACCTGGCGAATTTTATATATGTGCGCCAAAAAGGCCCGTACGGAAATGCTACGCCTCTTATGTGTGCCGCACATCTAATCAATCCAGATGAATCATTTATCTATACTTTTGCAGATGACTTTATTGCAGCATCACCGAGTCGCTTTGCTCAGATGATTGAAGCAGCCGAGCGACTTGATGGAGCAGTTTTATCTTGTAAACGAGTAGAGAACGAGGAAGAATACAGTCGATATGGTTTTGCCGCAGGCGAGACAGTAGAAGATGGCGTGATAAAAATGAATAGTATCGTCGAAAAGCCAGGTCGAGAGAGTGCGCCATCAGACCTAGCGAGTGTCAGCAGCTACTTACTTCCTGGATCATTCTTTTCATACTTAGATAAAGCCAAAGCAAGCTACGACGCCTCAGCCGGAGAGTTCACGTTTCAGCCAATAATGCAAAAAATGATAGACGACGGACATGCATTTTATGGTTATGAAATAAAAGGTGGAACTTTCTACGATACGGGTAACAAACTTGAGTATCTAAAAACAACTATAGACTTTGGCTTAAAGCACCCCGAGCTTGGCCCACAGCTTGAATCATATCTGAAAAACCGCCTCGGTTAAATTGTCACCTCAAAGCATAAGGCGTATACTAAAAGAGTAAATGTAGAAGAGGAGGTTATATGGACGCAGGATTAGGTGGATGGTTCGGCACGATTGTCATTGGCGGCCTAGCAGGATGGGCAGCTTCAATGTTAATGAAAACTAACGACTCTATGGGCGTAATTTGGAACGTTGTGGTGGGTGTATTGGGCGCTATGTTAGCAAACTTTTTATTGCCGATGATTGGATTTTCAGGTACGAATGATCAATCTGGCCTTATAACCAAATTTGTCGTGGCGTTTATTGGTGCTTGTGTACTTTTGTTTGTCGTGAAATTGTTTACGGAAAAAAAGTCAGCTAGTTAGTACAATCATCTGCTGTGATATACTCATACGTAAGATAGGAACAAAATATTTTTATGGATGCAATGGAAATACTAGTCATAATACTCTCGACATTTTTAGCAATATTTTTGCTTGTAGGAATTATTCTTACCGTTCTGTTGGTTAGGGTGACACAGCAGATAAAGCGAATTACCGGTACGGCTGAGCGTACGGCAAGTACAATTGAGTCTGCCGTGACAAACTTTACAAAAGTTAGCTCACCATTAGTTATTGCGAAAATGGTAAAAGATGAATTTAATAAACGACGAAAATAAGGAGTAATATGTCTAAAGGTAAATTTGCACTCGGAGCTATAGTAGGAGCGTTTATCGGCGCGGTTGCGGGGCTATTGACGGCTCCAAAAACTGGTAAAGAAACACGCGAAGATTTGTATCGTAAAGCAGACAAATTGAAAACAGAGGCAGATAAAAAGACTAAAGAAGCTGTGGAAATGGCAGACAATGTTAAGAACGACGTAAAGGCTAAGGCTGATGAGCTAAAAAACCGAACGGAAAATGCAGTAGAAGGTGCAAAATCAGGCTTCAACAAACCACTCAAGAAATAGCTTCATGGCTGACGATACTTCACCGAAAAAGAAGCCCGGCCACAAAATAGCTGAGGACAGTGAAAGAGGGGCACGAAAAGCGCTGCTTGAAGAGCTGTTCTATGATTTTAGCTCGTCAAAAGCAAATGTCTATAAAATGAACTTCATTCGAGGCATGTTCTTCGGGTTCGGTAGTGTAATTGGTGGTACGATACTCGTTGTAGTAACGGTATTTCTACTCACCAGCCTAGTTGACCTACCTGGCGGAATCGGTGAGTTCATACAGAGCATTATCGATGCTATGAATACACCTCGCTAGTGCATTTTACTACAGTATCGAATCTGCAAATTCGGTATACTAGATGAAGTATGGGAAAAAGTGTAGCGGGTAATCAATCGGGCGGCGCATTGTCGCCTTCTGATTACGTGCACTTGCATAATCACACGCACCACAGTTTGCTCGATGGTCTAACGAAAGTCGATGAATTAGTTCAGCGCGTGAAGGCGCTAGGAATGAACGCTTGTGCTATTACAGACCACGGCACAATGAGTGGTGCGATAGAGTTTTATAAAGCGGCTAAATCTGAAGATATAAAACCTATTGTTGGTATTGAAGCATATGTTGCTGCACGTTCTCGATTTGATAAAGACCCCGCCAAAGATAAAGCGCGCTATCACGTTACCTTGCTTGCAATGAATAAGGCTGGCTATCAGAACTTGATGAAGCTTTCGACCAAGGCCAACCTTGAGGGGATGTATTACAAACCGCGTATCGATCATGAGCTGCTGGAAGAGCTTAATGAAGGAATAATTGTTCTTAGCGGCTGTGCAAGTGGTGAGCTTGGTGAGCAACTTCGGATAGATAATTACGAAGAAGCAAAATCAATAGCTTCCTGGTATAAATCAGTGTTCGGCGACAGATATTACCTGGAGCTGCAAGACCATGGGCATCTAGAATCAAAAACCGCTTGGGAAGTTCAAACGAAAATTAATGGCTACCTTGATACACTCTCTAAAGATCTTGATATTCCTTGCGTTATAACGAGCGACGGGCACTACCTTGATCATTCTGACCAAGAAGCTCACGAAATCCTACTTTGTGTTGGAACGGGCGCCTTTTTGGCTGATGAAAACAGAATGAGTCTTAGAGATTTCGAACTCCACGTAACCGACCCAAAAGAAATTATCGATAGATGGGGAAAGACTCACTCTGAAGCGGTACGAAATACAAAACGTATCGCTGATCGCTGCGAGCTAGAAATTGAACTTGGCGGCATTTTAATTCCGACGTTTCCAGTGCCACAAGGCGAAACCGAAAAGTCCTACCTAGACAAGCTCGTCTATAACGGCTTAGCTGTTCGTTATTTAGACATGTCCCGAGAGAAAGCTGAAAAAACGCCAAGTGATGCGATACGAAAAACCTTGGATAAAAGCATCGTCGATCGCTTGGATATGGAGCTCGACGTGCTTGAAAAAATGGGGTACAACGGATATTTCTTGATCGTTCAAGACTTCATCAACTGGGGCAAAAGTCAGGGGATTATTTTTGGACCCGGTCGAGGCTCGGCGGCTGGATCAATCGTAGCGTACGCATTAAACATCACCGATCTTGACCCGTTAAAATACGATTTGCTATTCGAGCGTTTTCTTAACCCTGACCGAATCTCTATGCCCGACATTGATATCGACATTCAAGATACTCGGCGAGGTGAAGTAATTGAATACTGTGCAAACAAGTACGGTGAGGATCGAGTCGCCAATATTGTTACCTTTGGAAAAATGGCGGCTCGTGCCGCTGTGCGTGATGTCGCCCGTGTGCTTCAGGTTCCGTATGCCGAAAGCGACCGCTTAGCAAAACTCATTCCGCCACCGGTTCAGGGTAGGCATATTCCACTAAAGACGAGTGTTGAAGCAGACGCTGACCTGAAACGTGAGTATGAGAATAACCCAACCGCAAAAACCGTTTTCGACTATGCTATCCGGCTTGAAGGCACTATTCGGTCGCACGGTGTCCATGCCGCCGGAGTCGTTATCGCCCCTGATGACATCGTAAACTATACTCCGCTTGAAATGGCGCAAAAAGGGGTAGTAGCCACGCAATACCCAATGTATCCGGTGGAAGAACTAGGTCTGCTAAAAATGGATTTTTTGGGCCTTTCCAACCTGACGATTATCAACAATGCGCTTCGAATTATCAAAAAAGTATACAAAAACGACATTGTTCTATCTGCTATCCCACTTGATGACGAGAAGACCTATGAGCTGTTCCAACGCGGCGATACCACTGGTGTATTTCAGCTTGAGTCTGCTGGAATGAAGCGATATCTAAGAGAGTTACAGCCAACAGTGTTTGAGGATATTATCGCGATGGTTGCACTCTATAGGCCTGGCCCAATGCAATTTATCGATAGCTTTATTAAGCGCAAGCATGGCGAAGAAGCGATTAACTATTTGCATCCAAAGATGGAAGCTGCGCTGTCGAGCACGTATGGTATTTTGGTGTATCAAGAGCAATTTATGCAGATATCAAAAGACTTAGCAGGTTTCACGGGTGGTCAGGCAGATACTTTGCGTAAGGCTGTCGGTAAGAAAATTATTAGTTTGATGAAGAAGGTAAAACCGGAATTTATCGAAGGTGCCATTCAACATTCGGATGCCGACAGAAAAGATATGGAAAAGTTTTGGGCGCAGCTAGAGGAGTTTGCAAACTACTGTTTCAACAAATCGCACGCGGCATGCTATGGACTAATCTCCTACTGGACTGCTTACCTAAAGGCTCACTATCCAGATGCATTTATGGCCGCTTTAATGACGAGTGATGCGGACGATATTGATCGATTAGCTATTGAAATCAATGAATGTAAGCATATGGGCATCGAGGTATTACCTCCAGATATTAACCAATCGTTCGTTGAGTTCGCTGTAGTGCCAGACAAAAGCCAAATTCGTTTCGGCATGGCTGCTGTAAAGGGTGTAGGTGTCGGTGCGGTAGAAGAAATATTGCGAGCACGCGACGAAGGAGAATTTAGTAGCGTAGAAGATTTTGCTAAAAGAGTTAGCACATCAAAGTTCAACAAAAAGGCCTGGGATTCATTGATAAAATCTGGAGGCTTCGATAGTTTTGGCGATCGATCCGATCTGCTGTTCAATCTCGAGTCAATTCAAGGTTTCGCAAATAAACTTCAAAAGGAAGCAATTAGCGGCCAGACAGACCTATTCGGTGCACTACAAGCAGACTCAGGTATGGGCGTACAGCCAACAATCACCCTAAGCCCTTCACCAACTAAGCATACCCAAAAAGAGCGCCTCACCTGGGAGCGTGAACTGCTTGGTCTATATATTAGTGCGCATCCACTCGATAATTATGATATTTATTTTGAAGAGCAAACCGTGCCCCTGGCGAGTATGAAGCCCGAAATTGATGGCAAAAAACTCACTATAGGTGGCATCGTGACTAATGTCCGAACGATAGTCACAAAATCAGGCTCGAAGATGGCATTTGTTGGCATTGAAGATAAGACTGGCGAAAGTGAACTAGTAGTATTCCCGGATCTTTACAGTAAGGTAGCTAATGATTTAAAGCAAGATGTGGTATTGCGAGCAGTGGGAAAAGTTAACGCACGAGACCGCGATGGTAATGAGACGACAGATGTGAAACTCATTGCTGATGAGATTATGATTGTGTCAGACAAAGAACTCGCTGGATACGAATCCACCGGTAGAGCAATGAAAAAACCGAAACCGCGTGCTTCATCTGTTACTGTCACAAAAAAAGCGGTACCTGCGCCTACTTATGAACCTCAGCTACCAACAGACAAAAGATTGTACGTGCACATTGATGACCCCGATGATGATGCTCGCCTGATGGCCTTAAAAGAGATTTGTGCCAAGCATCCAGGCACAGCAGACATCGTGCTAGTCCTGGGGGCGGACAAAAAATCAGCGATAAAGTTACCATTCAAAATCGATGAAAGTAGCGGGCTGATCGAAGAACTATCTGCTCAGCTAGGTGCGGAGAGCGTTAAGCTGCGCTGAGCTGATACAGCGCTATACCAGCTGCAACCGAAACGTTAAACGATTCTTTCTTGCCTTGCATCGGAATTTCCACAATATGATCGCACCTGTCTAACAGACCGGTATCTACGCCAGCTACCTCTTCACCCAATAATAAAGCGATTTTGTTCGGAGGAGAAAAGTCACGCACGCTACTGCTAGTAGGGGCTTGCTCAAGAGCCACTAGGGGTAGCGTATTGGTATCGAGCCATGTCAACAGGTTATCATATTGCTCAAAAGCCACCATGGTTTCAGCGCCAAGAGCAGTTTTATGTATCTGAGAGGTGATTTTATCGGCTAAATGAGGGAGGCGCTTGTCTTTACTGTGCGTTGGGTAGGGCGTGTAGCCTGAAAGAATGATTTTTTTCACCCCAAAGCCTTCCGCTGTGCGAAAAATTGAACCTACATTATGAGTAGAGCGAATATTATGCAGAACTAAAGTGATTTCTGTCATCATCTATAGTATAGCGAAGCACGAGTCTTCAGGCGAGCTGTTGTATAATCTATAAAAACCATGAGCTTTTTGGTACACTAATCAGTAGTGGACGAAGACAAAATCCAACAACAGCGCCGTGAGCACGACGAAACTGCAACACGAGAACGTGCGGCTATTTTAGGTGTGCGCTATCTCGACACTCGCTCAATTGAAAAAGACCTACCTTTGGCCAAGGATATGCTAAATATACAAGACATGTATCGTGGTCGAATCGTGCCACTTGTGATGGGTGCCGATGATGCACCTTATCAGTTTGGTATTACGACCAATACACCACAGTCTGTGGCAACTGCTCTAGAGCAAGAATATAACCAGCAAGGTAAGTCAGTACAATTCTTCATGATTAGTGGCAGCGGCTTCCGAGCGCTTATGAATCGCTTCGACCCACCCAAAGAAGTTATCTACGACGATATTCAGATTGCCAAAGAGGGCGACAGTAACACGCTCGCACAAGTGAGTAAGACGCTTAACTCTGTTGGTACTGACCAAGTGTTCGACTATCTTATTGACCAAGCAGACAAGCTGGGCGCGAGCGATATACATATCGAAAATCAGCGTGATGCAATTCGCGTGCGTATGCGTGTCGATGGGGCGCTTCATGAAGTTGCCGAGCTCGACAAAGATCGTTATCGAATCATACTAGGTGCACTAGGTTCTCGGGCAAATATCTCAATTGCATCTGAAGACGCTCAGTCGGGGCACATGCAAAAGGAAATCACGAACGAAGCAGGCACGCACTTGCTTAATTTGCGCGTAGAAACCGTGCCTACGATGTATGGTCAAGATGCGGTGCTTCGTTTGTTTAATTTCGACCAATCTCTGTTGAATCTCGACAGACTCAATATTCGACCAGAACAACGTGCGCAAATCGATGAAATCGTAAGTCATCCACGGGGCATGGTACTGATGGTGGGGCCAACTGGTAGCGGTAAATCAACTACCTTATATAGCATGCTCAATGCTCTAAATTCACCTGAAAAAAAGATTATTACACTCGAGGATCCAATCGAATATGGTCTTGATGGGATTTCACAGATTCCAATTAATACAACTGATGGAAAAAGTTTTGCCGACGGCTTACGCAGTGTGTTGCGACTAGACCCTGATGTAGTTATGGTAGGTGAGATTCGCGATCAGGACACGGCACGTACGGCGATTCAAGCATCAATAACCGGCCACTTGGTGCTATCGAGCTTCCATGCGAATTCAACCGCAGCAGCGTTTAGTCGAATGATTGATTTGATCGGTCAAAACCCTATATTTAGTTCTGCAATTCGCTTACTAATCGCGCAGCGATTGGTGCGCAGGCTCCATGATGAGACAAAAGAAGAGTACGACCCCGATGATGCAACCAAAAAGTGGGTGCAAGAAGTGCTAGCTGATTTGCCAGAATCTGTAGAAAAACCAAACCTCGATAGCTTTAAGCTCTGGCGACCGAAACCATCTGAAGACGCACCATTTGGCTACAAAGGACGCGTAGTGCTAATGGAGCAAATGGTGGTAACAGAAGACATACAGCGCTTTCTTAGGGGCGACGAAGATGAAATACATAGTGAACTAATTGAAGCAGCCGCGAAGAAAGGCGGTATGGTGACTTTGCTTCAAGTGGGTGTGCTGGCTGCGCTTAAGGGTGAAACAACGCTCGAAGAGATAAACAGAGTAGTGTAGCTACACGATAACTGCTGCGATGGACGGGACAAGGCGCTCGTCAAACACGCTTGGAATTATTTCGTCTGCCGTAGGAGCATCTATCAAGCTGGCTATAACTTCAGCGGCGGCGATTTTATGATCATCAGTTATTTTTTGCACGCCGTTATCAAGAGCGCCACGAAAGATACCGGGAAAGGCGATAGCGTTGTTAACCTGGTTTGCAAAATCACTGCGACCGGTAGCTAACACCGCAACACCAGCTTGTTTGGCAACATCTGGCATAATTTCAGGCACTGGATTCGAAAGAGCAAATACTACGGGTTTGTCTGCCATCTTCGCGACCATTTCACCAGTAAGCAGACCCGGCTTTGATACGCCAATAAAGATATCGGCTCCACTGATTGCATCGTCAAGAGAGCCGGTACGTGATGTATCGAGGTATTCTAGCAAAGCTTTTTTCTCGTCGTTTAGGTCACTTCGAGAATCACCAATAATACCCTTACTATCCACGGCTACGATTGAACCAACTCCGTATGTATGCAGCAGTTTCATGATGGCTGTGCCGGCGGCGCCGGCGCCGATGGTGACAACTTTCGTGCTTTTCAAATCTTTACCCACCACCTTCATAGCATTGATAAGCCCAGCGAGCACTACTACGGCTGTGCCATGTTGATCATCATGGAAAACGGGTATATCAAGCTCGGCTTTCAAGCGTTCTTCTACTTCGAAGCATTTGGGCGCAGCGATATCTTCCAGATTTATCGCACCAAAACTTGGGGCGATTGCCTTTACCGCCGCCACGATTTCATCAGGCGTATGAACATCTAGTATAATCGGCACGCTATCGATATTAGCGAAATGCTTGAATAGTAGGGCTTTTCCTTCCATCACAGGCATGCTGCCTTTAGGGCCAATGTCGCCGAGGCCGAGTACTGCAGAGCCGTCAGAAATAACGGCGACTAGGTTGTTGGTCCAGGTGTAGGTAGAAAGTAGGCTTTCATCTTCTGCAATAGCCTTCGATACCGCGGCAACGCCGGGGGTGTAGTAGGCACTCAGTTTAGTTTTGTCTAGTTTACTTTCATCACGAAGCTTGGTGGTAATTTTTCCTTTATGGTCTTTGTGGAGCTGTAGGGCGAGTTCGTCGTAGTTCATGTATCTATTATACCTCTTTTCAGCAGAGCGATTTTATGCTACAATTGATAGTTGATTAGCAATATAAAACTTTAAGTGAGAAGAAGAATGAGTTTTGCATTAATTCAAAAGGTGAACGATGCCCAGAAAAAGGCAGCGGTAGTGGATGCCCGTAGTGGTGATACTGTTCGTGTTCACCAGAAAATTAAAGAAGGTAACAAAGAGCGTATTCAGGTATTTGAAGGCGTGGTTATCCGAACTGATAACAAAAAACAACACACTAGCCGAATCACCGTCCGTAAGATTGCTAGTGGCGTAGGAGTTGAAAAAAGCTTCCTACTACACAGCCCACTAGTAGAAAAGGTTGAAATTGTGCGACGTGGTAAAGTTCGTCGTAACTTCCTTAGCTATCTTCGCCAACGTTCAGGTAAGAGCGCCCGTCTTACAGCGGTTAACTTCGACCGTGAAGCCGTAAACGATGTTCGTGACCCGCACGCTGAAGAAGAAGAGAAGCGCATGAAAGAAGAAGCTGCTAAAGCCGCTGCTGAAAAGCAAGCTGCTAAAGAAGCAGAACAAGCTGAGCTAGATGCAAAAGCTGCTGAAGTAGAAGCTGCGCATAAAGCAAACGAAGCGTAAGAAATATTAGTTTTTGAAAAATCCCGCTCGCAAGGCGGGATTTTTATATAATGAAGAAATGATAGTTGGCATAGACGAGGTGGGACGAGGGCCATGGGCGGGGCCTTTGGTGGTGGGCGCTGTTGTGCTTGGTGAAGAGATTGAAGGCTTGACTGATAGTAAAAAACTTTCTAAAAAGCGTCGCGAGCTACTGTACGATGTAATTCTTGAGAAAGCGACGAGTGTTGGCATAGGTTGGGTGCATGCAGACGAGCTGGATGAAGTTGGTCTTTCAAAAGCGCTTAGCTTGGCCTGTATACGCGCACTCGAGCAAATCGATGTGCCATATCACGAGATTATTATAGATGGTACGGTGAACTTACTGAAGGATACTGGCAAGGGGCCCTATGTAACGACCATGAAAAAGGCCGATTTACTGATTCCAAGTGTCTCGGCTGCTTCAATCGTGGCAAAAGTAGCCCGCGACGAATATATGGGCAAGCAAGATGCTATTTACGAAGGCTATGGCTTTTCGGCGCATGTTGGTTATGGTACAGCAGTGCACAAGCAAGCGATTGAAAAACTAGGTGTTACACCATTGCACCGCAAGAGCTTTGCACCGGTAGCGGCTTTGCTAGGCCACGCGAAGTCCATGCACGTTGCAAAAAATGATCTAGGCAATAAAACCACACGTAAGCTGGGCGATGAAGCAGAGAATGTAGCCGCTAATTGGTTACGTGAAGCTGGCCATGAGATAGTCGACCGAAACTGGAAAACAAAGCTCTGCGAAATAGACATTGTATCGAGAAAAGATGACACATTACATTTTGTAGAAGTAAAGCATAGAAAAAATGCCAAGCATGGTGATGGCGTAGCAGCGATTACGCCAAAGAAACTTCGCCAAATGAAATTTGCTGCCCAAATGTACGTGCACTGGAATAATCTCTATGGAACCGATATTAAACTTGCTGTGATGAGTAGTAGTGGAAATCTGCCAAGGGTTGACTCGTACTTAGAGCTCACATAGGATTTTGCGAACAGCGTCTCCGTCGCGTTCTAATAGCTCAATTCTGCCTTCAATTTCACTTTTGCCCATGGCGATTACACGTTTAAGAGCCGGGATAGACTCTAGAGGTTTGAAAAACTCGCTGTAGTCTTGTAAGTACTCGTTCGTTGACAAGCTGCTCGCGGCATAGTGTGGAAAATCATCGAATGACTTATCGCCGGCATAGGTTTTTTCTATCCACGACCAGTTATCTTTCATCCATTGCCATGAAATGTTACGACCATCGCGGTTGCGAATAAGATAGGCAAACCAACGAGCCACATCTTGACTGCGCACGGGCCCCTTTAATCGTTTAAGCAGCGTAGTAATAGTGGCGCTATCCTTGGTTGACGTAAGCGCAGAGCAGATGTCAATTTTAATTTCAGCTGACGTAGTGTTGTCATGAATAGTAAGTAGCTTTTCGACAATCTCTTTTGATGGAAAATGCCGAACGGCAGCTCCGAGAATCAGGCTCCGTAGCTCACTGTCGAGTGACTCAATATTCTCAGTTGAGTCGTACATATCTTTGGCTTGAGCAAGTACTTCCGGATTTTCACTATAAATCATCAAGCTAACTATAGTTGCTCGTAATTTCGTATCTGTTTCGGTTTCGTTTTCTACCTGCGCCCAACCGAGCCTTTCAAACTGACGCTTTGCTATCTTGCCAGCGAGTGATTTAAGCGCTTTTTCACTATCTGTATCTGTTTCTACAAATTTCTTCAACTCACCAAGGGTAAGCGCGATACTCTCCCATACGGATTCTGCGGTTTCATTGCTGTATGCGTCTAATAGCGGAATAAGCGTCGCGCTTGATGTCACACCAGCACGCGCAAGTAGCGTCTGCTCGTGTAGCAACTGAAAACGACCCGTTTCATTCATCTCTCCGTTTCGCACCTGAGCAACAAGCGGCTCGAGCAGCTCTGGACTGTAATGTGTAATAAAGTGGGCGCTACTTTGGGCGTTCAAGTGAACACCAGGCTTTAGTGGTACTTCGAGCGTGGCGGATGTAAAAAGCTCAGGAAGATCGGGATTGTTTGCTCCCAGTGGGATAGGCCATGTGCGAGTGCTGTCCTGATGCGGCCCTACAAAAAACTGTTTTTGAGATAGGCCTAGCGTGGTGGCATGAACAACCGGGTAGCCGGGTTGAGTAATCCATGCATTCATGAAACCTGTTATGTCTTTGCCGCTCGCATCAGACAAAGCGCGCCATAAATCAGATTCTTCAGTGTTGCCGTAGGCATGCTTAGTAAAGTAGGCGCGAAGGCCTTTTTGGAAGTCTTCATCACCAAGATAACGCTGCAACATGCGCATGAGTCGGCCACCCTTTGCGTATACGATGGCTGGGTCGAAAAGCGTTGATATTTCGTCTGGATGGTTCACGTCAACTTGTACCGACTGAACGCCATCGATTGCATCTCGTCGTAGTGCGGCTACGGCTTCATGACTATTGAAGTCATTCCAGATTTGCCATTCAGGGTGTAGCGCGTCAGGGCCAAGGTATTCCATCAGATTAGCGAAGCTTTCGTTTAGCCAAAGGTTATTCCACCACTTCATAGTGACTAAGTTGCCAAACCATTGGTGGCTAAGTTCATGCGCGATAACAAGCGCCGCAAGATGTCTGCTCGACACACCTGCGATACCCGGTTCTACTAGCAGTACGGATTCGCGATAGGTGATTAAGCCCCAGTTTTCCATAGCGCCGCTTGAAAAGTCTGGTAGCGCTACGTGGTCGCACTTTGGTAAAGGATAAGGGACGCCATAGTACTGCTCGAAAAATTCGAGAGCCCGCACGGCGATATCTAAGCTGAAATCAAGCGCTGCATCGCTTTGCGCAACAGTTGCCCAAACAGTGACTTCCACATCGTTTTTCGTCTTTGCTGTTTTACTGAGCATGTCGCCGTATACCCATGCGAGTAGATAGCTGCTCATCACAGGCGTTGTTTCGAAAGTCGTTACAAGGCGGTTGTTCTCTGTTTTTTGGCTGACAACAGGCATGTTGCCTAGTACTACGGGCACTTGTTCGGTAGTAAGCGTAACATCAAAGGTTGCTTTGGCTTCTGGCTCATCGACGCATGGAAATACTTCACGCGCATGATGGCTTTCGAATTGCGTAGCGATTAGCTCTTTTTGCTCGCCATCGTGTGTGAAGTAGCAAGGGTACATGCCGTGCATACTATCGGTAACTTTGCCGCTAAACCCAACAACGACAACATGCTTGCCAGGTTCAAGGTCCTGGGTCGCAATGGATAGTTCGTCGTGTGCACCTGCTTGAAAGTCGGCACGATGACCGTCTATCAGTGCCTCAGTAATGGTGAGGTCTTTGGCGTGAAGTAAAACAGCATCGCCCTTGAGTAGATCACCATTGATAGTAACGGTGCCGTTGAAGGTTTTGGCTGGTCGATCGATATCGAGACTAAGTTGGTAATGGGATGGTGAGAAAATTTGTGTGAGATGTAAAACGCTAGACATAGGTCTATTATACTTTAAGAGATGAGTGCAAGGTACAAGCTACGACGATTAATCGCCTTAACGATATTACTATTTGTAATGGCGATCCCTCTTGCGGCGACTTCGGTACCTGGTAGCGATGCGACCTCATCGGCACCCGCAAAACAAGTTAAGGCTTCTCAAAAACAGTTAGATAGCCTGGCTGTGAAGGGTCGGGCGCCGAAGACAAACTATTCGCGTGCGCAATTTGGTGATGGCTGGGAACTGATCGCTGGCTGTGATACGAGGAATATCATTTTAGCTCGAGACCTTAAGCAGCCTCACGTTAGCTCAACCTGTAAGGTTCTAGCTGGTACACTACACGACCCATACACCGGTAAAACGATTCAATTTGTGCGAGGAGCGAATACAAGTGACGACGTGCAGATTGATCATGTGGTGGCGCTGAGCGACGCATGGCAAAAGGGTGCGCAGCAGCTCTCCTACACTAAGCGTGTACAGCTTGCCAACGACGCGCTAAATTTATTGGCAGTAGACGGACCTGCTAATCAAGCTAAGTCCGATAGTGATGCTGCGAGCTGGCTCCCACCAAATAAGTCGTTTCGCTGTAGCTATGTTATGCGACAAATCGCTGTTAAACAAAAATACAGCCTGTGGGTAACGGCTGCAGAAAAAACAGCCTTCATGCAAGTACTTGCGCAGTGTTAACTTGTGTAGTATTATTAATTTAGTACTTTCCGGCCAGCAGGTCGGAATTTTTCATAGAAACCGAAAAAGAAGGAGGAATACCTATGGAAGACCTAAACATCAAGCAACTGACCTTAGCTGTGCATACAATTGCCGAAGAAAAAAACTTGCCTGAAGATACGGTGATGAACGTGATTGAGCAGGCTATTGCCGCGGCATGGCGCCGAGACAATGGTGAGCGTGACCAAGACGTTCGTGCTGAGCTGAACATTAATAAGGGAACTGCACGTGTATTTGTAATGCGCGAAGTGGTTGAAGAAGTTGGCTCAGACGCTGTAGAAATTAGTCTAGAAGATGCTAAAAAAGTGAAAAAAGATGCACAAATCGGCGATATTATTGAGGAAGCTCACGACGTAACTAGCTTTGGCCGTGTGGCTGCTCAGACAGCAAAGCAAGTAGTATTGCAGCGTCTCCGCGAAGCTGAGCGCGAAGTAGTGCTTGAAGAATACGAAGATAAAATCGGTACGATTGTTACCGGTACCGTGCAGCGTGTTGAGCCACGAGTTGTTCGCGTTGAGCTTGGTAAAGCAGTTGGTATTATTCCACAGAGCGAGCAGATTCAAGGCGAATTTTATAGTATCGGTGCTCGCCTGAAGGTGTTTATTAAAGACATCGAGCGCGACAACCGAGGCCCACAACTAATTTTGAGCCGTGCCAACGAAGCCTTCGTTGAATTTCTGTTCCGTCAAGAAGTACCTGAGATGGAAACTGGCGCCGTAGAGATTAAAGCAATCGCTCGCGAGGCAGGACGTCGCACCAAACTTGCGGTATTTTCTAGTGTGCCGGGCGTTGACCCGGTAGGTACGTTTGTTGGTGGCCATGGTACACGTGTACAGGCTGTTATGAACGAGATCGGTGACCAAGAAAAAATCGATATCGTACCATTTAGCGAAGATGTAGACGAATTCATTCGTAGCGCGCTTGGCCCAGCCGAAGTGGTGAAAGTAGAGCTCGATGAAGCAAGTAAAAAAGCTAAGGTATTTGTTGAAGAAGATCAGCAATCTATCGCCATTGGGCGAGCGGGGCAAAACGTTCGTCTAGCTAGTCGACTCACTGGCTATGAAATTGATATTGAAACCGCAAGTTCAGCAAAGCCAGCACAGGCAAAAGCGCCAAAGAAAAATATCGAAGATAGCCTGCTCGATGCGCTAAGCGAATCAGCCGAATAGAAGACTGTAAAATATATAAATTAGCACTCGCTTGACGTGAGTGCTAATTTTTCGCTATACTAGATATATGAATAGACCTCAATCAAACTTGCGTCTATTGTAACAGAGGATAATAATACACATATGGCAGATGATTTCGCGGAATTCGTAGCTCGGCTAACCGATAACGCTCGGACGAGTTTACAGCATGCCAATTCGATAGCTCGGGGATACGGCAGTGCTTACATAGGTACAGAGCATATGTTGCTTGGTTTGCTGGCTCAAGGTTCTTCAGTGGGCGCGAAAGTGTTAGCCGATGCTAATGTCACCTTAGAGCGTGCCGAGCTTGCGCTTCAGCTAACACCACGAAACTTTACCGTAAGTACTGGTATGGTGGGCTTGAGCGAGACGGCAAAACTTACCCTAAAAATGGGTTGGGAGATTGCCCAGGAATTTCATCAGGATCATTTGGGCACGGAGCATATTTTATACAGTATATTAAGTCAGAAAAATGCCCGTGCTACAACGCTGTTAAAAGACATGAACGTTGATATTGATGCGCTTCGTGCTGATTTAGAGGAGTTCTTTGATAGACAGCACAATGCATTTCACGAAGAGCAAGATGTAGCTACCACTGAAAAACGCAAGAAGAGAGGTGGTGCCCTAGAGACCTACGGTACCGATCTAACTGCCCGTGCAAGAAGTGGTAAGCTTGACCCAGTGATTGGTCGCGACGCGCAGCAAGAACGACTTATTACTATACTTACGCGACGTACAAAGAATAACCCAGTGCTTATAGGCGAACCAGGCGTGGGTAAAACAGCAATCGTAGAAGGGCTTGCCCAGCGCATTGCTCGCGAAGATGTGCCCGATCATCTGCTAGACAAGCGAGTAATTCAGCTAGATTTAACCTCGATGATTGCCGGCACTAAATACCGTGGTGAGTTTGAGGAGCGGCTGAAGAAGGTTGTTGGTGAATTAAAACAAAGTAACAACACGATTGTATTTATCGATGAGCTTCATCTCTTGGTAGGAGCAGGAGCTGCGGAAGGCGCTCTCGACGCGGCAAACATTCTAAAGCCAGCGCTAGCGCGTGGCGAGCTTCGGCTGATTGGCGCTACGACACTCGATGAATACCGTAAATATATTGAAAAAGACAGCGCTCTTGAACGACGTTTCCAAACAATTATAGTGCCAGAGCCATCAATTAAAGATACGATTGCTATAGTCAAGGGCTTGCGGACGTACTATGAATCGCATCATGGCGTGAAAATGAGCGATGAAGTACTTGAAGATGCAGTGTATATGGCAGATAGATACGTTACTGAACGATACATGCCCGACAAAGCGATTGATGTAATCGATGAGGCAGCGGCCTTGACGCGTGTGAAATCAAATCAAAAGCCAAGCAAGCTTCGTGAGTACACGCGTCAACTAAAAAATTTGAACGAGAAGATGGACGAAGCAGTCGCCGCCGAGGATTATGAACGGGCTGCTTTATACAAAACCAGGAGTAGTCAAATTAGTGAAAAGCTCGAGTCGCTCAAACAGGCGTACGAAAAGAAAACACCAATTACGCTAACTCATGATCACATCGCTAGGGCTATCTCTACCATGACGAACATCCCTGTTACTAGAGTGCGTAAGTCGGAAGCACACTTGCTACGGCAACTGGAAAAACACTTAGGCAAATACGTTATAGGACAGTCAGAAGCGGTAGAAAAGGTCGCGCGAGCAGTACGCAGAAGTAGAAGTGGCGTAGCTAGTAGCAAACGACCCATCGGATCTTTCGTGTTCATGGGGCCAACAGGTGTTGGTAAGACGGAACTCGCTCGTGTGTTAGCGAGGGAAGTATTTGGAAGTGATGACGCTCTGATAAAGATTGATATGAGTGAGTTTGGCGAACGACATAACACTGCCAGACTCGTTGGCGCACCTGCAGGTTACGTAGGCTATGATGACGCAAACCAACTTACCGACAAAGTACGTCGTCAACCGTATAGCGTGGTGCTATTTGATGAAATTGAAAAAGCGCACCCAGACGTATTTCAAGTTTTGCTACAACTACTTGAAGACGGTACAGTTACTGATAGCAAGGGAAGGCATGTTGATTTTACGAACACTATCATAATCCTCACGAGTAACGTTGGAGCTGAAGCAATGATGAAAGAGTCAAGTCTTGGTTTTTATGCTCAGACGGCCAAAGATCGTGATGAATTGGCGTCAGTGCATGAATCTAACTCTCAAATAGCGAACCAAGCTCTTGAGAAAATTATGCGCCCGGAGCTTATTAATCGATTTGATGCAATTGTAACGTTCAAGGCACTGACCAAGCGCGAAGTAGGCAAAATATTTGATAACCTACTAAAAGAGCTGCAAGACCGATTAATACACAAAGGTATTCATCTTGTTGTTACACCCGCGCTGAAGAAACATATTATCGCGGTAGGTCATGATGAGAAATATGGAGCTCGACCTCTTCGAAGAGCGCTTCAGGACGAACTGGAACATCCAATTGCAGACGGAATTTTAGCAGGAATGTTTGACAAAGGCACTGTCCTCAGTGCAAGCTTAGAGCAGGGTACTGTAAAACTTAATGTCATCAAAGAGTAAAATCGCTCAACTATTCTCGGGCTGGCTGGCGACGGTTGTATTTTTTGGATTGCTTGCCGGGGTTTGGTTTAATCGGCAATATATTATTGACCTAGTACGCTTCACGCAGTTTGAGCCTTCCGCGGCAATTGCTAGCCTATCAAAAGATACAACGCTCACAGACCAAGGAAAGTTCTATTTTTACGCAAGCCAGCCCGTGCTAGCTACAAACAAGAGCTTTAACCATCACTGCGAACGCAAAGAGGCCGATAGCCCAATATTGGGCTGCTACGTGAACCAGCAAGTTTATATCTTTGAAGTAAATGACACGCGACTTGATGGAATCGAAGAAGTAACCGCGGCTCATGAAATGCTTCATGCTGTATACGAAAGACTAAGTCAGTCTGAGAAAGATCGGTTAGGGCCTCTACTTGAGAAGGCATACGAAAAGAATGCAACGAAGGAGCTAAAACAGCGCATGGCTTATTATGCCAAGGCTGAACCTGGTGAGCGCGAGAATGAACTTCATTCAATATTAGGTACGGAATTTTCTGACCTAGGTAATGAGCTTGAACAATATTACGGTAAATACTTTGCTAACCGTGGAGCTATTGTAAAGATGAACACGAGTGTCGATAGTGTGTTCCGAAAACTGGCAGCGCAAGCAGACACCTTGGCGGCAGAATTAAATAAACTGATTGATAGTATTAATGCAGGGTCTGCGAATTACAATAAAAGCATAGAAGCGCTCAACGCCGATATTGTGGCCTTTAACGCTCGAGCAGAGCAGTCAAACGGTTTTTCATCTGAGGCTCAATTCAATGCCGAAAGAAACGCGCTAATCGCTCGCAGCAACCAGCTTGAGTCTCTGCGTCAACAAATTAATGCAAAAGTAGACAAGTACGAAAGTCTTCGAGTAAAACTGCAAGCTGTTGCCAGTGAATCTGATTCACTCAATCGCAGCATAGATAGCACGCTCGATGAAGCTCCTAAGATATAATATCTATATATGGCAAAAACTAAGACTCAATTTGTATGTGGCAACTGCGCTGCTCGGTACCCAAAATGGACAGGTAAGTGCGAAAACTGCGGTGAATGGAATACACTGGTTGAAGAGGTCATTGCGGGCGGTAGCTCAGTGTTGGCCAAAAGTACCACCAAAGGATCTTTGCTAAAAGCGCAAACAATCGGCTCTATCGAAGGTGAAGAATTATCAAAACGCATGTCGACGTCTTTCTCGGATCTAGATGCAGTTTTGGGTGGAGGGATACTGCCGGCGGGCGTAATGTTGCTTGCGGGTCAGCCAGGAATCGGAAAAAGTACATTGCTTTTGCAGGTTGCAGATGCGGTGGCACGCAATCAATCTGTACTGTATGTAAGTGGCGAAGAAAGTGCTCACCAAGTGAAGCTACGGGCTACGAGACTAGGTGCTCATACCTCCAGTGAACTCCATTTTGTCAGTAGCACCAGTGCAGATGATATAGCAGCAACGATTCGTAGCGGCAGCTATAAACTCGTTATTATAGATTCTATCCAAACCCTAAGCCTAGAGGACATTACAAGTGCCCCAGGTACGGTAAGCCAAATTACGAACGCCTCAAACGCTATCATACGAGCTGCAAAGGCTTCTGGAGCTGCGGTAATACTTGTAGGACACGTTACAAAAGAAGGAAGCATCGCGGGGCCTAAAATACTTGAGCATTTGGTTGATGTGGTACTTCAGTTCGAGGGTGACCGCTACGGTGGTTTCAAAATTGTACGCGCGAGTAAAAATCGCTACGGTTCTACGAATGAGGCTGCATTATTTGAAATGAATGATAACGGGCTACAGTTAGTAACTAACCCATCAGCCGCGCTCTTGGCGGAGCGGCAAAATGCTGACGGCTCGGTAGTGCTGGCGACCATGGAAGGAACGCGGCCACTTCTAGTAGAAATTCAGGCCTTGGTTAATCCTACTAACTTTGGTTATCCAAAGCGTACTGCTAGCGGTTTCGACCTCAACCGACTTAACCTGATCGTTGCCGTACTTGAGCGACGTACCAAGCTACAGCTGTCTGATAAAGATATATACGTGAACGTTGTTGGCGGTCTGCGACTGGCGGATCCTGCGGCCGATCTAGCGGTTTGCATGGCTATCGCTAGTGCCGCTGCCGAACGTAAACTCGAGGACAACACCGTTGTATTTGGAGAGATTGGGCTTGGCGGTGAAGTGCGGTCTGTCTCTACACCTGCGAGACGGGTTGAAGAAGCCAAGAAATTAGGCTTCAAACACATTATCGGTCCTGCGACTGCATCAAACCAGGGAGTTACGACGCCTGTAAAAGATCTCAGGCAGGCCTTGATTGATTATTTGAAATGAAAGGAAAACAGTAAAAATGATAGATTATGTAACGATTATACTGCTAGTTTTAGTGATGGCTCAGTTGGGCTATCTTATGACCGAATCAAGCAGACGAACTAAGCGATCGCACAAATCGCGGCCGTTATTTATCGACACATCAGTACTTATGGATGGTCGGATTGTGCAAATTGCCGCAACAGGTTTTATTAGTGAGCGGCTAGTCATACCCCGTAGTGTTGTAGCTGAGCTGCAGCTACTCGCTGATGCATCTGACAATGATCGGCGAGCCAGGGCGCGAAGCGGACTTGATAATATAAAACAGCTTCAAGCACTAGAGCATGTAAAAGTTGAAATGCTGACAGACGGTGAGACAAATTCCGCAGGAGTCGACGGTCGCTTGCTCGAACTTGCGAAGAAATATGATGGTTTCGTTTGTACTCTCGATTTCAACCTCAATAAAGTCGCGGCGGTAGATAATATAAAGGTGCTGAATATAAATGAACTAGCCCAAGGATTGCGGCTCGCATTTTTGCCAGGCGAAGTGCTTAGTCTCGAATTACTACAGAAAGGTAATGACAACACCCAAGGTGTCGGTTATTTGAGCGATGGTACGATGGTGGTGGTGGATCAAGGCGCCAAGCTAATCGGTCAAACTGTTCAGGTAGAGTGCGTACGCAACCTGCAGACTGCAGCTGGCCGTATGATATTTGCAAAAGTTGTTTCACCGAAACAGCAGCAAAAACCTCACCACAAAAGTAACGGTCGGAAACAACCGTCTAGCCGTAAAACGCAGCAATCAAAGCAAACAAAATCGTCAACCCCTGAAGATAGTTTACTGCAGCTCGTTGATAGGCAGCGCTAGAGTAGAAGCCTTATATCTATGGTCCGCTCGGTACGGTATAGCTTTGTGATGCGCTGTCACTGTAGTAGGCGTCGTCTCTGACGGTTGCTGAGATAGTCGCGTCCTCGTCGAATACATAACGAGTTGAATATGTGCCACTGCCAGATACGGATATGGTTGCGACTGTATTGCGGTTTACTCGAATCTCTAGACTTGCAAGACTATGCGTGCCCTTTGTTACACGAACGGTAATCCGGTTTCCTACAACAGAGATTCCGTTTACAGAAGGCTTTGCATCACCACATTTGTGTACATCGTCTTCAACATTCGCATCGTATCCATCCGGAGCGATGTAGGCAGGCTTCTTTGTTACTGGATCGATAACCTTCAAAACAGCTATCTCAACCACGGCTGCGTCTGGCGTACAGCTAGTAGCTTTCTTCTTTGATACTCGGTCAAACTTCAACTTCGCATTGGTTTGAGATTGCGATTTATTGTACCAAGATGGATACACTTCGTTGCCGATACGCTGAATGCCAGCTGGAGCACTGAACCACTCGCCAGCCTTTGCTTTTCCCGCTTTTTGATACTGCTGTGTCGCATAGGCCATCACGGGGTCTAGAATCTGTGCCGGTATAGAGGAGTTTCCATTTAACAGTGCGCGAACATCTGGGTTACCAAGCCATACGGTCATGGCCAACGAAGGCGTGTACCCAACCGTCCAGATATCGCGAGCTTGGCCCTCGATGTCTGAGGTACCGGTTTTGATGGCCGTTTTCACGCCTGCTGCGTCAAGATTCGGTGTAATTGTCCTGCCGAATAATCCAAGTCGCGCCACGTTGTCGCCTAGGATGTCGTTAACTACATATGCAGCTTGAGCACTTACTATTTGCTTCTTTTCTTTCTTGTATTCTTCGAGCACCTCGCCGCTACTATTTGTTACCTTAAGAACTGAGCTGTGAGGCATGTAGGCACCCATGCGTGCGAGCGATGCGATAGCATTTGTGTGGTCAACCATGCGCGTGCCACAACCACCGATTGCCGAAGACAAGCCAACGTCTTTTTCGACGCCTTGAGTACAGTAATATTTATCGCCCATAGAGCGGATGGTCTTAAGTGTTGGTTGTACTCCCGACACCTGCATGGCCTTAATGGCTGGAATGTTACGAGACAGTGCCAGGCTTCGACGAATTGTAATTGCGCCGCGGAAGCCTCGGTCGGCGTTTTGCGGGGTGTATCCAGGGAAGCTAATGCGTGAGTCGGTAAGGATAGAGCCACTACCGAAGTTTTGCTGCCCAGCTGGTTTCTTCTGGAATAACTCAGCATAGACAAGAGGCTTAATACTTGAGCCAGGTTGAATAAATGCTGTTGCGGCATTGTCTTGACCATAGCCTGGGTAGCGGAAGCTTCGACTGCCTACCATTGCAATAATTTGTCCAGTTTTTACATCCTCAAGGGTGCCTGCACCATTTGTAAAGCCTGCATATAGTGGCTGTGAAGAGGCAAACATCTCTTTCATACTGCTTTCAAGTTTCTTTTGAATCTTATAGTCAAGCGTCGTCTTTACCACCAATCCACCCCGACCAACAGTAGCCTTACCGAGTTTCTGCTCAAGCTCACTGCGCACCATTTGTACGAAGTGCGGCGCCTTAATTCCCTTGTACTGGTCCGCTTCAGGTTGAATCGTATCAAGAATCGGCACTTTCTTTGCTTTTTGTGCCTGCGCTTCGGTGATGTATCCTTGATTAGCCATACTATCCAATACCTTGTGCTGACGAACGATCAACGCCTCGTTACCGTAGGTGTTGTATGGGTCATATAAACCTGGTTGATTGGGAATCGCTGCGAGTAACGATGCTTCGGCTAGGGTGAGTTTTTTCGCTGATTTGTTGAAATATGTTTGGGCTGCCGACTCAACGCCGTTGCGGCGTCCACCATACGGCGACTCATTTAAGTACAAGTCGAGAATTTGCTCTTTGTTATACATTCGCTCAACTTCAACCGCTAAAATCACCTCCTTAATCTTTCGCGGTATTCCATCAAGGCCGCGTTTTTGCGCTTCATCGGCGAAAAACACCTGCTTTACAAGCTGCTGTGTAAGGGTGGAACCACCTTGAACCCCGCCACCTTGCGTGTTATTCACCGCGGCACGAACAAGACCACTGATGCTCACTCCCTTGTGGTTGTAGAAGTCTTTATCTTCGATTGCTATGGTGGCTTGCTTCATAACATCAGCAATTTCATCGCCCTTAACGACAAGCTTATAGTCACCATCACCCTTATCCTCCCACAGTAGTACATCATTTCTGTCGTAGTATTTCGTGACGGTTGTTTGCACGCGCTTGGCAATTTCACTGGCGCGAATTTTATCCACATCTTTTCGGTAATACGCGAACAGCGCTCCTACTAGCAGCACGCCAATAAGTACACCAACACCGGCGAACTTGAGTAGCATGTATGCACCTTGCTTGCTAAACCAGAATTTAGCGACTCGCTTCGGGTGCATGCGGTGAACGACGCGCTTAACAGGATGCTTCGGCAAACTAGCCAAATACTCGGCTTTCTTGCGAGCGGCGTGGTCTTTTTTTGTGCGACGTCGATGAGACAGGTTTGAATACACGTTCATTCGACGTTTTGGTGTTTTTCTAGCCACGAATATAGATTCCCATAAGCTTTATTACATCTCATTATAGCACTAAATGGTATGAACTCCTCTTATTTTTCGCTATACTAAAAGCATATGAATTTATCTGATGAGCTAGCCTGGAGAGGCTTTGTAAACCAAACGACATTTGAAGATGTGGCCGCAATCAACGAACCACGCACGTTTTACTGGGGCGTCGATCCATCAGCCAATTCAATGACTATCGGAAACTTGGCCGCTGCCATGCTTGTACGGCATTTCATAGACCACGGTCATAAGGCGATTTTATTGGTAGGTGGTGCTACGGGTATGATTGGTGACCCAGACGGCAAAAAACAGGAGCGAAACTTAAAAACTCTCGAAGAGATTGCCGCTAATAAAGAAGCTATTGCAGGGCAATATAAAACAATTTTTGCGGGTAAAGATTTCGAAATTGTCGATAATTTTGACTGGTTCAAAGATATTGGCTACCTAGATTTTTTGCGAGATGTTGGCAAGCATGTGTCGATGACGCAAATGCTTGATCGCGAGTTTGTACAAAGCCGAATTGGTGAGGGTGGCGATGGCATAAGCTACGCCGAATTTAGCTATAGTTTAATCCAAGGCTATGACTTTTTGCATTTATTCCGTACAAAAGGTGCATCGCTGCAGTTGGCTGGTGCTGACCAATGGGGAAACAGCATCGCGGGCGTTAGCCTTATTCGCAAACTTGAATCTGGCGAAGCGCACGTGTTTACGGCTCCATTGATTGTAAACAAGCAAACCGGTGTAAAATTCGGCAAATCTGAAGGCGGCGCGGTTTGGCTTGACCCTGAGCAAACAAGTCCGTATAAGTTTTACCAATTTTGGTTAAATACAGACGACGAAACAGCCAAAGATTTGATAAAAATCTACACCTTGCTTGATAAGGAAACAGTTGATTCAATTATTGCTTCGCACGAGCAAGCGCCGCACCTACGATCATTGCAAAAAAGACTCGCTCATGAGGTGACGCTTCTCGTACATGGCGAGGCTCGTACTGAATCGGTTGAGCGTGTCACACATGTGTTATTCGGCGGCGGATTGGTTACGGAGCTTCAGAACGATGATGTTAATGCACTAGCCGAAGAAATTCCAGTGCTCGAAAAAGGTTTGCGCGTGAGTGAAGCACTTGTGCGCGCCTCGCTCTGCACGAGCGCTGGCGAAGCTCGTCGTTTAATGGCTGGCGGCGGTGTGTCTGTAAACGGTGAAAAGACTGTTGAAGATGTACAGCTGCAAGAACTCGCCCTTATTAAAAAAGGCAAGAACAGCTTTGTCTTAGTACGCTAAAGCGTGCTTTCCACAATTTGTTGTATCTTCGCAAGCTCAGCTTCGAGTATATCTGTAGTTTCAGCTTCGATATTGAGCCTGATAACAGGCTCAGTGTTGCTTGAACGCAGATTAAACCAAAATGCTTTGCTCTCGACGGTCAGTCCGTCAAGTTCATCTTGAGCTGCTTCGCTGTAAGTTTCCTTAAGCTTAGCGATAACAGCTTTGCTGTTGGTTGTCTCAAAATTAATTTCTGGCGGCATAACGTAACGTCGGTATTCATCCACAAGCTCGGACAGTTTTTTGCCTGATTCGGCTATGGCTTGCATGACGTACAGTGCGGCAACAAGTCCAGAGTCTGCATCGAAGTTACTCGCGAAGAAAAGGTGACCAGTGGTTTCACCACCAAACTGGGCACCAACTTCACGCACGAGCGCACCTATATATACGCGACCAGCCTTAGTGCGCACTGGTTCGCCACCCCACTCACGAACCAGTTCTTTGGTCGCGCGGCTGGTTCGTACGTCATGTACTATCTTTGAACCTGGGTATTTAGCCAAAATAAGCTTCGCAACTATTGATATCAAATCAGTCCCGAGTACGGGTCGACCTTTTTCGTCAACAAACGCAGCACGGTCACCATCACCGTCGAACGCAATACCGAAATCATAGCGGTTAGAAATAACAGTTTGTACAAGATCTTTTAGGTTATCAGGGTTTTGTGGGTTAGCTTCGTGGTTAGGAAAGGTGCCATCTAGGTCAAAGTACATCCGCTCTGCGCTGATTGGCAGATTTTCGAGGACCGTGGGCAAAATCGCTCCTGCCATGCCGTTTCCAGCATCAATAGCGATAGAAAATTTCGGCCATGTTTCTGGCTGCACCATAGCCACGGCATGTTGCACCCATTCGTCAGTAATAGTTTTTTGTTCTAAACTTCCTTCGTTTTCGGCTGGGGTAAATTGATTGGCCTGGGCCAAGTCACGAATCGCATCGAGTCCGCTATCAAGTCCAACTGGAGTAACTTTGTCGCGATAGATTTTAATGCCGTTGTAATCTCCAGCATTATGGCTAGCGGTAACAACCATACCACCGGCGAGATCATATGCGCCCACGGCAAAATAAATCATGTCGCTAGTGACTTCACCGATATCCCAGACGGCGCGGCCTTGTTTTCGTAAACCTCGAATTACCGCGTCGGCGAGCTGTGCAGAGTCGGGCCGCATATCACGTCCAACCGCCACAATGCCCTGGGTTGGCAGCCATTCAGCGCAGGCTGAGCCAATCGCTTCGCAAAGTTCTGGCGAAAGCTCAGTGCCTACCTTGCCTCGAATGTCATACGCCTTAAAAATGTGTGATGGAAATTCCATAGTTCTCCCTCGCTTAAATACGTATTCTTATTGTACCACCCAGAAATTGCTACACTAGTAGTAATGAAGCTTTCAACTTCGCTCAAAAATGTAAAAGGTGTAGGTGTTAAAACAGCCGAACAGTTTGCTTTGAGTGGGCTGCATACCGTCGAGGATTTATTGTACTTTTTGCCTCGCAAACACGAAGATTTTTCAAGTGTCACACCTATTGCTCAGATTACGCCAGGCAAGCGCACTATTAAAGCGACGGTAGAAAGTATTTCAACCCGAACAGTTCGCCGTGGAATGCGTATCACCACTGCTACGCTGGCTGATTCTACAGGAAAATTGCGAGCGGTGTGGTTTAATCAGCCATACCGTGCCTCTCAATTTAAAGAACCCTCAATGGAGTTTTATTTTTCTGGTGAATTTGAGTACAGCTACAATCGCTATCAGCTCACCAACCCCAGCGCCGAAAAAGTGAGTGATCTACCAGTGCAGACAGATCGGATTTTGCCGATTTATCCGAGCATCAAAGGTTTAAAAAGTACGGTTGTTCGCAAAATCTTGGCCGAGTTGCGTCCGCTCATGACTATGCTGCCAGATACGCTTCCGAAATCGACTGTGCAAAGCGAAAAACTTGTCAGTACCAGTGACGCGCTGCTAGGCATTCATTTTCCTCACAATGTGGGCGAAATCGAGCGAAGTAGGCAGCGACTTGCCTTTGAAGAGCTCTTTCAGCTACTCGTTGCAGCAGAGCTAAATAAACGTGCCAATGCTCAGCTGGCGGGTTGGCATATCCCATTTGAGCAATTGGTCGTTAAGAAGTTTGTCGACTCATTGCCATTTTCACTGACGGCCGATCAAAAACGTGCCGCCTGGGATATTCTGCAAGACTTTGAAAAAGCGTCACCTATGAATCGGTTACTTCAGGGTGATGTAGGGTCTGGCAAGACTGTTGTTGCCGGCCTAGCGGCTCGTCAGGCGGCTAGCCATGGTTTTCAAACGGCACTGTTGGCACCGACTGAACTATTGGCCGCGCAGCACGCTGAGACTCTCGTAAAATTACTCGGCGATTTTGGTGTGAATGTTGCTTTGCTCACTGGTTCGGTCAAAGGTAAGCAGCGTGAAGCGCTATTGACATCACTAAAAAGCGGAAACGTCGATATTGTTGTTGGTACCCATGCGCTGTTGCAGCCAACGGTAATGTTTCATAAGCTTGGCTTCGTCGTAATCGATGAGCAACACCGTTTTGGTGTCGAGCAGCGTCAAAAACTGTTAGCGAAATCTAAGCACATGCCGCATCTTCTTAGCATGACAGCCACCCCAATTCCGCGTAGCCTTGCCCTTACGGTGTATGGTGAGCTTGAAGTTTCAATCATCGCCTCGAAGCCTAGTAATCGATTGCCAATTGCAACCAAATTGTGGGCACCAACGAATCGTCCTAAACTCTATGAAGCTATTGATACTCAACTTTCCCAGGGCCGCCAGGCGTATGTAGTGTGTCGACTTATCGATGACAACCCAGTAAACGATGCGAAGAGTGTTCAGACAGAGTTTAAACGTCTACAAAATTCGGTCTTTAGCCATCGTCGCATAGGCTTACTACATGGTCGCTTAAAATCTGATGAAAAAGAGAAGGTGATGCGAGAATTCACCGAGGGTAGCCTTGATATTTTGGTGAGCACTACCGTGGTTGAAGTTGGTGTTGATGTGCCGAACGCCAGCGTCATTCTGATCGAAGACGCAGATTTGTACGGGCTAAGCCAACTTCACCAGCTTCGCGGGCGGGTAGGCCGTTCCAGCCACCAAAGCTACTGCTACCTGCTCATGTCAGATTCACACAAGCCAAGTCAGCGACTGCGTGAAATTGAAAGCTCTCAAGATGGATTTTATCTTGCCGAAGTAGATTTACGGTTTCGCGGTCCTGGTGAAATTTATGGTCGCGCTCAGCATGGTGCCTTGAATCTCCAAATCGCCAGCCTTGGTGATACAAAGCTCATCTCTAAGGTACAAAAAGCGGCCTCACGCTTCATTGAGTCTGGTGAGGATTTGCTACAATACAAGGAGTTAGCGTCTCGAGTAGAACGATATCAACGTATAACGACACTAAACTAATTTTATGTATTCATTCGGTCCATTACCAAGGCAGCGAAGGTCAGGCCGTCATCTAGGTACGCATCAGAAAATTGATCGTGTAGCTCGGCGACACATTGCTCATTTTACCGTACCACGACTTCGGTTTCCTTCAAGTACAGATATACTGCACTTTGAAGGTTCTCGTGGCCCGGATGGGGTGAAATTAAAAAGCCCAGGCAAAGACGAGCCATGGCATTTTATCGACCCCGACCAGCCTCATGAGGGTGAGTTACTCGAAGCTATACATAATCATTCGATTAATCTTACTGCTGCATTGCGGGCTGGTGACACGACTCGAGCATCTTTTGAGGCTGCGTGGCTAGCACATGCCGTGACCGACGGCCTTACTCCTGCGCATCATGAGCCATACAAAGACCAAATAATGCACATGAAGCGTCCGGTCGGAAATCAGCCACAAAAAGTGCGAAATAAAATGGTGATGACCGGCGAGAGCAAGCGTGAGGCTTTGAAAAATAATTGGCAGTATTGGGGAGCGAAGGGCATCATGACTACCCATACGCTATTTGAAGGCGGTATTGCCAGTGCCACAAAGCCGTTTCGGTTTAACTCTGGACTGCCATCAGAGCATGATTTTGAACATCTTCAAGAAGATGGTTTCGAGACGATTTACATACGGTTGCTGAAGGAGATTGCCGCGCTTGATATGTACGAACAGTTCAAACGCACTGGCTGGACAAATGAACTTGCAAGACTCACCAACCATGAACTGTTGCCACGTATCGTCATGGCGGTCACGCTCGCGTGGTACGATGCATATCAGAAGGCACTTAGCGAGGAGAAGTCATGAATGTGCGAATTATTGCCGGAAAATATGGCGGGCGCACTATCGATGCGCCCGATCGTCGCAGTACACATGCCATGGGCGAGCGAATCCGTAATGCTATGTTCAACTCAATAGGCAATGAGGTGCAAAATGCACGAGTGCTTGATGCGTTTGCCGGCTCTGGAAGTATTGGTATCGAAGCTTTAAGTAGAGGTGCATCGGAGGTTGTATTTGTCGAAAAAGACAGAATTGCCGCAAAAATCATTGCAAAAAATATACAAATGCTTAATATTGCGGAAAATACAACACTTATTGCAGCACCAGCATATTCATGGGCTGATTCAAATTCAGAAGAGAAGTTTGACATAATATTCGCCGATCCGCCCTATCACGACACACAGTTTTCCACAGTCGAACATCTCATGGGGCTACTCAAACCCGGAGCGCTTATGGTATTATCACACCCAGGAAGAGGTGAGACACCGTCCAAAACCGGAGTTGTTGTGGTGGACAATCGTAGTTATGGAAATGCGGATCTCACCTACTTCCGCCGAGAGAGCTAAACAGCTCTTTTTTGTTTTCAGCATGGAAACTTGACATTAATTAACATAAGTAGTATAATAATAAGATATGACTACTGTGATAGGTGACCAGAGCACTAAACGCGAAAGCGCTCTGATTGAGTCTGTTCGTGTAAATCGCGTCCGTTTTGCCCGACAGTTGTTCGCGAGGGCTATTAGCCTCGATCCAATAGAGGTAGGGGGTGAAATGGTTGGTCGACCAACTTTCGAGCTTGGTGATGCGGTTACCGACTTAGTACTAGATACCTCGCCATCATTAGACGCTGATGTATTGTCAAAAAGAGAGTTCCTCGCTACAGGTATAGACGAAACGTGCTCAATCTTTGACCCCCACGTAAGAACAATATTAAAAACGAAAGGCGTTACGGCAACGAAATCGTTTGTGACACACCCTCATTCGGCAGATGCTGTCGCTCTTTTCGCTCAAAGATCTCAGGACCAGACGACAGAGCTGATTGCAGACGCCGACCCATGGCTAGACGTTTCTTCAGACGACGAAGTGTTGGGCTATCTTACGCTCGACAATTTGCCAGCAGGCGACCCAGACAAGCGCTGCCCATTCGCTCAAGACACTTCTAGCGAGCGAAGGCGTCCATTATTTAATAATTTTGTAGGCTGGGCGGGGCTCGTACTTGTTGCTTCGAAGTTAACACCGCGAATGATTGCACACGACGCGAAACTACAAAGCCGAGTCGAAGTATAGATAGGTCAGCACAGCAAAACGCGAAGGTTCTGGCTATTCATGGCCTCAAAAGAAAAGACCGACCTTTTTGGTCGGTTCTTTCTTTTGGTGCGGATGAAAGGACTTGAACCTTCACGCCTTGCGGCACATGCTCCTAAGGCATGCGTGTCTACCAATTCCACCACATCCGCATGTAGTTAATGTACTAGTAGTTTAGCGTCTTCTTCAGACGAAGCGCATGAGGCTAAAGAATTGGTAGACGTGTCTACTATTTCTTATGGTGCTATTTCATAGCAACCCACCACATCCGCGTATTCCATACTATAGCAAAACAGAGTGGTAAGATAAAGTACCTATATTTCAAACCGCTTGTGGTATGATATAAACAGTCAAAACTAGGGAAAAAGTTAGTGAACAAAATCGCACAATATCTCAACAAACATTTGGTGGGTGAAGTTACGACGGATCCACAGATTATTAAAAAGCACTCGACCGACGGCAGTATTTTAACCATTAGCCCTGATATGGTGATGTACCCTATGGTTACCAATGATGTCCGCAAAGCCACCCGTTTCGCCTGGCAGTTGGCGGAAAAAGGCCATACGTTATCGATTACTCCTCGGGGTAGTGGCTCAGACCGCACTGGGGGAGCAATCGGCAAGGGAGTGGTTGTTTCTTTCCCTACGCACATGCGACATATTTATGAATACGATGCCAAACAGAAACTCGTGCGTCTGCAGCCGGGTGTGTCGATATCGGCTTTACTTGGCGCATTATCACTTTATGGCACTTCTGTGCCAGGCCTAAGGCTACTACCGCCTAGCCGTACGGTCGGTGGTGCGGTCAGTTCTATGCGAGCAGCAGGTGATTACGTGAAGCAACTAGAAGTTGTGCTGTCGAACGGTGATGTTTTACAAACAAAGAAGCTATCAAAGCGTGAATTGAGCCGCAAAAAAGGCTTGCAAACCTTCGAGGGTGATATATATCGACAAGTTGATGCGTTGATTGAAGATTATGCAGATGTAATAGCTGAAAAATGCGACATTGAGCACGCCGAGCACGCTGGTTATTTTGCACTCGCAGATGTGAAGCAAAAGGACGGTTCATTCGACCTCACGCCACTATTTATTGGCTCGCAAGCTACATTGGGTATCATCTCAGAAATGATTCTAAAGGCTGAGTATATCAATCAAAACCCTGCCATTATCGCGATTGCATTCAATGAACTCGACAGTGCGTATGATGCTATCGAAGCGGCTGAAAAAATTCAGCCAAGTAGCCTTGAATTTGTTGATGGTTCGTACTTTGAAGTTGCCAAAGCGGCTGGCAAAGAGTTCAGCTTCTACGAGCAAGCTCGCCAAAATGGCGACGTAGAAGCCGTAATTGTAGCGACCTTCGACGATTTCAATGAGCGAGCGCGTGCACGTAAACTTAAGAAATTTGTAAAAATTGCCAAGCCGCTTGGTGGTGTGGTAGGTCAAGCGATTGACGAGTCGGTGAGTGAACTTCATGCTGTACGCACTGTCACAAGCTTCGCTCTCACGCCATCAACCCACGATGCTAGTACGCCACCGCTCATTGATGGTCTGTATGTACCTGTCGATCGTTTTGAAGAATTTAGCGCACGGGCTCAAGGCATTGCAAGTAAGCACCATGTTGAACTTTCATTCTACGGCCATCCTCTCGATGGCCACTGGTCAGCGCGGCCTCAAGTGAAGCTCGGCACGGTAACAGGCAAGCAAACAAGCATGAAATTGATATCTGAAATTGCACTGCTGGCACGACAGCACGAGGGCACGCTATTCGGCGAAATGGGAGAAGGCAGGTTGCGCACCGTTGCCGCTAAGCAAATGCTCGATCCTGAACTTCAAACAATGTTCCAAGAAGTTAAAGATATTTTTGACCCGCATGGCATACTAAACCGTGGAGTCAAAGTTGGCACAAACCCTCAAGAGCTTGGCAAGCAACTTCGCTCAGATTTCTCTGCATCGCTCACTGGCGAATTACCTCGTCATTAGGTATACTAACAGTAGTGCGCAGATGAGGAAGTGTATTTAATACACAGATATGGCGGCACCTTGGTATGAGTAGACGCGCCTAGCGCTCGAGGTGTATGCTAATCTCGTGAACATACGCAGATGTGGCGGAATTGGTAGACGCGCTAGCTTCAGGTGCTAGTGCCCCTCGGGGCGTGGAGGTTCAAGTCCTCTCATCTGTACCATT
>DKKO01000004.1 GCA_002455275.1 Candidatus Saccharibacteria bacterium UBA6664
TAGCTCAGCTGGTTAGAGCGCAGGACTCATAAGCCTGAGGTCGGTAGTTCAAGCCTACCTGGTGCTACCACGTAAACACCCCACATTTCGTGGGGTTTTTGCGTGGTAATAGCAGGTGGTCTTTAGCTAGCGACCATTTTGCGAAGCAAAATCAGGTCGGTAGGTCGCGAAGTGAAGAAAGGAAACTCGTGCTAGCACGTGTCCCTTTCAGAACGGAGGAGCTTCAAAGCGATAGCCTACCTGGTACTACCAAGAAAAATACCCCACTTTGTTGGGGTGTTTTTCTTTGTTAGTTTTCTCTTCTTTACTAATGTTTACTCAACATCAAGGTGGTCGGGTAGGGAAGTGAGCTTGTTTGAAACATAGCTACGAAGTTCTTGTAGGCTTCGTTCCCTATTCCAGCTGTCGAGCTCTTGGGTAATGGTGGTTTCCATGGTGGTGGTCTTTCCTTTTTGTTTGTTTTATTGACTTATAGTATTATATTAGCATAAGCTTGTTAAAAAGTCAATACCTTTTTGTGATTTCGTAGTGTTTTTTGCAATTATAGTGCCGCTTATGGTATAAATAAACAGAGGTATAGCCCACTAGAAAAACATAAAAATGACGACGTTTGACCTATTTGTAATCATCATAGCCGCGGCGCTTATCCACGCAAGTTTTCAACTTAGCGTGAGTGTTCTTACGTTACTGAGTAGCCACACCCTGGGAGCAAAACGTTCTCAGGCTCGCCTGCTTCGGCTTACCAGTTCGTTCGCATCTGGCGTGGGAGTTATGACAGCGCTCTTACTCGCCGCCACCGCGTTTACAGTGAGCGTGTTTGCGCGTCACGGTATTGACCCCGTGCTATGGGTTGCTGCGTGTGGCCTTTTGTTTGGACTTGGTTTTGCTGTATGGGTATTTTATTTCCGACGAGATAACGGTACGACGCTATGGATTCCCCGTGGCATGGCACGCTACCTTGAAGACCGTACAAAGGCAACTTCACTTAGCGCGGAAGCATTCGGGCTAGGCCTTGGCAGCGTATTGGGCGAAGTGTTATTCGTGGTTGGCCCAACGCTTGTGGCCGCACTTGCGTTAGTGCAACTACCAAGCGAGTTTCAGCTAGCCGCGGTTGCTTTGTACACCGTTTTATCGATGCTATCTTTGCTGATTGTGCATGTGCTCGTAAGTGGTGGTCACAAAATAAGTAAAATCCAGCGCTGGCGCGAAGATAATAAAAACTTTCTACAATTTGCCGCAGGTAGCGCTATGATTGCACTTGGTTTTTATATTTACGTCGATCATGTGCTCACACACGCCGTGCTTGCTGCGGCTGGGGGGGTGTAATGAGTTCGCAGCTTATCGATGTAGTAAAGCGCGGTGGCGCTCGACCAACTGAAAGTTTTCAAGCTGAAAAACTAGTACAAAGTATCCTTGCTGCTTGCAATAGCGTACAAGCTCCCGATGGCGAAGCAGCAACTGCCGCTCGTTCAGTTCACGCGGCAGTATTGGTGTGGTGTGACGATAAGTCCGAAATTACTTCTAGCGACATCCGTCGAATCGCTGCTCATCATTTAAAAAAGATACATCCCGAAGCCGCCTACATATATAAACATCATCGTTTGGTGCTATAAGGAGAGACATGGCAAAAAAATCATTTGATTACGACCTGATAATTATCGGCAGCGGTGCTGCTGGAAGCTCGGCCGCTACCATAGCTGCCCGTGCTGGCAAGCGTGTTGCCATAGTAGAAGCCGATACCTTTGGTGGTGACTCGCCCAACTGGAGCGACGTACCTACCAAAGCATTGTTGCACGCAGCGCAGTTATTTGATGAAGCTCGTCACGGCGCACGTTTTGGCCTTCGTTCGAGCACATTGGGCTATAACTACCCTAATTTACGCGCCTGGAAAGACCTTGCCGTAAAACGAACTGGGGCAGGGGGGAATAGAAGCTTTTACGACAAGGCAGGGATTACGACCTATGCCGGTAATGCCCACTTCCTTAGCCCAAATGAAATTAGCGTGAATCGCCGCCACCTGTCTGCTGCAGAATTTGTTGTTGCTACCGGCTCGAGTTGGATTGCACCAGATATCCAGGGGCTAAAAAATGTTAGTTACCTCACCCCGCGCACTATTTTAGAGTCACTTCGCCCACCCAAAAGCTTGTTTGTCATTGGCGGTGGCACTGTTGGTGTGGAACTTGCCCAGCTAATGGCAATTTTTGGCACAAAAGTCTACATAGCCGAAGTCGCTAGCCGACTACTGCCAAAAGAAGATGAAGAAGTTGGCACATTACTTGAAAGAATGCTACATGAACATAAAGGCATTACTTCCCTTACGCAAACTCGAGTTTTGACTGTGCAAAAAGAAGGGCTTGGCATAAAAGTCACCTACTCTCGTGGCGGTGCTGAAAAGTCAGTGCGTGTAGATGAAATTTTAGTGGCAGCTGGTCGTCAGCCAAATGTTGACCTTGGGCTCGATAACGCTAGTGTGCGCTACTCACCAAAAGGTATTGATGTAAATACCTACCTGCAAACAAGCGCCAAACATATTTTTGCGGCAGGCGACGTGCTGGGGCTTGGCAGCTATACTCACACCGCGCTGATGGAAGGTAGGATTGCTGCGCACAATGTATTGCACAAACAAAAAGTTGCGCCAGACTATACTGCTACTCCTCGCCTCACCTTTACCTATCCAGGCGTTGCATCGGTTGGTCTTTCCGCCGACGACTGCCTGAAACGAGATTTGCGTACTCATACCGCCATTGCGCCGCTTAATAGTGTTGCTCGCAGCAATACCAGCGATTTTCGTGATGGATTTGTGAAGCTTATTAGTGATTCTACAGGGGTACTACTGGGTGCAACGGTGGTCGCGCCACATGCCGCCGAAATTGTGCATGAATTGGCGCTTGCTATCAAACACCGCATGACCGTCATGGATATTGCCGATACACCACATGCGTTCTTGAGCTGGAGCGAAGCCGTGCGTGTGGCTGCCCTGCGTGTGAGCAAGCAATAGTGCGGAGTACGCCAAGAAATAACAGTCGTCAAATGTGACCGTTATTTCGGGTTGTATGGGCCCTTCTAGGTTGAAGTAGCGCTGTAAAACTATACGGGCTTGCTTCTATTAATGGCATATTAGCGGTACAGCATGGTTGCAAATGCAGTATTAGTACAAAATACTATCTTACCTTCCTTAGTATCTCTTTCATAATTAACACTCTTACATGCGCGTGTTTGAGTTGAAGTATCTTCTTATGTTTAATGCCCAAGGAGTCCTTCCAGACATTTCTCCATAGAAAGAACTCTGAGTTAGAACAGAAATCCTTCATTACTTTTTTTCTTCTTAAAGTCTTCAGGTTAGACATCATGTAGGCAAGGCGACTCATCTCAATCGATGTCTCGGCCTTGAGTTTACTTATGACTCGATTCCGCAGCTTTACGTCATTACAGGCAAGCGCTACAAAAGCCCAACATTTTCTTATATACTCTGACTCTTGTTTGGTGGTAATGTATTGAACAGCAATCTCATCGGCCATTTTAGGGTCACACCTAAAAAGTAAGTAGGCCGATACACCAAATGCAAAATCAGAAAGTGACTCTTTATGACCCTTCCAGCCTTCCTTAAATATCCTGTATGCAAAATCGTGAACTAAAGCTTTGAGTTCGGCTGGAAATTTACTTTGGTCTAAGCTTGCCAGTAGCTCAATGAGCTCAGTTTCAACTTGCGGGTAGATATTCTCATCTGAATCTAGATACTTCAATACTTCTGACACAGCTATCGACAATTTTGGAGAGTCTTGATTAGCGATGAAGTATCTATGCAACTTCTTCTCCGCAACCAGTACCGGATATTCAAGAAGGTGGCCACTAATTTCATCAAAGAGAAAGTCGTCTTTTAAATACGTAGCAAAAGTGTAGAATCTCTTTAATAGCTTAATCCAGTTTTTTTGTTTATCAAGTTTTCTTTTTTTATAACTGTCGTATAGCTTGATTAGCCTCTTTTTAAGGACCTTGGTTTGTCCCCCTGTCCTTAATCTCTCGTTAATAGCATTTTCGATATTAATTAAATCTTCATTCTCTTTATATCGCATGTACTCAAATGCTTTCTTAGCTGGTACGATTTCCGTTTTTTCAACGCTTGCAGTTAACCCTAGTTTTCTTAGGCTGTCTGATAACGTTCTAAGTGCATGTTTTGCTTCAACTTCGGTATTCACAACTACGTTCATGTCATCGGCGTATCTAAAAAAATACCCATTATGTTGTTTTGCGAAATTTATCATTCTGATATCGTGCTGGTGAAGATAAAAATACGCTAAAATACGTGATCCATCAGAGTCATCCTGTACGAGACCGGTGTTTAGGCGAGTTGAGTACGTATACCTTAGCTTAATCCCGTGGAGAAATAAACTTAGCAAACTTATTAAGTTTCGCTTACCCTTTACCGCCTCTCTAAGCATATCCACGAGCACCTCGATTTCGATATTATCAAAATACGAGGTAACGTCTGATGTTGCGAGGTACTTATCAGGTTCTAGTGCATCCTTTAATGCTCTATTGTGTGCCATCCAGTCTTTAAACCACTTCTCGTAATAGTCACCTTCATCAGGGTCAACTTTAGGAGACGCCATTACGCCACCACGAATATTCTCTTGTCTCGTTATTGCTATTAGTTCCTCGTCGATGCTTTCGATGCAAAATCTGTACACAATTGTGTCTTCAATGTGCAAATTCACAATCGGCCTGCTTATGCCATTCTTCTTCGGTGAGTAGTGTACAAGTGGTCTTTTAGGATGATAGTCGCCTCGAGCAATTGTTTTTAACAGGTTATCGAGTTCGTTATCGATATTTAGCTCGAAATCCAAGTAATCTAACGGGTCTCTAACGTTTTTACGATAGAACTGCGATGTAGTACCTTTATAGCGTGTATAGGCCTTCTTCAATTTCTTAACCGTAATTTCCTCAATATCTTCGGAAACAAGTGATTGGTCTATCGTTTGAAACGCCATATAAATATTATGGGGTTTTTACCGTAAATTAAAAAGTTCTTATGTCAATAAACTACTAATATATGCGATATATGCGCTGATTTTGTAGATTTTTTAACTAACTAATTTTTATATAAAGATTAAATAGTTTAAAAGTTATTATTTTTTACACTAAATTGTAATTATTTTATAGTTATGCATTTCTCAGCCTGATAGAATCGTTCGCTTTTGTTAAGCTAGCAGTCAGGATTATTGGCTAAAGTCAAAGAAAATTCCCCCTAGCAAAAGCTAGGGGGAATTTTCTTGGTTGCGGGGAGAGGATTTGAACCTCTGACCTCGTGGTTATGAGCCACGCGAGCTGACCAGACTGCTCCACCCCGCGATATGGGTGTTTTATATCATGACCTGGTCTTTTGTTCTTTCATAACCACTGGTTATGAGCTATTGACCGAACGTGGAGCTGACCAGCTGCTCTACGTCGCGATATAGAGTATTTATTTATACTCACTCAATAATAACAGATGTGAGCTACTTTTTCAAGCTCTCGGAGGCACCGCCAAGCAGGAAATTAATCCACTGCTGCAGATTGCTCGGAACCGCCCGTACTGGCAGTAGCTCTTCTGTTTTGGTATCAGATTCTTTTGCGGCAGCCGTATTTGGTGGCAACACTAATACTTTTTCGCCAGGTAGCGCCAGGCCTAGCTTTTCGCGCACGGCAAGCTCTTTGTATTCATCGCTTTGGTAGTAACGTTGCTGGTATTTTAAAAGTTCGGTTTCCAGCTCCACGAGCCGTAGCTCACGGCGCTTTGCATCGAGCTCTTTTTCAAGCGCGTAGTTGCGCTGCATTGCCTGCACCGAGCCCCACACCCAGCTTGCTGCAATGAGTAATGCTATAGCAAGTACTATGTTGTTCATAGTGAAATAGTTGTGGCGAATGTGGTAATAAAGTTTGCGAAGCTGTGTGTATTTCATGCGATTTCTCGCTAATCATTATAGCCCACCTCTTAAAAATGTGCTATGCTATCAGAGGTAGCCGCGGGGGTGTAGCTCAGCGGTTAGAGCAGCGGGCTCATGTTTGAACGGTCAGTGAAAACATATGCCGAACCCGAGAAAGCCAGCATTGAATTATAGCTTTCCCGGCGTGAAGCTATATAACCTGTTCTTTGAAAAAATATTTTGGTTGGGGCTGTAGCTCAGTGGTTAGAGCAGCGGGCTCATAACCTGTTGGTCGTTGGTTCAATCCCAACCAGCCCCACCAAAATATTTTTTCAAATTGGTCGCTGCTATCGCTTCGCTCCTCCGCCTTCTCATTGAAATACGAGCAAGCTTGCCTTCAATTTCGTGCGGCTTCACCAATCCCAGCCACCCCCACCAGAACTAATAAAAATACTGCAGCGACGCTGCAGTATTTATTTGGTTGCGTAGTGCGCAAGCTTTGCGCGTAAGTGTTTTCGGTGAGCTGCGCGAGCAGCTTCTTTTTCTTTTCCACCATATCTGCTACGAACTTCCGACGGAACAGTTGTACGGGCATCATGTAAAATAACCGCTTCGTCTTCAATGCCAGCGTCAATAAGCTCCCGAGCATGATATGCATCGGTAACATCATGATTTACCATGCGAATACGGTTTTTTCGTGCACCCTTAACAACTTGTGGTAGGTTCTCTTCGTAGCGTTTTGCTGCTTCGGGCGTGTATTGCCCGCCCTTATCAAAGCCTCCTCTAGAGTTGGCACCGAAAACGGCATCAAACAGATCTAATTGGTCTTGGTAGTATTGTTCCATGCTTACATGCACGCCAGCGTTTTGCTGGCCGTGTTCAATAACCGCCTGTTCGCGTGCCTGTTTGGCTGCAAGCTCAGCCTTATCAACCATATCTTGCTCTTTTCGCCAGTTCTCTAGATTGGCTGTCCCCTGAATGATGGATTCATTCGAAACAGGAACTTCATCATAATCTTCAAGCGGAACAACTTCGCCGGTTTCATCGACGCCAAAATTGCCGTGTGTTTCATGAAGTTTATTCATACTTTCATATTACCATAAACAGTATAAAAAGTCAAGCTACCCTATTGCTGCATTTTGCATAAAGTGTTATTATACGCGCAACTTTGTTGAACTAAGAAGTTCCAAGGTACTTTGACAAACAGACGCAAATAAGGTGAGTTTTATGCGGGTTAATTGCTAGCCTGTATTAATCTCATCTTATTGTCTACGAAAACAATATCTCACCCATGTGAGGGCGGTCTTCCGCTGATGAGCCACAGAAAGGTTTGCCGAAGCAAGTCAATCGCTGTAGCGAAACCCGAGGAGACACACCATGACGATCGACACCGCAGCCACGTACCGAGGTGCGTGCCAGCGCATCCAGGAGCACGGCTGGACGACGCACCAGTGGACCGGACCGGCCGGCGAGGAGTGCCTCGTGCAGGCGCTCGGCATGCACGCCGGCGTGACCAACGAGGGCGAGGACACCACCACGCAGCTGCCCAAGGCCGTGATGATGCCGCTCGTGCGCGAGCTCGGCCTGGAGCCCGAGGAGCACACCCGCCTCGCGATCGCGGCCGCCCTGTGGACCTGGAACGACCAGCCCGGTCGGACCATCGACGAGGTCACGGCGCTGCTGCAGCGCGTCGCGAGCCGACTCGAGGCCGAGGCCGCGCCCGTCTACGTCCCGCAGAGCTGGCTGCACCGCCGGCTCTTCACCGGCTCCAAGAAGGAGCCCGCCCAGGTCGCCGCCTGACCATCCGTCCCCTACAAGCGGGCGTGGCAGCAGACGCGGTGAGGACATGCTTTCGTCCCTGCCGCGTCTGTTTGTCACGTTCGCCCCTACAGTTGTAGGGTTTTATTTTTGCCTATTACTCCCAGCGGAAGACGCGGAATGCAATGATGTAAATGATGACCAGCCAGGCGCCCATGATGCCAAGTTGTGGCAGCAAATCAACATAGTGCGCGTTTTCGGTGATGATAAGCCGAATACCATCGATAATTGGGGTAAGTGGCAAGAACGCCGAAGCGTCTTGCAACCACTCTGGCATAAGAAAACGTGGGAAGAACGCGCCAGAAAGGAACATCATAGGAAATACCAAGATGTTTGAAAGTGGTGCGGCTTGACGTTCGTTCTTGGCCCAACCACCGATAGATAAGCCGATACCTAGCATCAGTACGATGCTGACAATAAGAAAGCCGATGAGCTCGAACGGATTACCTGTCATGTTGAGCTTGAAGATGCTCAGAGCCACCGCAAACATGACTGCCAGCGACACCATGCCAATGATGGTTTGCGATATCGCCATTGATGAAAAGTACTGCCACACCTTTAGTGGCGTAGTAGAAAGTCGGCGCAATATCCCCTGCTTTTTTAGCTCAGGGAATACGTTGACCGGGCCAAAAATACCGATACCAAGCAGTGAGAAACCAAGTAGCCCTGCGAAAGTGTAGTCGAATTGCGATAGTGATTTGTTTTTCAGCTTTTCACCAGTAACGGTGAATAAATCTACCGAACCAGTCAGCTTGGTGTTGATAGACTTAAAGCTTGCTTGCAACAAACTGCTAAGCGTTTGCCCTGCTTGTTCGTTGTTTTGTGTGTAGTACACCTTGGCCTGCCCCATTGGTCGTTTGCTTTTTGCATCGACCGTACCGAAATCTTTTGGCAATATAATTGCAGCATCGAGTTGCGATCGTATCATCTTTTCTTTAGCCGCACTAAGCGTTTTTGACTCGGCGTCGATATCGAACACTTTTTCCTTTTTCAGACTTTTAGCGAAATCTTTGGCAAAAGCACTGTCGGAATTGTTGATAAGCGCTACACGAAACGAGACGTCGCTGTTTTGACCAAAAATACCGCCAAACACGAATAGAAAAATGAGTGGGAACAATATACCGAAGAAAATTGATAGCCGGTCGCGGAAAAATCGCTTGGTGTTGATGCGCGCGAAGGTAATGATAGTGAAAAGTGACTTGTTCATACGCTAATCTCTAAGAGCCTTCCCTGTAAGATCGATAAATACGTCTTCGAGGTTTGCCTGCTCTACTTCTTGCTTCTTTTTGAAACCACGCTTAATCAGCGCTTTAATGAGGTTTTTTGGCGTATCAAGCGCGATAATCTTGCCGTTATCCATAATGGCGATTCGGTCGCATAGTATTTCGGCCTCGTCCATATAGTGAGTGGTCATAATGACGCTAACTCCGCGCTCGCGAATGTTTTCAATGAGGCTCCATAAATTGCGACGAGCTTGTGGGTCAAGCCCCGTGGTTGGCTCATCAAGGAAAAATACCTTCGGACCATGCACCAGGGCGGTAGTAATGCTCAGCCGTTGCTTTTGGCCACCCGAAAGCTGCTCGACAAACGAGTTTGCCTTGTCTTCAAGCTCAACATCGCGCAAAAATTGCATGACGTCTACTTTTTCGCCATAGGCTGCGGCAAACAGCTCAATCACTTCACGAATTTTGGTTTTGTCTTGAAACGCCGGACTTTGTGGCTGCACGCCAATAAGACGCTTTATAGTATCGGGACCCGCTTCGACATCAACGCCGTCAATAAACACACTACCACCATCGATTGGCCGTAACGTTTCCATCATCTCGAGTGTCGTGGTTTTACCCGCACCGTTTGGACCTAAAATTCCGAAGATTTCACCTTTTTTTACTTCAAAACTAATACCATCTACCACAGCTTTGCCATCGTAGCGTTTTACGAGATCTTTAACAGACACCATCGCTTTCATTAGTTCTAGTATAGCACTTTAGACAAACAAAAAAGCCCCAAGCGGGCTTCTAAACAGGAACCACACTTGGGACGTTTTGGCACCTGTTTGTTTGTGATACTAGCGTATCATTAAACACGCTTATGGTGCAAGCATTATGCCTTTTTAACAACAAACGCCACCTTCCATTCAGAAGGCGGCGCGTTAAAAGTACTAAGCTAAACTTATTTCTTCTTTGAAACGGTAAGGAAACCGTTGCGTGGGTTTTCTTTCACTTCGCGGTCTGCTGGTAGATCGCAAGGTTGACCCTTTTCGTTTTTCTCTACCTTCGCAAAGAAGTAGATAGTTTGTGGTTTGCCGCCACGAAGGGTAACTTCGGTTTTGTGCAGGTAGTATGTGATGCCCTTCGAGTTAGTGTGACTGTAAGCCATTATGGTTATACCTCCTATTAGTTCTTACATCTGATAGATTACCGCCCTATGGCCTCCCTGTCAACACCTAAACACTACTGTAGTGTCTACGAAGCAACAAACGAAGCCCCACAAGGGCGAGCAAACGAGCGATGATAGCCACAACGATAGCGACGCTCACCAGCACCGAAAAACCAGCGAAATCTGGTGACCACGCTGGGCTGGTAAACTCGTGACGATAGAGGTCAACATTGGGTAGTTTGGCTTTATCAGGAGTATTTGAAGCTGCGGGATATTTAGCAAGCTCATTGGCGAAACATTGTACGTAGGCCTGCGAATATCCACCGTAAATTTGTTTACATACTCGATCGGCTTTTGCATTAATGGTAGTGCCATTACTGGCAGCGGTAGCTTTTTCTATGGCCGCCTGAGTATCACGACGATACTGTGACTCGAGGTACACCGCCCCGCTGCTCGCATTCATGTGCTCGGCAGAGTAGCGCTGTAGGTCAAATAGTCTTGCTTTGGTGGTTTCGGCGTTGCCTGTCTTGTCGGCGTTAATTACCGCTGTGCGTCGTTCTATCATGCCAATATTATTGAGGCGAAGAAATGAGGCGCTCAGTAATGCAGAAATCAAAAATAGCACTACCAACTGCCACGTTTTGACTTTTTGCAGTTGCTTGATGCTTTTTTTGACTTGACGTTTATCTGTCACGCGTAACTTGCTCCACCCATGTGTATACCGTTAGTATAGCATGTGCCTGAATAGGATTTTAGGCTATACTACAGATATGAACATCTATTTCTCTGGCATTGGTGGCGTGGGCATTGGCCCATTGGCAGAAATAGCACTCGATGCCGGGCACCATGTAGTTGGTAGCGATCCGAATGAATCACTTATGACACGACAGCTAGAAGCTCGGGGTATTGATATTTCTACCGCACAGGACGGTGAATTTTTGGCTAGCCAACATACCAAAACGCCCTTTGATTGGTATATCTATACGGCCGCTCTTCCCCAGAACCATCCTGAGCTACAAATGGCACGGGCCTTAGGAATCCAAACAGGTAAACGCGACGAGCTACTGGCGGATTTACTTGAACAGCACAACCTCGAACTTATCGCTATTAGTGGCACACATGGAAAAACCAATACGACTGGTATGATAATTTGGGCTCTCAAAGAGCTAGGCGTTCCGATAAGTTACTCGGTAGGAACTACTCTCAGCTTTGGACCCAGTGGAGCATATGACTCAGCAAGTAAGTATTTTGTTTATGAATGTGACGAGTTTGACCGCAACATGTTGAAGTTTCGCCCTCGCCTCTCAGTTATTACCAGTATCGATTACGACCACCCCGACACCTACGCTACTGAAGAAGACTACCGCTCGGCATTTCGACAATTTGTTCATCAATCTAAGGCCACTGTACTGTGGCAAGCCGACGCAGACTATATACAAACACGTGAAGCCACGGCTTGGTGTTTGCAGCCAGATGAAATTCGAGACGTAAAGTTAGTAGGCGCTCATAACCGACGCAACGCGAGTCTTGTGCTAAAAGCTCTTGAGCGACTCGGTATTGGTGAAAGCAAAGATAATGTACAGGCTATTGAGTCCTTTCCTGGTACTAGCCGCCGGTTCGAGAAATTAGGCGAAAATTTGTACAGCGACTATGGTCACCATCCCGTTGAAATTGCAGCTACACTGCAAATGGCTCGTGAGGTTTCAGATCACGTGGTCGTGGTATACCAACCGCATCAAAATATTCGCCAGCATGAGGTACGAGACCAATACACCGATTGTTTCGAGCTAGCTGAAGAAGTGTTTTGGCTTCCAACCTATCAAAGCCGTGAGAACCCAGCGTTGGAAGTACTTACGCCTCAGCAACTAAGCTCAAAGCTTACCAACGCTGCTAGCGTAAAGCTTGCCGATTTAGACAACTCGCTGTGGGACGATATTCAGCGAAAGCGCGATGAGGGAAAGCTGGTGCTTTGTATGGGCGCTGGCTCAATGGATGGATGGCTACGACATAACTTAAGTATTGGTATGGTAGGTTGTGTCATTGTGGTTGATACGGATGGTAATTTTGTGTTGCAACAACGAGACCACAACCCCGGCATTAGCTTTCCCGGCATGATAACCGGGTTTGGCGGAGCGATCGAAGGTGATGAATCGTTGCGTGAAGGCGCTGCACGTGAGCTAAGCGAGGAGACAAATTTAGCATTTACGCCTGATGAGTTAGAGTACAATGTAAGCCTCTACCAAACAGGTACGCTCGACGGCGAACCCCGCTGGCTTAGCTATTTCACACTGCGAAATGCCGACGTGTCAGCACTAGAGGTATACGAGGGTGAGGGTTTTGTTTCCATAAATGTTAGCGATGATTTATCACGGTTCAATTTTGCTCCAGCCGTACGTGACGCTGTTGAGAAATTGACAAAATAGCGTTTTATTGCTATAATTAAATTTTAGTATGAACGATTTTGATCCTACAAACACCAGTAAGGACGACTTACCCTCAGCAACCCGTGAAGCGATTGAAGCTGCTATTGCTGCATACGATGAGTTCGCCGAACTGGATAGCGACGTTAGTCCAGACCTATATCGTGAGCTGTTTCAAGCTGCCCTTCTTGACGTACTCGCACGTGAAATAACTGAAGGCAATATAGATTTTAGCCGCGCACTTCGTGAGCTAGAGCGGGTTGATGCCGATTACATAAGCGACCAAGAGGCTGATTATGGCGAACTTTTAGACATGTTTCAGCCCGAAACTCCAGTAATGTTGATACGCATGACACACCTTGGCTTCAGCCTCCCCGGTGTGGTTAAGCGCATTAGTCTAGTACCTTTCATGGCCGCTTCTGATTCGGGTGTCGTTGCAGCATTAAACGTAGTTGTGCTGTTGGAAAACAGTGAAATAGTTGAAGAAGTCGTTCGCATAGGAAAATCTTCAAAATCCGGTCGCTACATTACTCCTCAACTTAGAGTTTTGCAGCAACCCGAAACAGAAAATTAGCGGTTGTCGCCGCTGCCGCTTAGCATGCCGCGAGCTTTGCGGCTGGCTAACTTATCGATGTTGCCTTTGGCAACGTCTTCGAGGTTACCACCAAGCAAATAGGTAACCGAATTGACATACCATAGTATGTCACCAAGCTCTTTTAGTAGCTCGGTTTTGTCTGCTTCACTTAATTCCCCTGCCTTATCGCGCAAGATTTTTTTGAACTTTTCGGCTACTTCACCACTTTCGCCTACTAGGCCCAGAATTTGCGCCATGAGCTCGGCTGATATATTGCCGTATTCGTGCTTTGCGGTGAGTGTAGAAATTGCTTGTTTAGAATAATCGTTTATCTGCATGTATCTATTGTATCAACTTCCGAGCAGCTAAAAAGTTGGTGAGGGCACCTTCATTGAGCCAGCGAGTCTCGTAGGTAGTGAGTATTTTGTAATCATCTGCAAGGTCAGATTCATGCAAATCAAAAGAAAGCTCATCAATATGCCATTTTGATGCAACTAACTGCTCGAGACTCCAGGTAAAGAAACTGAGATTGTCGTGCTTTAGGTAGAATGTGCCCTTCTTTTTTAACACCTGTGCGTACTTTTCTAGAAAAAATGCATGGCTCATACGCCGGCGTTCTGAACGTTTTTTCGGAAATGGATCGGGGAATGTAAGCCATAGCTCGCTGGCTGAATGAGCTGTGAATAACTCGGCAATTTGATCGGCGCGGGCACGAATAAATACGATGTTTTCAAGGCTGCGGTTAGCAGCCTCATAGGCACCTTTTTGCAGCCTATCTGCCTTTACGTCGATTGCGGCGTAGACTTTTTCAGGATGGCGCGCAGCGAGCTCTACGCTAAATAAGCCAGTGCCGGTGCCGAGTTCAATCACGTCAATTTTTTTCTGTTTCCACTCTTCAAATTCAAAACAAATTGGCGAATTATAAAACTTAGCGAATTTATATTTTTTGCGTTTTCGGGTAATTATATAGTCGTTTGGATTCATTGTGTCTCTCGGGGTTGTTTCAAGTTCACGTGCTATACTACCACATATGGACATCACACAAAATCAATATATTGTAAACGGACTTCAAAACTGGCTGGCAGATTACTGGATTGAGCTGCTGACGATTCTAATCGGTGCATTACTTGCCTACTTTGTGGGTACTCGGTTGGTAACGATTGCGATTCGGCGAATTGTAAAAGGCGGAAAGCACCGCGAATGGCACAAAAAAGACATCGAAAAACGCCAAAAAACACTGGTAGATTTATTTATTAACATTTGGCGAATGCTTATATTCTTTACTGTACTGTACGCACTTGCCAAGTTGTTCGTGCCGAACATTAGCGAAACATTAGCTCCACTATTTGCCAGTGCCGGAATTATAGGAATCGCCCTGGGCTTTGGTGCGCAATCACTAATAAAAGATTTCTTGAGTGGTATATTTATTATTTCTGAGAATCAATATCGCGTTGGTGACGTGGTAGAGATTGAAGGCTTTAGCGGAACAGTAGAACGAATCGGTAGCCGCTCGACAGTGCTTCGAGATGTCGAAGGCCAAGTGCATTACTTCCCTAATGGTATGGTGCAACACGTGATAAACAAGACGATGGGATACAGCATGGCGCGGTTTACCGTCGCTGTTCATCCTGACGCTAATATAGACACCGTAAGCGATATTATTGATACGCTAGGCTTGGCACTGAGCGAAGAAGAGGCGTGGAAAGATAAAATTCTAAAGGCTCCATCTTTTGTATCAATTGGTGAAATTACTGGGTCTTCCGTGGAAGTGATTGTGGCCGGTAAAACTCAGCCGTCTGACCAGTGGAGTGTCGTTGCAGAGATGCGTAAGCGACTACTTGAAGAATTTGAAACAAAAGGTATCAAACTAGCCACCGTGCCCGTGCAAGCCGGAACTCCTGGCCGAAAAAGACGCTAAAGCCGCAAGGCTTCGTCGCTGAGGACATCACCTGAAAATGCGTCGATAGATTGAGCTTCTTGCTGTTTTTCAGTGTATAGCTCGTCGAAAACGCCGAGAGATTTTTTGCTGATTTCGCCTTCTGGGCTAAATCCTTCAAAGTTTGTTTTTGAGCGTTCGGCCTCTTTTCGTGCTTGGTCGTAGCCTGGGCGACTTAAGTCAAGCTGAATAGCACCGCTGGTGCGGTAAAGACTGAGTGCAACGTATACGAAAAATAGTGACAGGACGATTACACCAATTATCATAGAAGTAAACTGGTGGTTGCGTATGTGACGCACTGGCGAGAACTCTTGTGAATCTGGCCTAACTTCAATCTCTGGCTCGTTCATGATTGTTCCTCACTAAGAAATTCAGTACGAAAGGCATCGAACTCTTTCTTGTATTCCCCGATAAGACGAACAAGCTCTTTATTGCTTACGCTCAGTTCGTCGCGCTTTTCGCGCGCATCCAGCAGCGCGTTGTAGAATGCAACTGGCTCTTTGGTGCAATTTATCGATAAAAGTTCTGTTAGTGATTCATCGTAGGCAATGTAATCTTTGAAGAATCGGCCGTAGGCATCATTGTACTCTACCGTTATTTTGGTTAGCTTACTGGCGTCGAGGTCATTGCTACTAATGCGCGCATTTAGTGGAGACATCAGCTTGTCGCCAATGCTTCGATACAAATTGCCCCGGTTGTTGCGAAGAGATGTATCGGTTTGGTGTAAACGGTTTAGCGATGCTTGGTTTTCGACGCAGTTTGTCTTGATACGATCTACCCGCTCGGGCGTTACAATAACAGCAGCATTCGCCTGCCAGGCAAAACTCACGGCAACAATAGCAGCGATACTGGATACTACAAGAATTTTCTTCACCTCATTAGTATGAAGTGAAACTACGCTTTGGTCAAATGGTATGAGGCACCTTTTTTGGTGATAATACAATCGCGAAGCAGCCCCTCGAAGGCTTCTTTAGTACGGCCCGCACCAAATAGTTTTTCGATAGATGTATAGCTGAGCGTTTCGTCATTTGCGAGAGCCCTTACTATGTGGCCACGAACTTCGCGCACGCTACCCTTCAATGGCGGCTGTTTTTTATAATGCTTACTGCTTGAACTATTGCGCACACCATTTGCTTTCAGCCAGGAGCCATAGTCCATTAAGCTCCAATAAAATTCACGCGGATGTTCGTGGTCTATGGTTTCGGTTAGTTTTTCTAGAATTTCTTTGTCGTCAACATCAACCCTGTCATTAAAAAAATGATGAATATATACCGTGCGAATGTTGGTTTCGATAAATAAGCTTGGCTGGTTAAAACTATAAGCAAGTATTGCACCGGCAGTGTTTTTGCCAACACCAGGAAGTTTTAAAAGTTCTTTTTCGGTGCTTGGGAAGCTCTCTTGCTCGATGAGTTGCTTGGCCGTCTCGTGCAAGAATTTGGCTCGGCGATTGTAACCCAGGCCTTGCCAAGCTTTTAGCACATCGGCCAGCTGAGCACGTGCAAGCACTTGCTCGGTAGGAAATTTTACTATGAAGTTCTGAAATTTTGGAATCACCCGCGACACTTGCGTTTGCTGTAGCATTAGCTCACTTACCAACACAAAGTATGGCCTGGTATCTTCTCGCCATGGCATGTTGCGATAGAGCTGTATGCCTTTTTGTATAAGTAGTTCTGAAAATTCTTGATTTGTCACTTGCTCTATTATAATAAACCTATGAAGTTGACAAAGTATGAACACGCATGTTTTACGCTAGAAAAAGAAGGTAAGCTAATCGTAGTTGACCCAGGAGACCTAACTACTGATCTCCCGGCATTTGATAATGTTATCGGTATTGTCATCACTCACGAGCATCAAGACCATTTCGACATTAAAAATATTGAGCGACTAGTCAGCAACAATCCTGGCGTGATTGTCGTAAGTCATGCTGGAATTGCTGACCAGATTAAACTAACTACTTCAAAATCCGTTGAAGCTGGTGACTCGTTTGAGCTAGGACCTTTCGTGCTTGAATTCTTTGGCGGAGAACATGAGAAACCTTTCGAAGATTCTCCTGTCATGAAAAATCTCGGAGTACTTATAAATAAAAAAGTGTACCATGCGGGTGATTCCTTTGTGCCACCGTCAAAACCGGTACACGTCCTATTGCTACCAGTGAGTGGTTCCTGGATGAAGGCTAGTATGGCTCGAGACTATCTGTACAGTATTGCGCCCTCGATTGCTATTCCGACACACGATGCAATTTTGTCTGGTGTTGGCAAAAAACAAGTTGATAAATATTGGCCGATTCATTGCGAAAAAATAGGAACATCTTACGTTCGTCCTAACGGTCCAATTGAAATCGATGGATAAAGCCCATGCTCATCTACAACACGATGTCCGACTTGCAGAATTATTTGTCTCGTACCCCTCGCCGAGTTTCACAAAACACACGAACTACTACCATGAGTTGGTAGACAGTATTATCTCCCAGCAGCTCAGCGTAAAAGCTGCAGCGACAATTGCCGGTAGGTTTAAAGATTTATTTGGTGGTAGCTACCCATCCCCAGAAGAAATTTTACAAAAAGATATTGAGGAACTTCGTAGCGTGGGGCTGAGCCGACCAAAGGCTGGCTACATACAAGATCTGGCACGACACGTCCTAGAAGGCACCGTAAAATTTGATGAACTTGATAAACTGTCGAACCAAGAAATTATTGACGAGCTAACAAAAGTAAAAGGTATTGGCGAGTGGACCGTGCATATGTTTTTGATGTTTTGCATGGGCAGACTCGACGTGCTTGCGTACGGTGATTTAGGCATTCGAAATGGCGTGACTAAACTATATGAGCTAGACCACACGGCAACACCAGACGACGTAAAACATATCGCAAAGCAAAATAATTGGCACCCTTACGAGTCAGTCGCATGCTGGTATATTTGGCAAAGTCTAGACAATACGCCTACTACTTTGTAGCGGTACGAACGACGAGCGGCGCCAGGACAGTGAGGCACAAGAAAATCGTGATGAAGTGACCGGCTGTCCATAGTCTGTGATGGTTTGCCTTGGGAGTCTGGGAATGCTTGGGTGAAATAACCTCATCGAAGGCAGCGAAATAATTATGTACGGCAGATTTAATCGAATCGGTGCGTAACTTCGCAACTGCTTTAGGCAATGCTTTCGCTCGTGCCTCAAACGATGGACCAATGTGAATGTTGGCATTAGCAACGCCGCAGATTGTAACTACCTTGTGCAACTGAGGATTTGATTGTGCCACTAGCAGCGCGATAGCTGCGCCACCACTCTCGCCGACTAAGCTAACAGTTTTACCGTCTGCTACTGCCCGAGCGATGGCTGATTCAACCGCTTGCAGCTTCGGCTGCAAGTCTGACTCACTGGCCCAATTCATTGCTACATGCTCTGCTGAAACTCCGTACCACTTCCATGTTTTCAGCGCTCGAATCCTGAACGTATCGTATGTGTCACCAAGACCGGGAATATAGATAATGTGGTGCATTACGAAAGAAATTTTTCTGGCAAAACACCTTTTTGTTCGAGGTGATATTCATTACGTAGCTTGAATGCCTGACGAGCCTCTGGTATTACAATCTTTCGATCCCAATCTTTTTTCAGCTTGATGATGTTGTCTTGCATAAGCTCTTCGTAATTTTTGTTGGGATTTTCATACCACCATAAGTCATAGAACGGACCGACCATATGAGCACAGCCATCGGCAGAAGAAATGATTCGTACTTCAATCGGCGCTTCATTCATGTCCAGCGTTAGGTGATTATCCATCATTTCTACACAATCGATAGCGTGGCGTACAGTTTCTTCAGAAAAGCCAAGTTCAAGCAGTTTTTGCTTCCCAGCAGTCAATGTCATTTCCTTTTCATTATCGAAATCGAGAATTTTGCCGTAGTCATGAAGCCAGGCTAATAACCGCATGAAATCCTTGTCTACTTCTGGATAGAAATCGACCAGTTCTATTGCAATACGCTCAACAAGCTGAAGATGCCACTTCACAAACCATTTGTGATGAATAAAGTTAGGGTTTGCTGATATTTCCCTAACATGCGCTATAAATGCGTCAATTTTTGCTTGATCCATGTTAATATTATAGCCCAAAGTGCTCCATCGCCTTAGCCCAGCCGTCCTCGTTTACAGGTGATGTAATGTACGTTGATGCCCGTTTTACTTCAGGCACAGCATTCCCCATGGCTACTTTGTGCTTTGCAGAAGCAAAGAGTGAAAGGTCATTTTCGGCATCGCCTATAGCAAGCGTCTCAGCTTTTGATATGTTCAGTATTTCTTGTAGTTTCGCAACGCCATGCTGTTTTGTCGCAAATTCATCACATATCTGCACATGCAGAAAGTCGTCGTCCTTTGCAATTACGCTATAGGCGATGGCTGAAATACCTCTCAATCTCTTCCATAGACTTGCATGGTATTTTTTGTGAATTTTTACGTACACATACGGAGCTGGTTCGGTAACGTGCTCGATGCTAAAATTTTGAATATCTTCCATCCGTAACTCAGGAAAACAATCGATCAGAACAGCGTTTTGCATAGCCTCCGAAACGATTAAACGTAGCCGATCAAGTTCGAGCCAGTTTTGCCATAGCATTGTGTTGCGAGCAAAATCATACACGGATGCGCCACCATCTATTACCTGAGGGCCGGTGAGTCCTAGATGCTCAAGCACAGGCTTCACCATGTCAGCGGGGCGTGCGCTTGCGATTGATATTTGAATGCCTGCAGCTTGTAATCTTAAGATCGTAGTTCGAACCACCGCGTCGGGTTCGTAGCTGTGGCGAATGACTAGCGTGTCATCAACATCGGTGACGACCAGACGAATCGACATTATGGGCTTAAGCGGTTAATGTCACGTGGGAAGAGAGTGGCCTCTTTGATATTGCCAAGCCCAATGGTTTTTTGCACCAAGCGATCGATACCAAAGCCACAGCCACCGTGTTGTGGTAGGCCGTATTTGAAGGCTTGCAGGTAATATTTGAAACCATCGGCGTTAACGTCCAAACCGGCGGCGGTCATTTGCTCGATCATTTTGTCGTAGTTGTTTTCACGAAGTGGCACCGTGGCGATTTCTAGTCCACGGAATAATAGGTCAGCCCATGCAACGGTATCTTCTTTGAACTTGTGATAAAACTTGCTGGCTTCTTTCGGAAAGTCGGTTGCATACACAAGGTCACTCCCTAATTGCTTACGAGCGTGTTCAGCAATCCAACGCTCTTCGTCTGGGATAAGGTCTTTTTCTTGAGTGGTATCGGTACCAGTTGCCTTGGTATACATATCGTGAATCTCAGCAACGGTAAACGCAGGTACTTCATCGGCAAGTTTTAGCTCTGGAGCGTTTAAGGTTTTTAGGTCGGCTGCGTGTTGGTCGTACACTTTGGTTAGTACCGCTTTGGTCATACCAGCTACCGTATCCATGACTTCTTGGTGGCTTTTTACAAAGCCCATCTCGATATCGAGCATGGTAAGTTCGGTTAAGTGACGAGTTGTCGCGCTGGGCTCGGCGCGGTAGCTATGACCTATTTCAAACACGCGTTCAAACACACCAACCATAATTTGCTTGTAGAACTGTGGGCTTTGCGCCAAGGTTGCAGTTTGACCAAAATAGTCGAGTTTAAAAACTTCAGCACCACCTTCGGTAGCACCAGCAAGTAGTTTTGGCGTATCGATTTCAACGAATTCGTTTTGCTGTAGATAATCGCGAATGTATTGCACTAAACTTGCGCGAATTTTGAAGATTTTTTGTTCGTTTATGTTGCGCAGATTCAGCACACGGTGCTCAAATAATGTGTCGAGATTTTCAGACTTATGCAAAATGGGCTTGTCGACTTCGATGGGCGGTTCATCGGTTACGGATACTTGTACTTCAACAGTTACGTCATGAAGTTCTGCGCCACCTGGAGCACGCTCATCGGCAACCACTGTACCAGTAAGTGTAAGCACTGTACCGATTTGCAAACCGCGTAGTTTTTCAAGTTCGTCTTTGTTGTCGATAAGGCTCTGTGCTAAACCTCGCCTGTCACGGAGCGTGATAAAGTTTAGGCCACCGAGTAAGCGTTTTTTATGCAACCAGCCTTCAAGCGAAACGGTTTCGCCCACATGCTGAGATAGTTCGTCGGTCATAGTGCGTGTCATAGTAGGCCTATTTTATCATTTTAAACAGCATAAATATAGAGGTAGATGGCTAGTTGCTGCGTGAGGCTACTGCTCGTTTGTCATCGTAGTCGTTGAAGGAATCGTGCAAACTTTTACCGATAAGCACTTCGAGAGTGTCGTGTAAGCTCAAAATCCCAACGACCTCTTCGTTAGTATCAATTACGATTAGCATATGGCTGTGAGTGTTCATGAACGCACCAAGCGCAGCTGACAAAGGCTGGTCTTTGTGAACATAGAATAGCTTTTTACTCATCGCTGTTTCTACCATAGATGTATGCTTTCGCGTGGTATCGATAGTGAGTACATCCCGTACTGTCAAAATACCGACAATATTGGCATTTTCATCAACTACTGGGAATTTACTGTGTCCACTTTTGTGCAGATCGTCGAGCACAAGTGGACCCAAAATTTCTGTACGTTTAATGGTTTTTACGTCTGCAATTGGCGTCATGCTATCGTGAACACGCTTTGTAGTAAACTGAAGACCTGCCTTAATACGTGTTTTTTCTTCCTCCGATAAAATTGCATCGGATGTATCAACCAAATGCTCAAGCTCCCAGCGTGAGGTAATTCTGTGCTCTTCATGGTGATTCGAGCTTGAGCTAACCCACCATAGCAGTTTTTTGTGTGAGAGTACAAAATTAACGAGTGGAGCTTCGTAGTTGTTATAAAACTTTTGTGCGGTTTTCTTACACAATGGTATTCGAGTAAAAAGCTGCAATAGGCAGTAAAGCGCTAGAGCAAATAAAACACCCAAACCTGTACCAAGCCAAGCAACGATGCTTGAGACAAATAGTACGCCAAGTAAGCCAAGCAAAATTTGTTGTAGACTGCGAATATAATGAAACGCCTTGTTGCGTCTTTCATCATTCGTTGCACGTGAATCACCATTATCTGCACGACGACGTAGTTCATAGTTACTTACAGTAGAGCGATGTGGACGCATCGCACTTACGAGTACTATGGCTACAGCAAATCCTATCGTTATGATGCCTAAAAGTATTGGTTGCATAGTGCTATTGTACCGCAGATAAGGCTTGTTGATAGAGAGCTTTATACCGTACAATAGATGTAATAAAGGAGAATTATGAGTAAACGTGCTTGGATAATATTTGTAGCGATTTGTGTGATTGGTTTTGGTGGACTTGTAGTGCTATCGCAACAAGGCAAAGTGGATGTTTCAAACGTCAATGTAGATAAGATTCAGTCTGCAAAGGCTGATAACGGTAAGATTGCCGACCATGTGTACGGCAAGGAAGATTCTAAGGTAGTACTGATCGAGTATGGAGACTTTCAGTGTCCGGGCTGTGGCGCCGTTCACCCTCGCGTGAAAGATTTGGTAGAAAAATATAAAAGCGATATTGCATTTGTATTCCGTAACTACCCCCTAACGCAGCTGCACGCCAACGCGCGAGCTGCCGCCGCCGCTGCCGAAGCGGCTGGCCTAAAGGGTAAGTACTGGGAAATGCATAATACTTTATTTGAAAGCCAAGACGAATGGTCTGAATCGTCGACTTCCGAGCGGGGTGATCTGTTTGCTACTTACGCGCAGCAGTCTGGCGTGAAAAAAGCCGACTTTACCTCAAGCCTTGAAAACAGCAACGACCGAATCAACAAGAAGATTAACTTTGACATGGCACTTGGTAAAAAATTAGAAGTTTCAGGTACGCCTACCTTCTTCCTTAATGGCAAACAACTTACCGAAGAACAAGTTGGCAGCGACGATGCCTTCGAAAAAGCGATTACCGATGCTTTGAAAAAAGCGGGTGTAACCGTTGAATAATAAGCTCTTATAACGAAAATCACCCCGGTGCCTTGGGGTGATTTTCTTTTTGGATGCAGGAAGCTTATCAGCTTTCTACGAGTTGAACAAACGTTCTATTGTTCGATATACTTTTGCCATTCGGCAGGCACCACATCCACTGCGATCTTTTTGCTCCGTGAAGGGGCAAAACTGATTGCTATTGGCATGTGATTTCAATGCTCCTTTTCGCATTATGTACGGTCTCTCTACGCTTCGACCTTTAGTTACTTTGCCATAGTTGTAAAGAGACGCAGAACCAATAATAGCAAACATATAAAAAGCAGTCAAGAAACAAGCGGCGACGCCGCTTACGCTTATTCTATCTTAAAACACTTTTAAGCGTTTTGCAACAATATACACAAGCAATACCAAAATTGTCGTGGCGCCAATGATACCACCATACACCCATGGCTCCTTGCCAAATGGCAGTACCACGTTCATACCGTACATACCGAACACAACGTTTGGCAATGTAATAAGCACCGTAAGCACAGTAAGGGTTTTCATGCGTTGGTTTAGTGTGTTATTGGCTACTGTTCCATACGCATTTCGAATACTCTCAACACTATTTACATGACCGTCGATAGCGGCGAGTAACTGGCCAATATGTAGCGCTATGTCGTCGAGCGCTTCAAGACTTTCGTCGGTCAGCGTATCACCGTGATGCTCGTGTAAGCGGTGAATAGCAGCCAAGGTACTTTCAAGATTCATTTTATCACTGTGTAGATTGGCTTCTACTGTAACAAAGTGTATGAAATCTTTATTGGTAACTTCGTGCGAACGTAAGCGACTGGCAGTATCGCGAATGGTTTCTGCGGTGTGCTGAATAAGATCTTCGAACTTGGCCACGCAGCCGGCCATGACACCCAGTAGGATTGTTTGTGGCTGTTCGGTAGAAATCGGTAGCGTTGATAAGCTGACTGCTTCGGGTGGAATGGTATCGCCCGTTGAAATACTTACAAAAATACTGGGCGTAACAACGCAGAGCAGTGGCAACGTAACAATTCGTCCGGTTTTGCTGAGCCGTGGCACGCGAAGAAATATATATACATTTCCGTCTGAAAACTCAACACGTGGCAATTCATTCGCATCGCGTACGTCATTTACTACATTCATGTCCAGGTGATAGGTCTGAATCGCGTCGGTTATTTCATCTATGGTAGCGTTTGAAACATCAACCCACATATCCTTCTGCAAAGGACGTGCTATTGTTTCAAATTCCTCACCCGGTGAGCGCTTTGCATAATACGCTAACATGCTTAGGGTTAGTATAGCGCTAACGGTTACATTTCGCCAGGAGTGGCACCAGCGGCTGCGTGCTTGAGCTCTTTTTCTCGAATAAAGAACACAACCACAGCGGCGATGAACATAAGTGAAGCCGAAGTAACGAAGATACTACGCAGCGACTTTGAGAACGCATGGATAATCTTGTCGCTATATTCGCTTTGGTTTTCTTTAAATTGCACAGTAGCTTCACTCTTTACTGGCTCAGGAAGATTCGCGACGGATGTTTCAAAGCCTTTGGTAATTTCGCTTTTTATATCTGGCATGTTCAAGTTTAGCTGCGTATTTGGTTCGCTCAGATCGCCAATTTTGCTTGCCGCTGGTGATTGCTTCAGCGCTTGTATGTAAGCCGTGTCTTCGATGCCTTTTAGGTTTGCGGTAAGCCCGGCAGTGAGCATAGCACCAAAGATAGCGATACCAACAGTAGAACCAAGTGTACGGAACAGCTGTACGGAGCTTGTTGCGACGCCCAACTCGCGCTGTTCAAACTCGTTTTGTACGGCAATATTCATGATGGGCATGACCAACCCAAGCCCAAAGCCAAGTGCCACCATAATAATTGCCTCGTGCCAGTACGGACTCTCAGGCGTAAGCGTGGTGAGAAGCGCAATCATAATAGTTGCGAGCACCACACCAAATTCCATGAAGCGCTTGTACTTGCCCGTGCGCGAGATAAGCTGGCCCGAACCGATTGCCGACACCATGATACCAGCCACCATCGGTATAAGCATCAGTCCAGATTCTGTAGGTCCTGCCCCGAAGACTTGCTGGTTAAACTGCGTCAGGTACAGGATTGAGCCCATGAAGCCCGCGCCAAACAAAGTTGCTACTATCATCACCAATGAATAGGTACGGTTCTTAAAGAATCGAAGTGGAATAATTGGCTCCTCAACCCGCGATTCTGTCCAGACAAACGCAGCTGTTGCGAGTGCAACAATGCTTCCCATGATGAGACGAAGGCCTGTAAGGCTAAGGTTGAACGTGTCCATGACATCGGCAAAAATGGTTTCAGTGTTGTCTACTGCTAGCACCAAAGTAGCCAGTGCAATAGTAAGGAACACGGCACCGAAGTAGTCGATTTTTGGTTTGTTATCGTGCTTCAACGGTGGGCAGAAGGTCATAATAAGTAGAAATGCGATGATAGCGACTGGCACGTTGATAAGGAATGTCCAGCGCCAGTCGGTGGTGAAGCCCAAGATAGCCTGACCGTCAGTAAGCCAACCGCCGAGTAACGGGCCGATCACCGATGAAAGCCCAAAGACTGCGCCAATCATTCCCTGCCAACGGCCACGCTCTCGCGCGGCAAACAGGTCGCCAATAATTGTAAATGCGTTGGCGGTAATAATACCTCCACCGATTCCTTGCACAGCACGCCATAGCACCAGTTGGTTGACGTCACCGGCCATACCACTGAGTAGCGAGCCTGCACCAAAAATAGCCACACCAGCTAGTAGTACAAGTTTACGACCAAATAAGTCTGATAGTTTTCCGGCGATTGGCACGGTGATCGTTGTGGTAAGCAGATAGGCAGTAACAATCCAGCTTAGTGAATCGTAGGCGTTAAATTCTTCGACAATTTTTCCCAGTGCAGTCGCGATGATGGTTTGATCGAGCGCTACTAAGAACATACTGGCCATAACGCTGGCCATAATAATAACCTTGCTTCGTAAGCTTAAATGATGGTGCATAGATTAATCCTCGAACTTTTCTTCGTCTGTAGTGGGGTTGTTTAATAGATTTTTGTAGTTTTCAAGGCCTTCGGTAACGTGTTCGACGATTTGGCGTAGTTGATCTTCTTTAATAAAGCCAACCCACCCTTTTTCGGTAACGCCAACCACATAGAGCCGGTCACCCGCCTGAATACCAAGCTCCTCACGAGCATCAGCCGGTATTACTACCTGCCCCTTCGTGCCTACCGTCGCTGTTCCATAAAGTTTTTTATTGTGCATACTACTTATTGTATAGAAAGTATGAAAAGTATGTCAAGTATGATTTACCGTTTTCTGAGAAAATAGATACTTAACATACCCGCAAAGACGACACTGATGCCAACAATCACCCAAAACGTCAGCGGGGAGTCTGAACCCTCAGGTAAAATGACGTTCATGCCGAACAGTCCTGCGAGCATGGTAGGAATGGTAAGCGCAAGGGTAATAACTGTTAGCAGGCGAATGGTTTCGTTCAGACGAGTATCCATAACGGCGCGGTAGCTATCGCGCACATTGGTAATGGTACGCAGTAGGCTTTTACAGCGGGCTATCACCTGCTCGAGGTCAATTGAAAGGTCTTCGACTAAATCTTTGTCGTCTTCGCTCAGCTTGAGGAGCTTGCCGCCTAATAGTCGCTCGACTGCAGTGTTGGTGGGAATTAATGCATCAAGGTAATCGTTGAGCTTGCGCTCGTATTCGGTGATGACTGCGATGTCTGAAGAACGCAAACTAACGACATTGCCAGTGGCTGCGCGCATTTGGCGATTGATGTGCGCCACGCGGTTTTGATACGACCGTGCGATAGTTTCCATCATCAGAATAAACATCGTAGCACGCTCACCAGTAGAGACACTTGTTTTGTCGATAAATGGTTGCCACAAACGCCCCAAAGTATCACGGCTAATTGTCACGACGTATTGCGGACTTAGTGCTATCATCATCGGCGTGGTGAAATCGTTGAAATCATCGCCTATATCTGGGACACGCGTAATGAAGTAGGTCCAATTGTCTTCAACTTCAACGCGCGGTACCTCGTGTGGGTCGAGCGAGTCGGTAACGATATCCTCATCAAGGCCTAGCTGTAACAGGTCGCTTATTTCATCGTCGGAGGGTCGTTCACAACGAACCCAACTCCCCGTTTGGGAGGTCTTAATCGCAGCAATCGATGGCTTGGCGCTCGTTGAGCGTAAGTAAGTTAACACTGTTTCATCATAGCAGACCGATGTATTACAAAACCGGGAGTTTTCGAATGTAACTGCCCTGCTCGAGTACGTCGACAATGACGCTTGCTACCGTAGCCCGTGAAACAAACAAGCTCGCAGGACCATAGTCACTGGGTTGAGCCTGGCGCTTTTTGCCATTGGTAAGTTTGAGCACCCGCACGATTGTCCAATCGAGGTCGCTATTTTCAATCACAGTCGCATGGGCAATACCGTCACGGATTCGAGCTGGATCTACCAAAAGCACGGCTCGGTTGAGCAGTTTGTCTATTAGCGAAGGCTTGTCGCCTTGCCAACGTACGCCCGTGCCAGTAAGGCTTATCAGTCGACGAATCCCAACCTGGTGCATACTTTCGATAACCACGCCTATGGCGGTAGTTTGCATGCTGCGGCTGCTGTTTTTTACATGGCCAATAACACTAATGACTACGTCGCAACCGCTAATAAGCGTCGTCACGTCGCTTTTGCTGGTTGCATCGCACTGTATTACCTCGAGTTCTGGTGCTTTAGTGAGGTTATCGACTCCATGCACTCCCGCCCGAACATGATGCCCACGAGCGAGCGCTTCCTCGACTACGCGATTTCCTGTTCGACCGTTAGCACCAATGACGGCGATGTTCATACTTCCTCCTACGATGCGGACAAAAAGAAAATAACGAGTAATACGAGGGCGATGGCGCCTACCACAACGACTAGCTCAAGTGTGGTAAACCCCTGTTGCGATGATAGATTCCTGCGCATGCGGTTTGCTCCCCTTCTGTAAGTGAAATTATAGCATAAACAATACGTAGTCGACGGGGCTAATTCTTGCTATACTTTAAGATACTGCTATGGGAAATACACAGATTGTACGTATTGGAGTGGGCACGGTGCTCGGTGTGTGCCTATTGGCCGCTTCAGCTGCGTATGCAGTAACCCCAATTTCCCAAAGTTATCTTGCCGAAACAGCCCTGACCGAAGGCACGATTGTAAGCCTAAAGGAAGATTCTACCGATGAGGTAGAGCCGTCGAACAGCAAGAATGTTGATAACATTTTTGGCATCGTGGTAAATGCCGATAACTCTTTGATTACTATCTCCACCAAAGACGCCACTCAAGTACAGGTAGCGACCGACGGTACTCAATCGGTGCTTGTGTCTGATATTAACGGAGCTATTAAACGTGGTGATCACCTAACGGCCTCCCCTATCAATGGCGTTGCCATGAAAGCCACGGGCAACGTGCGTATTGTTGGGGTAGCTCAAGGCAGTATGCGCAATCAAAAAAAAGAGAGCATCAAGGGTGCTGATGGTAAAAAAGAAGACATCATGCTGGGCGAAGTACCAGCACTCGTAAACGTGGCTTACTTCTTTAAAGAACCAGACAAAACGATTATTCCAGTCGGAATTCAAAATGTAGCCAACGCTTTAGCGGGGCGTGAAGTGAGCACCCTACCCATCCTAATTAGCGCCGGAATTTTTGTTGTAATGCTGGCAGTTGTGTCGAGTATCGTGTATTCCATGATACGAAGTAGTATAATTTCAGTAGGTCGCAATCCTATGAGCCAGTCGGCCGTCTATCGGGATTTAATCCAGATGTCGGCGCTCGTACTAGCAATCTTAACGGTGGGTGTGGTGGCTATATATTTGGTATTAACAAGGTTGTAACAACTGTATGAGTAGTGGGCTATTACAGATTTTTCTCATCGTGAACGTCTTTATCATGGGCGGCCTCGCGACATTTGGTGGACTACACCTACTCGAGCATTTTCGCCAAAAAAAGCACAAAGGCTCTGGCGATCAGCTCATTCCTGAGGAACAACGCAAAAAACTACTGGTCGCCGCCGAGGCGCAGTATCAGCGCACGCTCGAGCAATCGAGTAAGCAGCTGCAGCAAGATTTGGGCTCAACCACCAAGCAGCTAAACACCCTACTTGAAAAAATTGGTACAGACCTCGTGGAGCGCGAGATGAAACTCTACCATGAGAGTCTTGACGATGTGATGCAACAAACAAAAACTATCACCGCCGAGGCGCAACAAAACTTGATAAAACACCAGGCAGAGCTTGAGAAGAAACTCTCTGAGCGCCAAGCTGGCTTTGAAGCAAAATTAAACGAATTGCAAACCACGCTCGAGACTACCCTAACCAACCGCCAAGCCGAACTCGACCGAGCGCTTGCCGAACGCCGAGGTCAACTCGAAGCACAGCTTGAAAAAGAGGTGGCAGCACAAAAGGCCTTCATGATGCAGCAGATTGATACCAGGGCCGCCGACGTGTTGGCGTCATTCTTGAACGAAACATTGCAGCATGAGGTTGATTTGGGCGCGCAGGAAGCTTACTTATTGAGTCAGCTTGAAGCTCACAAAGATGAGCTAAAACGCGAGGTAGGCGTATGAGCTTAGTACTTCCCGATACAATCGCTTCGAACCAAGACCTCACGGCCTTGATTTTAGATGTTAAGGAATACGCAAAGTGGTTTGCTCATGAATCTGTTAAGCAACAGGTGAATGTGCCGACAAGTCAGCACCCGGTGGCCTTATCGGCCGTTGCGGTGGAAGTGTTGCGTGCTTGGGGAAGTAGCGAAGCTCTATCAGGAGCACGACTTGATCTACTCATAAGCGAGTTAGAGTCCTATCAAAAACAAGCACCGAGTATTACTGTCACGCTGGCCGCCCCCGCACCACGTGGTATTATGACCAAATTGGTTGCATGGTGTCGTGCTAACATTTCACCAACGGTGCTTGTATCGTTCGATTTCAACGCCACGTTGCTAGGAGGCATGGTGGTTCGTTCAGGTAGCCACATTTACGATTGGTCGACGCGCCGCATGATACTGGATAACCGTGCCAAGTTACCCGAGGTTCTAAAAAATGTTCGATAACACGCAATTCCAAAAATTAGTCGAGGCAGACAACCTAACCGGTGAGGTGGTAGCCGTTAACCGATTTATCGTTGAGATTAAGGGCCTTGAAGGGGTGCAGGTAGGTGCACAGATCTTGTTTGAAGATGGGCAGCGAGGCATGGTGCGTGAGGCACATGGCAACCGCGTGCTACTGTATAACATCGACTCGGAAGATGTTGCGCTGGGAAGCTTGGTAGTGGCCGAAAAACCTCAGCTCAGTATACCTGTAGGCAAAGAGCTCGTTGGACGTGTTATTAACCCGATGGGTGTACCGCTTGATGGAAAAGGCAGCATTAAGACCACTAGAAGCTCAGGTATCTTTACGCCGGCGCCGGGAATTATGGACCGCAAAATGCTCGATGAACAGCTTGCTAGCGGCGTAACGGCAGTTGATAGCTTCTTCCCTATCGTGCTGGGCCAGCGTATCGCAATTTTGGGTGATAGCAAGGCCGGAAAAAGCACTTTCCTGGGCCAGTTAAGCGCCAACCAGCAAGGCACCGACCGACTGGTGGTGTATGTCCTGATTGGTAAGCGAAAAGTTGACGTTGAACACCTGATTTCTGAGCTTAATGATTCTGGCGCGATTAACAATACAATTATCGTGCACGCTGATATTTTTGACTCTTTGACGCAAAGCTATTTGGCTCCCTACGCCGGTTGTGCCATGGCTGAAGACCTATGGTACAACGAAAATCGCGATGTGATTATTATTTACGATGACTTGTCTGGCCACGCTGAAGCGTATCGCCAGCTATCACTTTTGCAAGAAGTAGACCCTGGTCGTGATTCTTACCCTGGCGATATTTTTTACACGCACTCAAGTTTGCTTGAGCGTGCTGGCAAGCTACTCACCAACGAGAAAACGCTTACCAGTCTTCCTGTGGTGTTGACGCCAAATGACGATATTACCGCGTACCTTCCTACCAATATTATGTCGATTACCGATGGTCAGATTATCTTCGATTTAGGCTTTTTCCGTAAAGGTGTTCGCCCAGCAGTGAACGCTGGTCTTTCCGTGTCTCGTGTGGGTGGCCAAGCGCAGACAAAGCGTCAGAAACAGCTTTCGACCGCTCTGTTTAAGTCGCTAGCAAAGTATCACCAGGCTGAAGAGTTCTCGCACTTTAGTTCGCAGCTCTCAAAAGAAACTCGACTTGACCTCGCCCGGGGTAAGCACCTGTACATGGCCTTACAGCAACCGCCTGAAGAATTGTTTTCACTGGTAGAACAACAACTCATGCTCGAGACAATCATGCTCAGCCCAGACGATCGACCGATAGATGTAGCGGCCTTACGAAAAGCCGTGAAAGAACGCGCAAAAGACGTGAGCAAAGAAGAAGATTATGACGCGATTGAAGCCGAGCTATTCAAAGCTCACAGCGCTGAACCACCTGCTGAAAAGAAGCCAGCAACGACTGACGCTGCCTCACCTGCTGAAAACGCCGACGACAAAGATAAATCAAAGAATAAAAAAGACGAAAAACACGCCGAAAAGAAAAAGGAGCCTGAACATGCGAAGAGCTAGTGTTATTGAAAAAGACGCTGCCAGCATTGGTACTTTGAAAGATCTTACCAACGTGTTCGAAAGCCTCGCAAGTACCCAGGTGGCCAAGATGAAAACAAAGGTGCTGATTTCGCAGGATTTCTTTGGTTTACTATGGGAGCGATACACCTCGCTTCGTATTGATCCGGCTCGCCGAATAACAAATCGCGATGGCGTGGGCAATAATGGACGAAATGCAATTATATTAATTTCGGCCGAAGCCGGCCTTAGTGGTGACCTTGATGCTCGAGTGATTGAGACGATGGTGACCGACAACGATCTTTCGAAGACTGACATCTTGGTGCTGGGCAGTCACGGTGCAAGCCAGCTCACTCAGCGAGGTATCCCCTACGCTCGGTTCTTCAAACTACCTGAATCTGATGATTACATTAACGTGAGTCCAGTCATTGAGGCTGTTTTGCCGTATGAACGAATTGTAGTGTATTACGAAGAGTACGTATCGCTTGGCTCACAGATTGTACGTTCAATCGATCTTGTATCGCACATCAGTGATATGAGCAAAGATTATGAAGAAGGCACGATGACCGACTATGACACGATTTTTGAGCCGTCGCTGGAAATGATTGCCGACGAAATGGAAGAAACCATGATGCGACTGGCCTTGAGCCAAACTATTTTGCAGTCTGCTCTAGCACAAGCAGCTAGTCGATTTAATGCGATGACCATGGCCGAAGATCGCGCTGGTGAACTGCTTGGCGAATACAAACTTGAGTTTCACCGAGCGAAACGCTCGGAATCCGACAGACGATTGCGTGAGGTATTGGTGGGTATGAAAAAGAAACGTCGCGAAGCGGCAGCGGAGGCTTCGTAATGGAAAAAACTCAGCAAGCACAGCCAACTGCAGCAGCACCTGCTGCGCTCACACAGGCCACTCCTGCGGCACCAGCCGCACCAGTTCCACCCAAACCTGCCGCAGCAGCCCAAAGCAAGGCAGCTGCTCCTAAGCCAACGGGCGCGTATGTTGGCACGATTGCGACCATTCGTGGGCTCACGGTTGAGATATTACTTGTTGGTGAACGTCCTGAAGTAAAAGAACTACTGGCTGTCGATGGTCACCCGGAAGTATTTCTGGAAGTAAATTTTTACCGTGGCAACCGAGCAATCTGTTTGAACCTTACCAATAACGCGGTGGTTGCCTGTGGCCAGAAAGTTACACGCACGCACCAAAAAGTGAGTGTACCAGTTGGCCCTGCGACCATGGGTCGCGTATTTAATGCACTCGGTGAGCCCCTTGATAAAGGCGAGCCCGTGACCGATATCGTACGACCGATTGCCGTGCCGACTGGCACCAAAAGCTACCGCAGTAGCAAAAATCTTGAGCTACTTGAGACCGGTCTAAAAGTCATCGACTTCCTTACTCCGTTCGTGAAGGGTCGTAAGATTGGCATTATCGGTGGTGCTGGTGTGGGCAAAACCGTGTTAACCATGGAGATGATTCACAACGTGACACAAGGCTCAAATAAGTCACTTTCTATCTACTGTGGCGTTGGTGAGCGTATTCGTGAGGGTAACGAGCTGTACGAGACACTTCGCGATACCGACGTGCTAAAAAACACGGTGATGTTCTTTGGGCAAATGGACGCGACCCCGGCAATTCGTTCGATGGTAGGCCCTGCTGCAGCTACTTCGGCGGAATATTTCCGTGACGAAGAAGGTCGTGACATTCTATTCTTTGTTGACAATATCTATCGTCACATTCAGGCTATGACCGAGCTTTCAACTAATCTAGGGCTGATTCCCTCTGAAGGTGGCTACTCACCAATGGTATTTTCTGACCTTCGACGCTTGCAAGACCGCTTGGCAAGTACCGAAAAAGGTACGATTACTAGTGTGCAAGCAATTTACGTACCAGCCGACGACCTTTCCGACCCCGCGGTGCAAGCTATTAGCCAACAGCTCGACAGCGTGTTGGTGCTAGATCGTTCTATCGCCGAGCAAGGCATTCGCCCAGCGGTTAACTTGCTCAAAACCACCAGTTCACTACTCACACCAAAAATTGTGGGTGAACGCCACTACCGTTTGGCTGAAAAGGTACAGGCGATTATGCAAAAGTACGATAGCCTCAAAAATATTATTGCTATCGTGGGCGAAAACGAATTGAGTGCCGCTGACCGTGCTGACTATCAGAATGCGAAAAAGCTCATTACCTTCTTCAGCCAAGACTTCGCTGTGGCAGAGAAATTTAGCGGTAAACCTGGCGAATACTTCACGCTTGAGCAAACACTTGACGGCATTGAAGCGATTCTAAATGGCAAAGACACCGAATCAGAGGATGAAAAAGCAAAAAGTGGCAGTGAAAAGCCAACTAGCGCAAACACCGAATCAACCTCCGAGCAGGCAGCGGAGAAACCAGCTGCTGAAGCAACCCCCGAACCTAAGCCTGAACAGAAATCATGAGCGCAAAAGAACAAGCAACTCTTCATGTGATCGCTCGAGCTCCATTTACCCTCTATTACGACGGGCCGGCACTATCGCTGTCAGCACTTAACGCCGTAGGTAAGTTCGACATATTACCGGGGCACGCCGACTTTTTTTCAATGTTGCTGGCTGGTGAGGTATATATCGAGACTGACAAAGAACCGATCATTTTCAATATCTCAACCGGCATCGTAACAGTACGAGCCGATGAAGTGTTACTGTTCGCGAATATGTAATATTAGTCGAGCACCATGTAGTCGAAGCCGTATGATCCGGCCGATAGACTACTTGAAGTCCACACGGTAAAGCCTGTGCTTGAACGCGTCACGTAAAACTCGCCGGGGCTTTTATTGAAGGGGCTCACGATAACTTTGGGTGTGCCGCTAAAGGCATTTCTGAAAGATACGCTACCAAACGAGCCANNGAGCCATTACCGCCACCGCCAACCCCGAGAGTTACATTAATCGTACCGGCGGTATCAGTACCAGAAAGTGATGCCGTACCCGTAGTGCCAAGCGCACTACCCGGGTTAAAGTACGGTACGGTACCTTTTGTGATAATATGTCCACCAACCGTCAGTGTTCCCGTAGAAGTAAGGTTGGTCGCCGAAAAACTACGGGCGGTGAACGAGCCACCGACCGATAGATTGCCTGAGACGTTAAGATTATTGTTAATAGTCACCAACTTATTCATAGTGATTGCACCTTGCAACCGAGTCTCACCTGCTACCGTAAGGTCTTTGCGAGCAATCAAATTAGTCGCTGTCGCATCACCATTAATACTGGTTTGGCTCAAACTCGCCTTGCCTGCTTTGAGCGTAGTAAAACTTCCTTCCGGCGCGGTAAATTTGTTTTTCAAGGTCAGGTCTCCCTGAATACCTACATCACCTCCAATGACAACCTGTCCATTGAATTGCGTGTCTGGACCAATGGTAAGTTCAGTGCCTTTCGTACCAACAGGGTTACGACTAACCCCTAGTGAATTAAGCGTGCTGCTTGAGAGCGTAACATTCTCGCGGTCTACTTCGGTCTGTTCGGCGCGGGCATTGATAAAATACCATAATATGCCTACATTGAGGGCAAGAATACCCACGACCACACCGACGCCTAAAAATGTAGCTTTGTGATTTGGTTTATAGGTTGCAGTTCGTGAACGAAGCGTTGATTTCGCAGGTTTACCATCTGTAGCAGCACCAGCAGTATTAGCATCTGGCGCTTCAGGCGTGCTTGACGTCTGCGAGGACACCTGTAGCTCTTCAGGAGCTGGTGGAGTTGGCTGATTTGGATCGTCGCTCATGTTTTTTATTTATACCTAGTACTTACCAGCGTATTATACTGCTTATGCTCTTATCCGGCAACTTGCAAAAAAGCTCATCGTCATAAACAATAGTAGTATGCTTATTCGACGTGTGCGCCACGCATTTGTGGCGGTGGTGGTCGCGATAGGTTGTGTATCTGTGAGTAGCAATGTATATGCTGTTCAGCCACAATCTAGCAGTTATCGCTTTGATGAAACTTCTATAGGAACTGGTGGCTTGTTTGACTCAAGCTCTACGAACTATACTTCGCAGGTTGGTGCTGGTGATATTGGTATTGGTCGTGCCGCATCGTCTAATTTCCAGGCTGAAGCGGGCTCACGCACCACAAACGACCCCGTACTTAAGTTTGCCGTGCTTGATGCCGACGTGAGTTTTGGTGTGTTGAGCCCATCGACTACGCTCACAGCCGACGCTAGTTTTGAAGTGACGAACTATACTAGCTACGGGTACGTGGTACAAATACTCGGTACGGCGCCAACCAGTGCAAGTAATGTTATCGATGCACTTACTACAGGAACTGCGCCCGCTGCTGGTATCGAACAGTTTGGCATAAACCTTGTCGCAAACACAGATCCCACCTCATTTGGCGCGAATCCAGACAATGGTAGTTACGGCTTTGGCGAAGCAGCCCCTAACTATGCGACCACCAATGAGTACCGCTATGTCAGTGGTGAGACCATTGCGTTTGCACCAAAAGATTCCGGCAAAACTACCTATACGATGAGCTACATTATCAATGTGAATAGCTTCACTCCCCCCGGTCAGTACACTACCGACCAAACACTTGTTGTAACTGGCACTTACTAGTTCGCTAAGTACCTGTGGAAAACTATGAAAAATATGTGTTGACACACCATATGGCTTATGGTAAATTCAGTCCAGAAATATCAATAAAAACAAAAAAGAGAAGCAAATGAAAACACCACAAAAAACATTATTTAAATTCCTTGCTGTAGGCGGCATGGCAGCGGCACTAGTACTGCAAACCGTCTTACCTACGGTTGCATCTGCAGCGCAGATTACGAACCGTAGCGTTACATTGCAAGCAGGATCAGACCCAGGTTCTGAACCTGGTGGTACTGTTCGTCACCTCTTTACGTTCGATGTTGCTACCACTGGTAACGTCGGTTCAATTAAATTCGACTATTGTACGACTGCTGGTACCGGTAGCTGTACAGCTCCAACAGGTATTGATGTATCTGGTGCATCCCTAGGAAGCGAGGCTGGAAGCGACCTTACTGGCTTTAGTGTCGGTGGTACGCCTACTTCTAACTCCTACTACCTCACCCGTACAGTTGCATCTGCTACATCTGGTGATACAGCCGTACTGCGCGTAGACAACGTAGATAACCCTACAACAGCTAACTACACCTTCTTCGTACGTATTACAACTTACGCCTCTACCGATACAACCGGTGGTTCTACCGACCTAGGTACCGTCGCAGCAAGTACTGCTGAGCCTATCGTACTAAGCGGAACCATGCCTGAATCACTCGTGTTCTGTACTGGTGCAACCGTTTCTACGACGCTTGGTGTGCCTGACTGTTCTACTGCAACTGCTGGCGCCGTAAGCTTCAACCAATTGTTCTCACCGACTACTACTGCACATGCAACCTCACAGATGGCTGCAAGTACAAATGCTGGTTCTGGTTACGTAATCACGGTTAATGGTGCGACCCTGACTTCAGGTGGAAACACTATTACCGCGATGAACGCAGCAACTACAAGCGTTCCTGGTACTGGACAGTTCGGCCTTAACCTGAAGGCAAACTCTACCCCATCCGTAGGTACTGAAGTAGCACCTGCAGCTAACGGTACAAACTACCGTGGTCAAGCAGCAGCTGGTTACAGCACGGCAGATACCTTCAAGTTCACCACTGGCGATACAGTAGCAAACAGCTACAACGGTGGTGCTGGTGGTACCGACGCCCAAATCTTCACCGCAAGTTACATGGCGAACGTACCTGGTAGTCAACCTGCTGGTACTTACACCTCAACTCTTACCTACATCTGTACTCCTACATTCTAGGTAACCTGTAAGGAAGTAAAATCCCTGGCCTCTCGCCAGGGATTTTGATTTGCACAACACATCAATATTTGTCGTTGCTGCTTTTTTTTGCTTATGCTATACTTCGGCCATGAGATATGTGAGAGGAAAAGCCTTAGCAGCTTATATTGGGGTGTTTTTACTAGCTGCGACACTATTACTGCCTATTGGTACAGCTAGTGCAGCCCAAATAACAAACAGATCATTAACATTACAAGCAGGTGCCGGCGGTGATGGCGGTTCCAAACCAAGTGGTGACGTTCGTCACCTCTTTACGTTCGATGTTGCTACCACTGGTAACGTCGGTTCAATTAAATTTGATTACTGTACCACGGCAAGTGGCACTTGTAACACGCCAACTGGTGCCGATGTCTCTGGAGTAAGCTTTGGAAGTGAGTCAGGCAGTGACCTTACCGGCTTTAGCATTGGTGGTACACCAACCACCAACTCGTTCTACCTTACCCGTACTGCTGCATCGGCAACGTCGGGCGATACCGCAGTTCTACGGGTCGACGATGTCACTAACCCCAGTACCGACAACTACACCTTCTACGTACGTATCACCACTTACGCAAGTACAGACACCTCTGGTGGTTCAACTGATACCGGTACCGTGGCAGCAAGTACTGCTACACCGATCGTAGTGTCGGGAACCATGCCTGAATCACTCGTGTTCTGTACTGGTGCAACCGTTTCTACGACGCTTGGTGTGCCTGACTGTTCTACTGCAACTTCGGGGAACATCAGCTTCAACCAACTATTTTCACCGTCTACGACTGCCACGGCAACCTCTCAGATGGCCGCAAGTACGAATGCAAACGGTGGCTATATTGTGACCGTCAACGGAGCAACGCTTACCTCAGGCTTAAACACCATCACAGCGATGAACTCTGCAACTACTAGCGTGCCTGGTACTGGTCAGTTCGGTATGAACCTGAAGGCAAATGCTACACCTAGTGTAGGTGTTGAGGTGGCACCAGCAGCCAACGGAACAACGCTCCGTGGACAAGCAGCTACCAATTACAACACTGCAGACACCTTCAAGTTTACGACCGGTGATACAGTTGCAAACAGTGCAAACGGTGGCTCAGGACCAACAAACGCGCAAATATATACAATAAGCTACATGGTCAACGTACCTGGTAGCCAGATTGCGGGAACCTACACAACAACCCTAACTTATGTCTGTACGGCAACCTTCTAGGAAAGTATGAAAAAAATTTTACAAACTACACGAACAATCCTACTATCAAGCGTAATCGTTTTCGGGCTAACGGTGGGGCTGGTTTCGCCAGCAGCGTTTGCTGCTGAAAAGGGGACTGGCCAAGCTCTCGAGATTGCACCACCCGTAGTTAATCTCACTGCTGATCCAGGTCAGAAAATTACTACTGAGCTTCTTGTGCGTGACGTAGCGAATGTTAACTTGGTTGTAAATAACCAAATCAACGACTTCGTTGCAAGTGGTGAAGACGGAACACCAAAGCTACTACTTGACCCGAAAGATAGTGAAAGTCCCTATTCTCTAAAAGATTGGGTGCAGCCAATTCCACAAGTTACTCTGAAACCAAAAGACCTTGTTAAACTTCCTCTAATTATCAATGTTCCCGCAAACGCTTCGCCTGGCGGTTACTACGCAGTGGTACGCTTCACTGGGGCCTCACCTGACCTCAAAGGTACTGGCGTGTCACTTTCAGCAAGCCTCGGTGCTTTGGTACTCCTTCGCGTAAATGGTGACGCCAAAGAAGGTGTTCAAATCGCTAGCTTCTATGCCAGCCAAAATGACAAAAAGGGGTCGCTCTTTGAGTCAACTCCTATCGATTTTGTTGTCCGAACTAAAAATACCGGTAACGTACACGAACAGCCAACTGGACAAGTGAGTGTTACTGATTCGTTCGGTAACAAGGTTGCGAATGTCAACATCAACTTGCAGCGCAACAACGTACTACCAAGTAGTACTCGTAAATTTAGTTCTCCGCTTGATAAGACCGTTATCGGCAACCGCATCTTGTTTGGTCGCTATGTCGCAACTGTGAAGATGACCTACGGTAGTGAAAATAAAACGCTCACCGAGCAAATAAGCTTCTGGATTATTCCTTACAAACTTATTGCTCTAGCAGTGCTGGCGATTGCAGCGATTGTATTCCTCATTCGTGCATGGGTTATTCGTTACAAGAAGAAGATCATTAGCCAAACACGTCGTCGTCGTCGCTAATCCACCCCTTTACTCTGTGATATAATACTGCTTATGATATCGTGGCTTTCCCTAAGTCATCATCGCCACAGTGGCCGCTTGCGGCCACATGAGCACACCTCCTACGCGCCGCTCGGAGTACTTTTGGTTGTCGTCGGCTTCATTTTGGCATCATACAGTGTGTATGCCGCGAGCCCTGGGCCCGAAGCTGGGTCAATAGGTTTGAACGGTACTGTTCCTGTGCAGCCGCCGACTGTCGCAGCTACCATTTCGAGTCCGAGCTCCGGCAAGCATTTTACTGTTTCGCCTATAGAGGTAGCAGGAACCTGCACCAAAGACACCTTGGTAGAGGTATTTAAAAACAAAATCTTTGCTGGTTCGACACCGTGTGGCGAAAACGGTAAATACTCTGTACAAGCCGATCTGCTGTATGGTAAAAACGTACTCGTAGCACGAGTGTATGATGTATTAAACCAAGCCGGGCCCGATTCAAATAAAGTAACAGTCTACTATGATGCTTCTCTGGCACAGGGTTCGCCCGTTACCTCTTTGAATTTCTCTGATACGCAATTGCTACTTAATACCGATGCGGTATTTCGTGGCTCATTCCCGAACGAGGAAATGACTATGCCCATTGAAATATTGGGCGGACGACCTCCTTTCGCGGTGAATGTTGAGTGGGGTGATTCTGACGACAAGGTATATGCCAGAAAGGATAACGTAAGCTTTCTTGCCTCTCACGCCTATACCAAACCAGGCACCTATCAGATTACGGTCGATAGCACAGATGCCGATGGTCGCGTCGCTTTCCTTACTGTGGCAGCCGTGATCAACGGTGCAGCAACAATCGTGAATGATACCTCTGGTACTGCATCAACTGGCGAAGGTTTGCTGGCAAACCCTGTGGTAGCACGCATGCTCACCATCTGGCCTCTCTATGTAACACTAGTGGCAATCGTCGTCAGCTTCTGGCTTGGTGAACGCCGCGAAAAACGTGTATTAGTGGCTCATGGCGCGCTCAGCTCACCACGTTAAATCGTAGTAAAAACTACACCATATTTTGTTGCAAATGCCGTGTATATCGGTTATGCTAGTAGGGATAAAACTAGTGTGAGACAAAAACAGCTTTATCAAAACAAAATAAAATAAAAAAGAGTTTAACAAATAGTGTACCTTGGTGGTAGGATATCTCGTCTATTTTTAGGCGTCGCCGTATTAATCGGCATTATAGGTATGGGCGTACTTCTTATGAACCGCCCTGTTTCTGCTGTCACGGGTATTAATGAGCACATTAACTTCCAAGGCCGTCTGTTTAACGCTCAAGGCGCAACCGTACCAGATGGCAACTACAACATTCAGTTCAAGATTTACCAAGATGGTGCCGGTACGACTGCGGGCAACCCTGGCGGAAGCCTAGAATGGACAGAGGAATGGCTTAACGACGACGGTAATGGCGTTCAGATCAAGAATGGCTACATGTCGGTAGAGCTTGGCTCTGTGAATCCGTTTGGCAGTAGCATCGACTGGAACCAGGACACCCTTTGGCTTAGCATGAATATCGGTGACACTAACACGAGTTGTACCCCATTCAGCTCTTGTGGTGGCGATGGCGAAATGGTACCAATGAAGCGACTTTCGTCATCGGTATACGCCCTTAACGCCGGTAAGCTTGGTGGCCTCACCAGTGCTCAATTCCTCCAGCTTGCCCAAGGGGTACAGACCGATGCTTCAACCAACACGACGAGTATTTACCTCAACAAAACCGGCGGAGGCAACTTCCTCCAACTTCAATCTTCTGGTACCGACGTATTCACCCTTTCAAACAGCGGTGATATTCAGTTTGGTAACAACGCCGACCACACTATTTCGGTTGGCACGTCAGCCGCCAGCACTGCCGGTCGGACTCTTACCGTCAGTGCTGGCACCGGTGGTAGCGGCACGGGAAGTGCCGGTGGAGACTTGGTTCTTCAAGGTGGCGATGCTGGTGGTACGAATGGAAACGGTGGTAACGTAACCCTTAACGCTGGTGCAAAAACCGGATCTGGCACAGATGGCACCATTTCAATCGGCACTAGCAACACGAGCGCGATAACTCTTGGTGCAGACGTTACCCTTTCAAACGGAAAGAGCCTGACAATCAGTGGTGGCAACACTGCTTCTCGCCCAGCCTCTCCAACCGAAGGTATGGTCTACTACGACACCACCACAAAGCAACTACTCACCTACGCAAACGGTAAGTGGCAGGGTGACCGCAGCACTTCTACTAAAATCGTAGCTGCAAGTAACAGCTCGCAGGCGATGAAAGATGCTGCCGACTACGTAGCTGACGGTACTGCTGACGAGAGTGAAATCAACAGCGCATTAACTGCTGCTGCAGGCGGCCAAGTGTATCTTGCTGAAGGTACTTATGTAGCAGCGGCAACCATTTCGATTCCTAACAATACAATTCTGGCGGGCGCAGGTCGAGGTACAGTAATCGAACTCGGAAATCTCGACAGCACCGAAAACTTGATTGAAAACAGTGACACAACAACCGGTACGGGCGTGGTGATTCGAGACCTTAAACTTGATGGTCGTAGTGACCTTAACACTGCAGGTACACAGTACGGTATCTACCTCAATGGCATGGGAAGCGGTAGTGGATCTAGCGCCATTGGCGGTGCAACCATTTCAAACATTAGTGCCACTCGTTTCCGTAACGATGCGGTATACTTAACCGCGTCTAGCAACAACAAAGTTACTTCTAGCACGTTCCGAGCCAACACTGGCGCAGGGTTAAGCCTTAACAGCAGCTCATCTTACAACGTTATTAACGATAGCCAGTCACAGGGCAACAGTGCGGAAGGTTTCTTGATAAGCGGCTCAAATCACAATACCTTTAGCGGCAACAATTCTCAGAGTAACTCTACCTACGGCTTCAACTTCCAAAGTGGTTCAGCACGCAACACCGTTTCAGGCAACAGCATTAGTGAAAACCCAAGCGCAGGTATTCGTATGTCAGGCGAAACACGAAGCACCGTAGTAGGTAACACCATCCGTGGCGGTGGAAGCAACGTCTACGGAATTTACCTACTGTCTAGCGCTGGCAACAACGCCATTAGCTCAAACACTATCTACGATACGGGTGGTGCGGGCGCAACAAACGGCATCTACCTTGATGTTGCCTCGTACAACAACCTCACAAATAACGTCATTGGCGACTCGTCATGTACTACTACCTGCTATGCAATCAATATCAACAACGCGAGCGCTACTGGCAACTATGTTGCTAGCAATAACATCGATAGCGGCGCCAGCATCAACAATATCGGCACAAACACCCTTACCGGTGGTCAGATGAATGGGTCTGGTGCTTATAACATCCAGGCCAGTGGTGGTATTAACTTGCAGAATAATACTTCGGTTACTGGTAGCTTGACTGCTTCTACTTCTGTATTGGCTCCTACTATCGACACTGCCAGCGCTGGCACACTTAGCATCGGTACGACCAACGCAACAGCAATAACCCTCGCCAAGAACACGACAGTGACCGCTAACTTAACCGTGTCAAACGCTGGCAACGTTGCCTTCCAGCGCGGTTCAGATTTCAGCACAACCGGCTCAAGCGATGACGTCGACTTTGGCACTGGTGTACTCTTCCGCTTAACTGGTGCAAGTACCCAAACTATCACTGGTATCGCAAACGGCGTTGATGGACGAGTTATCACACTGGTTAACGCCGCTTCTCAGGCCGCAAATATTAACAATGAAGCAGCTGGCTCAAGCGCATCAAACCGAATTATCACCGGCACCGGTAGCAACATTTCCCTACCGGCTGGAAGCTCGGTCTCATTAGTATACGACTCAGGTGCTAGCAGATGGCGCATCATTGGTGCAGCCGGCACTAGCGACAGCTACATTCAGTTGCAAGCAAGTACTCCTGGTACAGCGCAAACGGGTAACTTCAACATATCAGGCACTGGTATCGCCGCAACTCTGCAGGGTAACACGAGCGTGCTCACACCTCTACTTGACACTGTTTCCGCAGGAACACTCAATATTGGTACGACTAATGCAACCAGTATTAGTCTTAACCAAGATGTGACAATTGCGGCAAACAAGAATATCACTTATGGTGCGGGCACAGGTTCGTTTGATCAATCAGCAAGTTCTGGAACATTTAAGACTGGTACCGGCGCAGTGAGCCTCAACGGCGATACTACCGTAGCGTCAGGTAAGAACTTTACCGTTACTAGCGGCACGACATCTATAACGGGCACCACAAGTATCAATACGAGTGGTTCTAGTAACACTTCAATTGGCGCTGGAAGTACTGGCACTGTCACCATAGGTAACAGTAGCACTGGGGCCGTAGGCGTTGTTAGCGGTGCTGCACTTACATTAACCGGAGGAGCTGCATCAACGCTTAGTACAACAACAGGAACGCTTACTCTACAGGGAGGCAGTGGTGTAAATATAGTGACACCAAACGCAGCAACATCAAGTGCTATTACCATTCAGACTGGCAATAGCACAAGTGGTACAGCAGCAAGTGTAGGCATCGATACCGGCACCAGCACTAGTGGTACAAGCGCTGTAAATATTGGTACGGTAAATGCAGGTAGTGTGGTTATTGGCAAATCCTCAACCACCACCACAATTCAGGGTGGATTGACCAGTGGTGTTAGTGCGGGAACTGGCACATTTACAAATAATGGTTCTACGAAAAATACCTCACTAGCGCTTGGTGATCTTGCTGCAGGTTCGATTGGTACAGCAGCCGATACCGTTGATAAATACACAAGCTTTACCATTTCACCAACTGCCTCAGGCCGCACATACACGATTCCTGCTCCTACCGACGGTGGCGTTGGTCGAATCGTTTACATTAGTAACATTAACGCGACTAACACATTTATCATTGGTAGTACGACGTTTAATACTCATTCCACAGCCACCCTTGTATATGACGGAACAGGCTGGAACTTCGCTGGAATGGACGGCGGAAGCAACAACTATATTCAAAACCAGGTAGCCTCAGCACAGAGTGCAGGATTCAACATTTCAGGCACCGGTACTGCAGCTACCTTACAAGCTGCAACGTTCGATACTGCGTCTGCCGTTGCCTTAAACATCGGTACAACTAACGCAACTCAGATTAATTTAAATAAGAACGTATCGGTCGCCGCCAACCAAAACCTTACATTTGCAGCTGGCACAGGTTCATTCGACCAATCCGCTAGCACCGGAACATTCAAAACTGGCACAGGTGCCGTAAGCCTTAACGGTGACACAACTGTTGCTAGTGGCAAAAATCTAACCGTAACCAGTGGCACTACCAGCCTAACGGGCACCACCAACATCAATACCACCGGTGGGGCTGCGACCTCTATCGGTAACACAAGTGGTGGTGCTGTAACAATTGCCGCCAATGCTTCATCTAGCTTCACGACCAACACTGGCACTCTGTCACTTCAAGCAGCCAGTGGCATCCAACTGCAGAGCAACACCGCTGTAACAGGCACGCTCTCTGCCACAACTTCATTGCAAGCTCCTTTACTTGATACTGCCTCAGCCGTAGCGCTCAACATTGGTACGACCAATGCGACGAGCATAAACCTCAATAAGGATACCAACCTGGTTGGTAACCTTACCTTCGATTCCGGTGCTAACCGGACCCTATCTATCGGTACCTCTGCCGCAAGCACTGCGGGACGACAATTAACTATTGCGGCGGGTACCGGCGGAAGTGGAACTGGTAGTGCTGGCGGCGACCTGCAGCTCCAAGGTGGAGCAGCAGGTGGCACCAACGCTAATGGAGGCAATATCTATCTCGACGCCGGCGCGAAAGCTGGCTCCGGCGTCGATGGAAGTATATACCTCGGCTCTACACGCGCAACCACAATTCAAATCGGCAACACAGCGCTTGCAAGTGGTACGCAAACTATCAACATTGGAACTAATAACACCTCTGGTGGAACAACAAACATTACTATTGGTACGGGTAGTACCGCGACTGGTGGCACCACAGCACTACAAGCAAAGAGTTCAATCACGCTCACCACAAATGGCACTACTCGAGCAACCTTCGATAATACTAACTCTGTCTACTTTGGTAACGGTGTAACTGCTGCTGCACCAAACGCGTTTACGATTAGCGGAACTGGAAGCTCAACCTCAGGTACCGCTGGTGGTTCACTGACAATCCAAGGTGGTAATGCTACGGTTGGTAACGCCAACGGTGGTAACGTTACCCTTACTGGTGGTTCCGGCTTCGGTACTGGCGTAAAGGGGCTCGTAGTTATAGATACACCAACTGTTGCTACTGCAAGCAGCCAAGACTGTGCTGGCGCAGACTGTACTATCACCCAAGCAAACGTAAACAACAACGGTGCTGTCATCGTCAGCTTCTCGTCAACCGGCCTTGAAGCAGCTATCCCTGACCCAACAATTGCTACTGCTGGTCGTATCGTCTACGTCACCGCCGCAAACGGATCAAGCGACTTCACTCTGTGTCTAAACGACGTCGCTGCTGGTGGCACCTACGATGGTACCTGTAACACCACCACTGGTAACAGCATCGCAATGCGCGCAAACACTACCGCAACACTCGTATGGAACGGCTCTGACTGGACTGCAGCCGGTGCATCAAGCTCAACCGACCTTCAAGCCGCCTACAACAACACTCTTACTAGCGCGGGTGCGGCTGAGCTTATCGTTTCCAGCAGCTCAAACGCTAACGGACTTACTATTCGCGATAGTTCGACAAGCCCAGTAAACGGCACTCTTCTTGAGGTACAGAACTCAGCTGCAGCAACCCTCTTCTCTGTCAACGGCACCGTCACCGAATACGCTAGCAACGCCGGTGCTGAGAGTACTTTCTCTGCCAGCAACTGGGTAGCTCTTGGCGCTTCAACCGTTACTCGAAACACCACCACTTCTAACGTTGCCAGTGGTCAAGGTTCAGCTCAAGTTGCAACTACCTCAGCAGCCAGCGATGGTGTCAAGAACGTGCTTAGCACCGCCCTTACCGCTAGCCAGCACTACAACCTGTCGTTTAGTGCCAAGCTGTCAAGCGGCACCTTCACCGACCTCGCTGCCTACTACTCAATTGACGGTTCAGCCAACTCTGTAACATGTACAACCGGTCAGGCTATCAAGACTAAGGTTTGGACCAAGGTAACCTGTGCCTTTACCGCACCAACTTCTGGTATTACTTCAAATAACTCAATCAACATACGACAGGTTGGTAGCGGTACAGCGCGAACCTTCTATGTAGACAACCTCAGCGTGACTATTGCGGCTGATTACAACTACGCGACTGATGGTACGGTAAACGACAACACCAATTTCACCACAAACTGGACTGCAGTTGGTACGAGTACTGTTAGCCGAAACACCAGCGATGGCCAAGAAGCAAGCGACAGCGCACAGGCAGCCGCCGGTACAACAGCGGGCAACGGTGTAAAGAACAAATTGTCAATCAACCCGCTTGCCAGCACCCTTTACCGTGTGTCGGTATACGCCAAGCTCTCAAGTGGGTCTGCCTTCACCGACTTCACCATCCGCTACACCCCAGACAACGGCACTAACTTCGTGAACTGTGTTGACTACAGTACGCAAACGGTCACTACAACCGACTGGACACAGATTACTTGTTACATTGATACTGCTGGCACTACCGTGACGAACCCATACGTACATTTCGTACAGACGGCAGCAGCTGGTGTATCTCGTACCTTCCTCGTAGATGATTTCTCGATGACACTCTCAAGCGCAGCTACGCCAAACGTACAGATTGGTGGTGGTGCCAACGGTGGACCAGTTACCCTGTTCACCCTTGACCGAGGCGCCTCAGCTCCGATTGCAGAAAACAACGACGCCCTTCTCGGAAGCATGTACTACGACACGACTCTCGGCAAACTGCAGTGTTACGAAGCTGACGGTTGGGGAGCTTGTGGTTCAAGCCCAGATAACGTCATTACCATTAGCCCAGAGTACACCAACGCGGTACTACACGGTACTGGCATTGGAACCATGACTTCTGACCTCTGTTCTGACACACTCAACATCAATGATGGCAGTTCAGGTCAATCAACTATCTGTGGTACCAACGAAACCTACAACTTCTACAAGTGGACCTCCCCTCAGTCAACGGCACAAACCTACAGCATCTATGTCACCTATCAGTTGCCTAGTACTTTCAAGGAATTTAGCTCAGGCTCAACCAGTCTGATGGGCCGTACCGACAGTGCAAACTCAACCGTGAACTACCAGGTATACCGAAGCAACACCAGTGGTCTGACCGCTTGTGGAAGCACAGTAAGTGTATCGACTGGTTCGCAGAGCTCATGGCAAACTGGCGACGCTACCGGCTCTGCCGACCCATCCACCTGTAGCTTCGCAGCGAGCGAAAGTATCGTCTTTAAGATAAACGTAACAGCAAGCTCAAACGCGAACGCGTACGTCGGTAACTTGAACTTTACCTTCTCTAACCGCTAGTGTTACCTCGGTGCTTATGCTAAAATAACTCTTGTAAACTAGGAGTTATGGCGAAGATAAACACAAGAGTATTTGTGAGGCGATTTCACCGCTGGGTTAACGGTATCATACCCGATACGAACACATGGAGTCGGCCAAGTATTGCGCGATCAGTAGTCGTACTTGCTGGTGTTGGGCTGATCGGGTACGTCGCTTATGGGTATCTATTTCCACCATCCTACGAGCTGGGTAAGTCGAAACAACTTCTCTCGGAAGTACCAGCTGCTATTGCTAAAAATCTGAAGTATAATGGCGAATCCCAACAGTTTATCTATGACAATGGCGTAGATGCAGACAAAGAATCAACTCAGCTATCCACCACAGCGGTAAAAATTTCTGTTCCACGCGACGCAGGCAAAGGTGTTGTCGTAGAAGATGGCGCCCACAGCGTTGACTTTGTTATGAAGCCACGTTTTTCAACAGCATCGGGCAAAGCGCAAGATGGCCGGGTTATCTACCCTCTCTCCGATCGTAATGGTTGGCTTGTCTACACCGTACAATCAGCTGGTGTAAAGGAAGACATATTGCTTCCCTCTCCTAGTGGTGATTCAAAGAACTTTGAGTACCAGCTAGAGCTTGGTGATACGTACAAAGCCAAGCTTGAGGCCGATGGGTCGGTAGGTATATATGGCAATAGCATTCTCTCGGGTGATGTAAAAACTGGAACTGCGGACGACGCAGCCCTCTTAGAAAAGGCTCGCAAAAATGCCGACAAAACGACGCTACTTTTTCGTATACCGAAGCCAGAGATTCGTGAAATAGACGGGTCTGATACTGATGTCAAGGCACGGTACGTACTTGATGGTAGTACATTAAGAGTAGAAGTTACGAATTTGCTTAGCGCTCACTATCCTATCAGCATTGACCCGACTATCTACGTAGCCTCCGCTGAACAATTTATGGCGGGAAATAACGAGACTAACATAGACTTTGACGTAGCAAATTCCCTGATTAAGAAGGGCTCTACCACCGGAGCACGATTTGATTCGTGGGACCCTACCACTGCATTACCTACCGGAACATGGAACGCCGGTTCAGCTGCAGCCGGAGGCTTTGTTTATACGGTTGGAGGAACGACATACAATGGCCAGGTCTTCACTTCACAAGGCACGAATACATTCACTGTACCGAGTGGTGTGAGTAGTATCACGGTAGAAATGTGGGGTGCTGGTGGTGGAGGTGGAGGTGGTGCGGCCTCAGCGGCTGGTGCTGCAGGTGGTGGTGGTGGCTATGTCACATCAACACACTCTGTTAGTGCTGGCGAAAATCTTACGGTGTACGTCGGAGGTGGTGGCGCTGGTGGTAACTATAGCTCAGGAGGAAACGATGCTGGTGGTGGAGGTGGAGGTGGTGGCTATTCAAGCTTGTACCGCAGCTCCACAGCACTAGCAATCGCCGCAGGTGGTGGTGGTGGAGGTGGCGCTCGTAACGCTAACTCTGGTGGTGCAGGTGGTGCTGGTGGTGGTACTACTGGTGTAGCTGGTACAAGTATTGCGACGAAGAACGGCCTTGGTGGTGGTGCCGGAACTCCTACCACCTTTGGAACTGCTGGTTCCTCTACAGGAAATGACGGTTCAGACGGTGCTTCCCTTGCTGGTGGTGCAGGTGGTGATGGTAGAACTAACGATGGAACGGATGGTAGTGGCGCGGCTGGTGGGCTTGCTACCGGTGGAGCTGGTGGTTCACCAAACATCAACAACACTCGCGCTGGTGGTGGTGGGGGTGGTGCTGGTTACTACGGTGGTGCTGGTGGTGGAGCAACTTCAAGTACTAATGGTGCTGCAGGTGGTGGTGGTGGTGGTGGCTCAAGTTATACCATTGGTTCGGCCACATCTGTTACCAATACTGCTGGTAGTGGCACATCCCCCGGTAACTCAGGCGACAGTGACCGTGGTGGTGCTGGTGATGGTGGGTCAGGCGGTAGCAGCTTAAATAACGGCTCGCCAGGAGATAACGGTATCGTAGTTATCACTTGGAGCGGTGGAGGTTACAGCAATAGTTCAGCTATCAACTGGGCAAAATTTAACACAACCTCTGGCGCAATTGACTCTGCAAACCCTGGTAACGGCGCTTGTAGTGGTTGGTGTACCGCATCAGCTTATAATCTTCCCTCTCCTCGTACGAATCTAGCTCTCGTCGCCTACAATGGCTTCTTGTATGCCATCGGTGGTGAAGATTCAAGCTGTACCACGGGTAACGGTACCGGTGACGGTGGTGTGTGTAAAACAGTATATATTGCAAAGCTTGGTGCGAATGGCGAACCACAACTTTGGCACCCGAGTGACTCTCGCCAGGCCAACTGGTCATATTGGTATCGCGACACTGATTTAAGCTCACCACGTAGTCGCATGAAGGTATCTGCCTACAACAACCGCCTCTACCTTATGGGTGGAGTAACTAGTGCGAGTAGTACGAAATCCGTCGTGAACTCAACCCAAATATCTTCGCTCTCCGCAACGGGTATTTTAGGAAGCTGGAGTAGCTCTACCAATCTTCCCTACAATGCGTACGGCTACGCATCGCAAATATATAATGACCGTATTTACCTAATTGGAGGCGCAAGTAGTATAGGTGGCTCGCCTCTCAGCACTGTTTATTACAGCAAGCTATCGTCTACAGACGGCACTCTGGGCAGCTGGCAGCAAACAACCAGCCTTCCTGCTGCCCGTATGACTGATGGTGGGGAAATGAGTAGCGCATGGGGAGCGTATATGTATGTGAGCGGTGGTTGTTCTGCCACAAACGCAAGTGGTTATTGTACCTCTATCGCAAGCAATACTTACGTAGCGAGTATTAATGCCGATGGTACCATCGACGACTGGAACGCCGTCGGCTCGCTGAGTGACACGCGAACAAGTCACAGCGTACTGGCTTGGCGTGGATATATTTACGAAATTGGTGGCTGCAGCGCACAAAATACCTCTACAGGTGTATGCTCGACCCTAGTAAGCACGATTAATTACGGTACGATTAATCAGGACGGGGACGCTTCCACGGTGGATATATCGGTAGCGGCGGGAACATCGCCCTGTAGTGGTGGATCGCCGACTGGATGTGACCTACCTGGCACTACCTACATCGGTAATATTTTGCCCGCTGCAATAGTAGCGAATGGTTATTTATATGTGATTGGTGGCTGTACAAGCACGGCTTGTGGCTCAACGAGTGGTAACGTTGCCTATACCGCCATCTCATCTACCGGTAAGATGACTGCTCCAACATGTAGCGCTCCGAATAACCTACGTGGCAACATATGGTGCGTCGATACGACAAACACCGTCTCTGGCGGCATCGCGGCATCAAGTCCAGTCGTGTTCGGTGGTGTGCTCTATTTGGTGGGGGGGCTTAACGGAAGTTCAAATACGAACGCGATCGTGCGCACCACCCTGAATAGCTCTGACGGCACTATATCAGCATGGACGTCCCAACCGATGGCCAGTGGCACAGGCAACCTAGGTGTTAACAGTGTGTCGTACAACTTTGCATTCGCGCGAGCTAACCCTTCAAGTGCTGGAAGTAGCCCGGGCAATTTATACATCCTTGGTGGCTGCACGAGTAGTTCAAACATGGGGTGCACTGCCTACAGCCAAAACGTATACAAGTGCAACATTGGCACATCAGCTGCATTATCTGGCTGTACCACCTCGGGCCAGTTGCAGATTGGCACCATATCCGGTGCGAGCGGTACTGGCCTTGGTATTATGAGTGGCGCTGTATATGCAAACTATATTTACCTTATTGGTGGCGTTGCCCCAAGTCTTGTGGACATACCTTCTGTGCGGTATGCAAAGATTGACAACAGCAACAACATCGTGACGGTGAGCAGTGGCTGGGTAGAAGACGATACTGACATGGTGGTTGGTAGACGACGTGCGTCAGCGTTTGGATACAATGGCTACTTATACGTTACCGGAGGTTACGATGCGAGCCTTGGTGAGCTTGCGGATATTGAGTTTGTGAAGATAAACGTGAGTGATGGAAGCTTAGGTTCAACAGGCGATGGTTTTCATGTTTCCACTGTGGAAATTGATCACCGTTGGGGTCTTACAGTGCCTGTATCAAACTCATTTGCCTACGCAATTGGAGGCTGTACGGTAGGGGATAGCCCATCTTGCTCAACAGCAACTGATACCATTGAGACCTTCCAAATATACAACAATGATAGCGGTGCGCCAGCCAGTTATTCAACCTCAGCAAATACCTACACGACTGATGCAAACCGCGTTGGCGCAAGCGCAGCTGTGTATAATGGCAAACTCTACATTGCCGGTGGCTGTACCGGTACTACCGACTGTTCTGCAACAACCGCTTCTGTCATGTGGACTACTATTGATAGCTACGGCGCACTAGGAACATGGCAACAAAACCCAGGTACCGGTAACGCCGACTTACCTGCGGCACGCGCTTGGGGCCAGCTGGAGGTTGCCGGTACTTCACTTTACTATGTTGGTGGACAAAACTCAGCCGGAACTGCAACAAACCAGTCATATTATACGGACTCTATTAACTCGAGTACTGGTGAACCTCATTGGCAACTTTCAAGTCAGACAATGCCCGGTAGCCGTAAAGTGGTTGGTGCCGCATCATGGAATAATCGAATTTACGTTGTAGGAGGGCTGAACACTGGTGGTACTCCAACAGCACAAACAAGTGTCTACTATAGCTCTCAACAAAACAGTGGTGGTGACCTCACCGGATGGAGCACGGGAACAAGCCTATCAGTTGCTCGTTATGGCGCTGCAGTGGTTGCCTACGCGAATAACTTGTACGTACTTGGCGGCACAGACGGTACAAATTACCTTAGCGATGTTCAATTTGCCCCACTTGGTTACCGTGAAGGAAGCTTGTCACAAAGTGGTACTACCGTAACAGGATCCGGTACTACTTGGACCTCTGGCATGGTAGGAAAAACGCTTCAATATGGTGATGGTACCTCTTCCACCATTACGGCATTTGGTAGCGCTACTTCACTAACGGTTAGTTCAAACCGAACCGTAGCCTCAGGAACCAAATATATGATAGATGACGGTTCAGTTGGCTCATGGACGTATACGAATAGTTTACCGATTCAGCTCGCTCAAGCCGACGCTTTCGCGGTAAATGGCTACATCTACATGCTCGGCGGTAGGACAGCGAGTACTTCGTGTAACCCGCGCACACTTGTCGCACCGATTAGTGCAAATACCACTATCGTGAGCGGCAACAACCCGACCGGTATTGGTGAATGGTATGAGACCAACCAACGCTTTACCGGTGCACGCTATGGTGCTGCAGCAGCTTATTATGAGGGTAAAGCCTATGTGCTCGGTGGTGGCTGTGGCTCTACTCTTACCTATGGAAGTCCTGTTAGCCAACAGACCACCTTACTTACCCAGCCTCAGGTGGCAAAATACTCTCGGCGTATTGATACCGACACAAATGTATTCCCTACTAAATGGCTACTGAACGGTGTCGACAACTCTATCGGAGCGCGCTGGCAAACAAATTATCAGTCCGCATACGATTCATACTATATCATGCATCACGCCACCTTTGATCAAGGCACTAACGGTAACCCTGTGACAGAGACGACAACAGCATATGACAACTGCTATTCTTCAGGAAGCGGTTCAAATAATTACAGTAATGCACAATACGTAAGCCCCGGCCTTTCAATGTATATATCGACTCCTGGGGGCACTAATGGGTCAGGCGCTTGTAACGACGATTTTTCATCGATCAGTGAACGCTACGACCGTTTTTATGTACGCTTTGCAAGTAACCCATCTTCAAATACAACTATCTATTCTCAAACCTACGACCCTAGCGGTGTCAATGAGGTAATTGCCGGCTTACGTATAACAACCACTGGTACCCTTCAGATACGTGACAAGACTACCGCAGAAGGTTCTGAACTTGCACTTGGATCCGGTGCATGGCACCGAATAGAAGTGTATGTAAACCGTACTTCGACGACTATGACAGTACGCGTGTATTCAGGGGCAAATCTTCACTCCACAACCGCTTCTGCGTCGGATACAATTGTCCTAAACAGATCTACCTCAACTGTTTTCAACCAAACAAATATTGGTATGGTATCCGGTCTCACTACAGCATGGGGTGTGTATATCGACGACCATAAAGCGTCGTCGGCCTTTTACGCCGGCTCGGCTTTTCCTCCATGGGGTCAAACTACGTCCTTCGGCGATACGATACTCGGTACACTTAACACATTTACTCCAAAGGACGTAAGCGGAGCAAACACTTCCTATGCTCGGTGGTACTACATGCAAAATACCATCGACGCCTCGCAGACCTATGGATACCCCGAGGACGTGAGTCGTGGACCGACCATATCAGACATGAACCTGTACTTCACAGCCGACCCGAGCAAACGCTTACAGCATGGACGAACCTTTACTGGAGGCGAGCAGCAACCGCTCGATACACCAAAATATGACTACTGATCCTCGTCGGCCAGAATATCGCGTAGAGCCGAAGCGACCTGCCGTAACCGGTAAACTTATGCCGCGCTACACAGCGGCTCAGCCAATCAAAAAAACACCGTTTGGCATTCTATTTGGTTGGTTAAAAGCACTAGGAAGACTAGTCGCCAAGCTTTTGCGACCACTCACAGAGCTGTTTGCGAAGCATCCTCGCTTTTCAATGCTCGTTATTGTGCTCATCATCGGCTTGATTGGCTTATACATTTGGGTAAATGGAGCTATCCACACGAATGATTCACAAACTACTGCTAACGATACACAGGAAGATCTCGGCAGTGCCTCTCTCTCAAAAGGCAACCCCACATTTGATACCATCAGTCCCGCTTCCCTCAATATCGAACAAAAGGGTGGCTGGACACGTATTAGCCCGCCAAGTAGAGAGCCAGTGTACGCTTACACCGATTCAATTGGTCAAATTCCTATTATTGTCAGTGAGCAGCGTCTTCCCAAAAAGCTCCAAGGTGATGTCGATCAAAATATATCTGATCTCGCATCATCGTACGCAGCCAACGACAAATTAAAGGCTGGGGACACAACTGTGTATATTGGTACTTCCGCCAAAGGACCTCAATCTGTTATTTTCGTCAAAAACAACCTTCTAGTTTTGATAAAATCTGACTCTGCGATTCCAGACAAGGCCTGGAAAACGTACATTAATTCGATGAACTAGATTCAGTTGCCGGAGCAACTTTTAGGCTGCCTTTCACGACACCAGAGTTTTTAGCATTTTTACACGTTATCGTCACCGGCCAGGTGCCGTTTGGCGCTTGATTATCAACTGTCCACGACCAACTAGCTACACCAAATTCATCCGCAATTTTTTTCGTAAGGCCAGAATCTTCTGCTTTAACTTCGTTGTATTCAACCACAATGGTACAGGTAATGTTAGGATTTGTACGTATAGTAACACTAGCATTCTCACCTGGTGCAACTGGTGAGGTAAGCATTTGAATTGACACGCCGACCCTAGCGTTGGCTGCTGGCATTGGCCGTCCGATAGTTGGTGTGGTATCTTCGACCGGTGGTGCTTCTACGGTACCATGCTGCGTTTGTTGGCTGTTGTACCATAGGTACAGCGCAACAAGCCCGCCAATTAGTAGCACAGCCAGCATAAACAGGACCGTACCCCACCTCATCCTTTTAGCGCGACGTTCTTTTCGTATGGCTCGTTCGGTAATAGATCTGTGCTTAAACACGCCTTTCGAACGTAGCTTTAGCGCCATTGTTGTTCGCCTTTACTAGTTTTGTTGCTCTTGGTACTGTTTAATCGTCTTAGAAACAGTGCTGTCTTCTTTAAGATTTTCGAAGAATAGTACTTGGTCTTTGCTAATAATCATCTCGTCATCAGGACCATGAATCTCGCTACCAAGCTTAATTAGCTCGACATCAGATGCAGTGTTGTCGCTTGTTTGTTGAGGATTCTTATCGTCTTTCGTCGTTGACTTTGCCTGAAGATAGAAAATGTCTTTTAACGCCATGTATTCGCCATTTACAATGTGTAGCTTACCAAAGTACACTTGGCCGTTTGTAAAGAATACCGCTTGGTATTTGCCACCATCAATCGTAGATGCAACACTGCCCGAGCGTACAAACATCCACCAGCCAACAAATACTACAGCGGCAACTGCGAGTGCAACGAGGCCCATTTTTAGCCATTTACCCATATTTCGCGCTTTCTTTGGTTCTTCTTTTGAGCTACGTTTGCGTGGTGCAGGTAATTCAGCAGTGGTGTCTTGCTCATCATCAGGTCGTTCTGAGTTTGGTCGCTGTGGCGTAGCAGGCCGGTTTGTCCGATATGACATACTGTCCATATGTGTATGTTGTCTCCCTATTACTTTAAACAGTTACCTATATCATAGCATAAGGGTAATAGCTCTCGCAATTACCCAATTTGGCAAGCGATATTTATTTTTCTTTTAAGTATTTGCCTGCAACACTTAACGCGAACGATGGAAGGATAATAAACACGCAGGTAAATAGAAGCTTCGAGAGAATGCTATCATCTTTTGGCTGTGTAAACACCACTGCGATTCCTATCACTCCGAAGGCTAATGAAGCCCAAATAAATACTTTAGTTGCGATTTTTTGCATAGTTTTAGTATAGCACTGGGTGTACTTGCTATACTAACTACATGATTGGCTCACGCATACCTGCTGGTACTGTGCACAAAATGCCAGCAGATCTTCGCAAAAAACTCAGTGGTGACAAAACTGCGTTGGCATTGTGGTACGATATTACACCGCTGGCTCGCAACGAGTTTATTTGCTGGGTCGAGAACGCCAAAGCAATCGAAACTCGTGAACGGCGTGTTCGCCGTACCGTCGAAGAACTGCTAGAGGGCAAACGTCGCCCTTGCTGCTGGATTGGCTGCACACATCGGCCCGATAAGCCAGTTAGTCCTTCCGTACGTTCAGTTCTGGACAGAAAATCTCGCTCAAAATAGAGTACAGCCCCCGTCAGAATATCGACTTATTATCACCAAAATCACTCTTCCAAACTCCACGATCAGAGAACGAAGATAACCAAGCTACTTTCCAAAGCAAGGTTGAAGAACCTTGTTGCCTTGCAAGGACTAAATCATCCTTCCCGTTACCATTGAAATCACCAATTCGATAGCGATCAGCGTCGTTGCCGTAATCAAGCGAACTCGTCAAAGGCCCCGTGAACACCGATCCGTTCGACACAGCTCTCTTAATCCGTGCTTGGAGCATGGAGTCAAGTTTGATATAGACAATGTCATCTTTTTTATCCCCATTAATGTCTGCAACCCTAAATACATCGCTAGGGTCTCCAGCGTCTTCGATCCATAGCGATGGTGTCTCAAAAGAGACTCCGTTACTTTTCGCGACCATCCACGAAGACACCTTCGTGTTTTCTGGCTGCATGATCGCAATGTCGTCTTTTCCAGTACCAGCATTAAAGTTGCCCACGTAGAATCTACTATTAGCATCTCCCAGGTCTGCACTCCATTGCGTCGGTGATTTGAACTGATGTTTATCAGACAAGCTCACCTGCCACGCTATCGTATCTCCTACAGGCTCAGTAAACGCAATGTCGTCTATGCCACTACCGCCATTGAAGTTTCCAACATAGAAGCTTGAGTTTTTATTTCCGAGATCATTATTCCAGATTTTACCGCTATTGAACGACTTGCCGTTCGATAGAGCAACTCGTAGCTGTACTGTATCATCATCGATAATTCGACTATATGCAATGTCATCGCGACCATCGCCATTGAAGTCGCCGCTATAAAATTTGTCACCGGCACTACCAAAATCTGCTGCCCAAATTGTACCTGTGTTAAAGCTACTCCCTGTAGATTTTGCCACCCGCCAGGCGATTGTGTCCCCGTTTGGATCTGCGTAAATTAAATCATCGCGACCATCGCCATTGAAGTCGCCCGCCAGGTTGGTTGCTTCGTCAAGCGTATTCGTAAGTGCATCACCTGTGTCGGTAATAACAAACTCGTCTTTATACGCGCCTTTAGCCGCTACAAATTCACCATGGAGCTTATTACCCAAAATAGTAAGCACTAGGTTTCCATAGCTAGGGCTTGCGTTCTTACCACTCGCTTTCAAGAAATAACCGCCTTCGGCATCTTTGTAGTTAATGCTGTACGAGGAGTGTCCTCCGTTACCTACAATTACTTCGATTGGTCCATCGCCCTTAACGAAAGCGTTGTTTGGTGCATCGGACACCACACAGTCTTCATCGTAACCATTTACTTTTAGTGTCGTACAGCTTGTACCGTGCGTAAGCTGTTTGGTGCGTTGGTACATATGTTCATGGGCGTGCAATACCAAATCTACTTTTTTCACGATGAGGAGATTTGTGAGGTCCGTCCCAATTTCACACGTAGGTTTTTCACCTACCGTCACACAGGCTCTATGAACCCCAACGATTACCCAGTCGGCTCCCGCTCCCGCAGCACCATCTATCCAATTTGAGAGATCTACATACTCAGGACTTCCGCTCGTAAAGCCATAGCTTGTGCCTTCCACGGTTAGGCTGGCCGAAATCATGATTATGCGCACATTGTCGACGTCGAAGTAGTAATTTATGGGGTACGTTCCACCACCAATCCCAAATCGGTCAGGTAGGCAGCTGGCAAAGTCCATTATGTAACCGTTGCGTTGTGAACTATCTTCATGGTTGCCTGTTAAAAGTTGAAAAGGGAACGCGTCGGGATCTACACCGCCTACAATAAGATTTTGTCTTACAAAATCGCACCAGCTACTTTCGTTGCTGGGGTTGCTATTACTGCCATAGCTTAAATCTCCAAGAGCTAAGTGAGCGTCTGGATTAATCCTGGCAATATCTCTAATGACATTGTCTGTATCAGCTGTTTGACCATAGTCACCAGACGCAGTAAAAACAGTTGCGCTCGCGACAGGCTGATTAGATAACGCAACTATAATCGCGAGGCTAATTAAACAAGCTACCACTACATACCGCATGCGTTTATTATCTCATAATATCTAAGTCCGTTGAAAATACGCTTCTTATGCATCAGAAGGATTAATCTCGAACGACTAGCTTCTGTAAAATTTGAAAAAAGCCAGATCAAATGATCTGACGTTTTTCATGGCTCACTCTAGTGAATGCAACCCGCAACTATTCGACTACTTCGAGAGACTTCAGCCAATTTAATCTAATAGCTTTTACTTCAGTAAGTACCGCTCTTAGCTCTGAATCATTGTTTTGATAAATATCTGTACAAAGTTCATCTTGTTTAGTTGGTCCACTAAGATAGAGGTCTTTGTCTCCCACCTGGACAACTGACCCGTCAGCTAGCGCTTCTTCAATAGTGTCCTTGCCTATAAAACGCGGTAGGATGTTGCCGTCCAAAAGTTCCTTACGAGTTTGGGCATTGATCAGACCGGCTATATGCTCTTTGCAATGTTCACTTACATCCTTGTCATGATAATACTTACGAATGGGGGAGTATGCGATTTCCAGTGCTGAGCTTGCATCTTCTGCAACGATAATTATCTTCTCGTTGTTATCGTTCAACGGGTATCTCAGTACTGAGCCATTTATTGGTACCGTTTTATATATAACTTTCTTTTTTGTGTTCGTTGTTTTAACATTATCAGCTTGTATATTCGAATCTGTTTCGCTAGCCACTGGCTCCTTGTAAATAAAATTCTGCCAAAACACAAAGCCAAGTGCACCAACTAGAGCAATGACTAGACCGATAATTAATACTGCGTGTGCGAAGCCTTTTTGTTGTGTCATTTGATGCCCTTTCAACTGCCCTCTACGCTAAATCATTGGTAAGTGACAGACTCGAGAATAGAAATCATTTCTTTCGCTTCGTCACTTTTCATAAATTTTGTTGGTTCTTGAAAATCTACAGTTGCTCCAGCATCAATGAAATGGCCGGTCTTGGCTTCTGGTCGCTTGCACAGAGCTTGATCAGTTCCTTCACAACCAGTTTTGGCAAGAATGAGGTCTATACCAGATTTAGCTATAGAGCCCGCTGGATACGTGCGCGAGAAGACGTAGATAGAGGCGTCATTTAGATGGCTAGATTTTGCCGAGTATAGCTTTTCGAAATTTGGGCACAAGCTAAGTTCGTTTTTTCCGTTTTCATCGTAGTTATCATCAAACGGACATCCAAAAATTCTTTCGCCAAACTGCCATGACGGACCATACGAAGGAATACTGAATGAAAGCTTTATTCCGTTATCTCTTTTTAATGTCGCTGTATTATCAGTCCCGTATGAGTTTTCTTTATAGTTTTTAGTGAGCATCCAATTCGATGGATAACTAAACACCAGATTTTCTGAGGGCATGACATAACTTTCGGTCAGTTTGATAGTTGTGTCTGGTTTTTTGCTTTTCTTTGTCATTATTTGCGTATTTGTTGCAGCAGGCGCTTTATGGACAAAATTCTGCCAAAACACAAAGCCAAGTGCACCAATCAGCGCAATGACTAGACCGATAATTAATACTGCGTGTGCGAAGCCTTTTTGAGATCTTACGTTCATTTAAACCTTCCTTTAGTATATCTTCCGCTTACTTGCTTCGTCCAAACACAAGCCGACAACTTCGCTAGGAATATCTAGGTTATCAACTTTTTCGCAACTAAACCATCCATCTCCAACATGGTATGCTACCAACCTCCAAGAACCTGCATCGTCATTAAGTACAAATGCCCCGGCGTTACTACCGCAACCTCCTGCTACATACAACCATGTTTGCTCTTCGTTTATTCTACCGTGCTGCTTATACTCAAGTGGTCCAAGTGATGGGCTCGATGCTGTCACTTTAGTAAGCATGCTCGTGTCGAAATCATTTGATCCATCGCTTATGCCTAAAATACATCCTTTTGGCAGTACTGCCTCGAGGGCCGGTTTAGTTAATAAGGCTTTTGAAATTTTAGGGTCGTGAGATTCTTGAGCAACATTATTTGAATCGGATTTAACGAATACTGTCTTCGTCGTTACAGGCTCCTTGTAAATAAAATTCTGCCAAAACACAAAGCCAAGTGCACCAACTAGAGCAATGACTAGACCGATAATTAATACTGCGTGTGCGAAGCCTTTTTGTTGTGTCATTTGATGCCCTTTGTTTTAATACTATCTCAATTAAAACAAAAATAGACTTCGTGGGGAAGTCTATTTGATTTATACATCGTGGCTCCGGCGACTGGGTCGCTTTGCTCCTTCGCTTGCTCGTTCTGGCAAAAGTAAACTTTTCCAGAACTTCGCGGTGCTCGCCGAACCACTTTTGCTATGCAAAAGATCTGGTTCTCGCGCCAAGTCCCGAAGGTATGAAAAAAGCCAGATCCAAATGATCTGACGTTTTTCATGGCTCCGGCGACTGGGCTCGAACCAGTGACCTAGTCGTTAACAGCGACCCGCTCTACCACTGAGCTACGCCGGAATACCTTGGAGTATTATATCTGTTGCACCCCTGCGACGTCAAGATTAGCGAAGGGCTTCGATTTTACGCGTGAGTTCAGCCACGTTTGCCCATGAACTGCCGTCCGTCATGATGGTCAAAACGTACGTGCCTTTCGACGAATACACAATAGCCGCATCATGCACCAATGCGTTTAAGAATCCTACTTTGTCTGCCACAGTTGCGCTCGTTCCTGCAGGGATACCTTGACGGTAGACGTTTCGTTTCATTGCGTTAATGAGTGTCGTTCGGCTTGAGCTCTTTAGCCCAAGCGTATTGTTTTGTAGTTTCGTAAGGAAAAGGGTTAGGTCGCCTGCAGTTGTGAGCGGCGTGTCACCCGTCACAAATCCAGACTGGCTTAAGCCAAGCGCTCGAATATCGTTGGTAAGTTTACTGTAGCCAAGTTTTTTTAGCAGCGCCTCGGCGCAGGCGTTGTCTGACTTTACAATCATGTCATCAAAACATTTTGTAAGGTTGCGACCTCCCTGCACCTGCATGCTCCACTTCCACTTGCCGGAATCAACGTTGCGTAGCGTGCCATATGCAACAAACAGTTTATAGGTGCTAGCAGTAGTAAATTGACGCGTTGCTTGGTGTGATGCGCTGCGACTCTGGCCACTCAGCTCGCTAAAAGCCACGCCAAAATCACCAGCATGTTCGTCGTCGTAATGAGTAATCAGCGCGGAAATACCCGTACTGGTTGAAGTATAACTTCGCCTGTACACAACGTTTGGCTTTAGTGGTGCCGTCATTGCTTTCGCCGCTTCGCTATCTCCATTTAAAACATCCTCAATGGTGGCAAGAGTTGCTGTCGTGTTCAACGTTTGACCCGTAGCGCCAACTTTTTTTGAAAGTATCGTGAAGTCTTGAGTGCTGATGTATGTCGTACCAGCTTGCTTTGCTATTTTGGGTGTAACATTCGATGAAAAGTATTTTTTCGACTTGGTGGCGTCAACGTTAAATGTAAGCTCAGAGCTTTTTGTCGTAAAGCTAAGCCATGATAATACTTCGGTTTGAGGAATATTTTGGCTCGTTTTTCCTACAATTATACTAACGCCACTTTTGCTCGTACTCATAAGTTTATCGGCAAGTTTTTGAGCATCGGCGTCATGTATTTTTGGCTGACTCACCTCCGCCGGAATTCTCGCAGAGGCAACGCCTGAAAACGAAGGGCTTACGTTAGCAAGCGCAGACATAGCGTCTGATTTCTTGCATGTTCCACCTTCGCGAGCGGATACCACATCAAAATCTTTGCCATTGAACTTCAGTGATGCATTCTTGGCGGGTAATACACACGACGTGGCTAGGTCACTTTCAAGAAACTGTAGTGCTATTTTTTCATTACGACTGTATCCGATGTTGGGATTTGGTTGTAGCAGTTGAAACCAAAGAATCGAAGTTGGAACAATTCGTACGTACCAAGGGTATTCACTTGATGGCATTGATTTACTCACGTTCATTGACAGCCCGATGTCTTTTGGCTTTATAGTAGTATAGGCACTTTTGGAGTCGCCAATATATACATTGATTTGACTATTGGCGAGCTGTTTTTCAAGCTTTTTAGCCGCATCTTGTTTGAGCCATGTACCAACATGGGTTGCACCTACTTTTTCGAGCGGTAACATTCTGTCACCAGGATACAATACTTGAAATAACAATATTGCACCGACGGCTGAGAGTGCGCTTCGTGTGAGTTCGCGCTTGTGATGCACTGTCCACTGTCTAGCCTTCTTGTACAGTTTCGCTACTCGATTCACTCATCTTCTCCACTACTTGCGTAAAGCCAAGTAGTTTTAGTGCTTCTTTTACGGTTTCAACTTGTTTGGCATCAAGTTCGGTAGTCTCAATTCGCTTTGCCAATTCCGTATCAATCGACTGTGACTCTGTGGGTGGCTTGGCATCGCGCATTGTCACAACTTCTAGTGACCGAGCTGAATTATCGCGACGGCGCAGATAGCCTTTAGCGATTAGCCCGTCAATATGAATGGCGACTGTTGAGACAGATTTATACCCCAACGCACGCATAACTTCGCGGTAGCTTGGACCATAGCCGTTACCCTTTATAAAACCGTCCACAAAGGTAAGCAACTCTTGTTGCTTTTTGCTTGCCCTCTCGTTCGCTAATGCCATACTTCTATTGTATCTTGCGACGAGCAACTTTCCTACGACGAGGAGGTTGTACCTCTGGTTCAGGTTCAGGCAATGCCTCTTCAACCTCATCTACCGATTCTTCGTCGAGAATGACCCTACCTAAGGTATACATGTAGGCAACATCGTCGCGCATAATTATGAAATGCATAGCTTCGTCACCTGCGGGGCTCGCTACTATTGGTACTTTTAGTTCCTCTTCAAGGTTTAGCATGTCATCAAAACTCTGTACACTGACGATTTTTCTATCTTCAAGATTGGTTGGCTTGTTAGCACGAATGATAATGCCGTCGTGATAGCGATAGATTCGATCAAGCTCTCGTTGGAAAGGTGATTTGAAAATTTGCCTGCGCATACCAAAGATGAGTGCCGCCAACCCCAACACGCCGGCAACGGCAACGGCAATTCTCTCGTAGTTCCTGGTAGTATCCTGTGTGTCTTTCGCTTGCTCAGTAACAACTTCTTTTTTGGACTCTTTTTCAAACTTGTTCGCAATGGTATAGAGCGGTTGGTCGAGTGGCATAGATACAGTTGAAGTGCGAATATCATCAATTGGCGTGCCGTCGATTTCTCCTTTAACTCGAACTACAAACTTTATTGCAGCCTCAGCAGTCAGAGGCAACGACAAACTAAGTTTAAGTTGGTCAATTTTTTTACGATACTCTGCAAACGGTATCGACACTTCAGGCTCGAGTACAATCTGCTTACTTGTTTTAGTCTCAGTCGTTGGCTTTATGAGTGGATATTTACGAGACCACACATTAGATACGTCTCTTCCATCGGTTGACCCTACAACGTACTGCGCCTTTACATCAACTTCCGCGCTGTAGGTCGCCGTTAGTTCGGCCGAGCGAGAACCTGAAAATGTATAGTAAAGCTGTGCGTTAACTACCTTTGTAAGCTCGGCGATATAGGCGGTATTGCCTGCCCCGGGCGTATCACCATAAAAACTGCTTTGAAAATACTCTACATCACTGTTTGCGGTTTGATTGATTGTATAACTATAAGCAGCTGGTGGAGTACTGAGTGTTTGTGCAGGCTGTTGCGATACGTCGTAAAATAGCACGCCGGCAACGCCAAGCAGGAAAAGGCCCAACACAACAAAGCCAAACGACCGTCGTTTCTTCGGTTGTCCAGCTACATTTAGTGTCATGCCATCCCTTTTCGTTTCATACTATTTCATGAATTCGTTAAGCCATACTGTCGGATAGCCGATATACGGTATCTGTGCACGAATAACTCCTACAATTTGCTTTGCCTGCACGGGAGGGTCAGGGCTTGGGCTATTGTCGCCCTGGGTAGTAAACACCCGTTTGCCTGAACCGTCTTCGGCGAAGTCAATCTTTGTCACACGGTGGGTGGTGGTATGCCCCGGTGCTGTATATTGTACAATGTCGCCTACCTCAACGTCCATTGCGCTTACCTTTTTTACAATAACCATTGAACCTCTGCTAAATACAGGATGCATGCTATTGGACATAATTACTTTTGGCTGATAACTAAAAGTTCCAACCATGAAGAGTAGTAACACCACCGTCGCGATAGAAAACATGGCATCGTAGGCGCGCCTAGCGTGTCGATAATGCCTTCCATTTACCGCAAGATCTTTACGCGTTCTATCAATAGAAATATACGTAGCTACCGCCAGCACTAGCCATGCAATCCCACTAAGATACCAGTCGTATTTTGGAATAACTGGTGGAATGTATATGACCGCAATCAAGCCTAGTCGGTAGGCGATTTGCGGCACGAAGCCAGCATTAAATGCCAAATAGGTTAGCAAAAAGCTACTCGCGAATGCCGGAACTATATCAGAGACAGTAAATTTTATCGTATCCGCCATGGTATGCAAATCAAGCGTGCGCGCCAAGCCAATATATTCGCAGGCAAGTACGATGCTGACAATCACTCCGAACCACAGTATGTTACGCCTACCCGCAACGGTCATTAAGCTATGGCGAACATACTCAACAGCGACGGCTGTTACACCGAACGCAGCGATGTTTATTAGGATAGACTGCCAGCTAGCTGCTACTGCGTTGTAAGTATAGGTGACCAACATGCCAGAGAAAAAGTACACCACAAACCACACGGCAACAACCGCACCAACAATCATCGCTCGCTCCGTACGATGGCGCATTCTGTCATGCTGCGCACCAAGCATCGTGCGGGCTATCACAGCTAGTAATACCGCAGCTATTGGCTGCACGACATAGCTCATAAGTGAGCTATCAACTAAATCATAGCGACGTACAAAGAATGGCAGCAATACCATAACAATCGTTAAGCCCAGTAAGAACCAAGCAGAAGATGTAATCGTGTGCATTTTACGAAACATCATGGCAATCCCTTTATAGTTCCGCCGATTGTCCAGCTTGAACTCGTGGAACCAAACACACCATCTACAATATAGGTGTCCCCATCATTTATTGGCAGTGTGCTCGTAATTAGCAAAGATGAGCCGTTTACCACATAGGTTACGTCAGGTGGGAGGCTAATCACTGATCGAGCTGTTGTCCATGGCACGGTAATTTGCCAAGCGCTGAGGTTGAAGCCTGACGTGTTTGTAATCGTGAAGGTAATTGGCCACTGGTATACAGACCCAACCCTTGTTCGAGTACCCTGCTGACGCGTAACACTAAGCCCGGTAATCGTCTGAAATCCTGTTATATATGTTCCTGAGACATAGACATTCTGTAAAGTGTAATCTGTCTGAGCGGTGCGAAACGTAATAGTAAACGTCCTTGTGGAGTTTTTTGCGATCGTTCCATTCCCAGATCCATTGTCGATGGTTTCAGTGACCCCCGTAGTTGAGCATATTACGCTCGTAGCACAGGTAAAGGTGGAGAAATCCGATGGCATGTCAAATTTTATCTGCCATGCCGTCACAGAGACAGGTCCATTATTTCTGACCGTAAATGCAATCGAATAACGCTTGACGCCGGAAACATTCGTAAGTGTCTTTGTATAGGTGACCAACAAATACTCAGACGAGACGTACAGTGGAGCCGTCTGATTTGCCTCTACTGATAGATCTTGACTAAATAGCGCGTATGACCCGCTAGTCAGCAGCACTGGAATCATCAGCAGCATCGCTATGTGACGAAATAGTACACGTCGGCGATGATATCGTGCCACTGAAGCGTTCCCCCCTCTTTACAATTGCTACGTATCTTGGACGTAATTAAAGTTAATAGTGACCGGCTTGGATGCACCGTTTGGATTTGTCGTCGCTGCAGAGTCCCACCCAGTTGTAATAGTAGCGGTGGTCGTAGCACCCGGAGCCAATGTGTCGTTAACTGCAACTCCGGTAATGCCGTAAGTAATGTACGTCGGAGCGGCCGCATTGATAGCCGTAAGATCGGTTATTGAACTAAGGCGTGCATTAATGTTGCCATTATTGCGTATGACTACCTGATACGATGAGGCCGAGCCTGGGTAGGCGAATTCGACATCGAAAGTGGCGGAAGTGGCGGTAAAGGATGGTGTGCCCGCTTGATCGGTTGCACCCACTTGGCCGGTCGGTGTGATGCTCTGAATCATAATGTCCCAGTTTCCGGTGGCAGTACCTGTACCATTAATTGTCAGCGTTTGAGCATAGGCAGCATACGCGACTGACGCGGCGCTCACCACGATAATCGCTAGTGAGAATACCTTCCTTTTCATACCTGCTGTTTTTGTTCCTTTACGTTTAGTCAAATTATATAACGGATATGCTAAATCAACAAGTGAGCTCCCTCGTGGAGCTCACTTGTGTCTGTTGTGCTAGCAAACGATTACGTGTCTTGTGAGTAATCAAGGGTGATTGTAGCGGTCTTTGAGGCCCCAGTAGTAACTGGTGATGAAGCAGGGTCCCATTCAACGGTAACAGTAGCCGTGTTTGAGCCACCGTTTGCAGAAATAGTCGTGTTTACTGCAACACCTGAAAGCGTGTAGTCGATGTAGGTTGGTGCGGCGGCGTTTGCCTGGGTGACACCGTCAATCGTAGTGATTTTCGCAGGAATTGTACCGTTGTTTTCTACTGTAATGTCGTACGTCGCAGTTGCACCTGGGTAAGCTAGGTCAACGTCGAATGTTGCAGTAGTTGCATTGAAACTTGGAGCTACGTTGTCGGTCGCACCTGTCGCTGAAGTCTGCGTGATACCAGTAATTGCAACGTCCCATGTACCGGCCGCGGTGCTCGTTCCGTTAATCGTCAGTAGTTGTGCGTAAGCCGCGTATGCAACAGAGGATAGTCCTACTACAACTAACGCTGCAACGATAAGCTTGTTTCTCATTATTTTTCTTCCTTTTTTAGTGCTATAGCCACATCATACAACACTTGTGTAAATATCACAATGCTTATGGCTTGCGGTGTTTTATTGAGGTATGACTTGCAATAATCGTTCCTGCCAAGCCCCACCACACAACCGCTGTTGTATCATCTGCCCAAATAGGCAGAAATAGCGCCGCAATCGCCAAACCAACACCACTCGCAAACAGCGCCCTGGCCACCCAATCCTTTTTCGAAAATACCCAAAGCTGGTGTAGCACCATGACCGTAAGCGCAATAAACAACCCGAAACCGAGCCAACCGACTTCATGAGCAACAAATAAGTAATAGTTCTCAATGGTTACATCTGGCGATTGCTCGCTTACAATTGAGGCCGATCCTGTACTGCCTATGCCAGCGCCCAGTGGCTGCTTGGTAAGTCGCTTCCAACCATTGGCGAGTGATTCTGCGTGTTGATCGTTCGATTTTATGACTACGGTCGATTCTGGGTCTTCGTGCAGTACCACATTTTTATACCAATCTGTTTGCTGCAGCAAAACAGCACCAGCAATTGCTGCTGCCGCAATGACAATTTCGGCAAGAATGATTGGACGCGAACGATGCATCTTTACTGTTGTACCAATCAAAATACCCACGGCTATAACCGCCGCCAAGTACGCGCTACGGGAATAGGTTGCGTAGAGCACTATGCTTGTTGCCAACATGGCTATAACTAACAAATACCGGTGGTTTTGATGTAACTTTTTCCAGCGGAGTGCCGTGAAACTAAGTACTCCCGCAAGCAAGACTGCGCATAGCGCCCCAAGCGGGTTCGGACCACGCTGCGTACTTTGAATTCGTATAAAATCAGGATTTTTGTCGATTGTCGTATACGGTGTAATCGTGTCTTTGCCATACCCAATCGTACTCAGCGCATCTTTTGGTAGCACTGCTAGTTGAAGCAGGCCGAATGCCACTGTTAGCGTACCACCCACCACAGCCGACCACACCAGCATAGTTTTAGCTTTCGGGTGTATTAAAGCTGCCACGTATGCAAGGCTAAACACCAGCAGAAAGCGAAGATCTATCACCAGACCAGCTAAAACGGATTGCCAATTATCAAACAGTACGACCGCGATAAGTAGGTGAAGTATCGCCAGCCCAAGCACAACCTGAAGCAAGCGTGAAGCCAGCAGTTGGCGCCACAGTTCATTCTTAGTTACCCATACAATTGCGCCGACGAATAAAATGCCAAGTGCAATCTCTTTCCACGCTTTAATATAAAGCTCAGCGCTTGGGAAAATGCTCCCAACACCCACTGCAATTGGCGCATGAAACCACACCAAGAACAGTACTGTCGCTAGTGTGACTGCGTAATAATATTCAAACGTTTTTTGCTTCATGCTCTCTTTAGTGTAGCGAAAAAATGCTATAATATCATCACTTATGCCTAGTCGTGACGCGAAGTTTTATAGCCTTATTCTTATCTTTACCGATATCCTAGCCCTCATGTTGGCATTTACTATTGCGTACATAGTACGGGTTCAAAACGACCCACGACCTCTTCTGGTGCCTGTGTATGCCGAAACCTACGTCACTAGCTTTGTCAGCCTGCTTCCGTTTTGGATTATCGTATTTGCATCACTGGGCTTATATAGTTCTATTGTTTACAACCGCCGTTTGGTCGAATGGAGCCGCATCGCGATTGGTTCATTCGTTGGAATACTTCTTGTAATTGGCTGGGAATATATCACAGAAGTTCGGGTGTTCCCTGCGCGTCTAGTTACCGTTTACGCACTAATTGGCTCCTTTGTCTTGCTAGTACTCGTACGCGAGATTCTGCGTTTTACACGAGGGGTGCTGTTTCGATTCGGCAAAGGCACCAGCCGGGTGCTTATTGTCGGCAACAGTCCCGCGACTCATGATATTGCAAAAGAACTCTCAGATACCCAAAAAAGTGGCTTTCGTGTGGTAGCTATCGCAGGCCCAAAACGACTTGTACCAGACGGCTTAAAGGTGGCTCACTACAGCACCATCGAAGCTGCACTTCGTGATATCAAACGGCTCCGCGTTACCACAATTATTCAGACCGATCTTTCGTCCGACTCTGATCAAAATCAGAAAGTACTCGGCGCGGCGCAAATCAACCACATCCGTTATAGTTTTATTCCTGGTGAAGCCGAGTTTTACACTGGCAAAAATACCGTCGATGTATTTCTTGGCTACCCGATGATTTCAGTTTCACAGACTCCCCTTATTGGCTGGGGAGCAATCGCTAAACGAGTATTTGATGCAGTGTTTTCAGCTCTTCTACTAATCGTTCTCTCGCCTGTTCTACTACTCGTGGTGGTATTACAAAAAATCTTCAATCCTGGCCCGGTATTTTACGTATCAGACCGTCTCAGCCAATTTTCAAAACCCGTTCGACTTATAAAATTCCGCAGCATGGACCGACGCTATGGTAAAAAAGACGCGGCCGAAGAATTCCGCGAAATAGGCAGAGAAGACTTAGCCGCCGAATATAAACGAGATCATAAAGTCACCAACGATCCCCGTATTACTCGTTTTGGTAATTTTCTTCGTGTTACTTCAATCGACGAGTTACCACAAATTTTCAATGTCATAAAAGGCGACTTAAGCCTTGTGGGCCCACGCCCGATTTTGCCGCAAGAAGTAAAGTTTTCGCAGGGCAAGGCCGCGCTACTACATAGTGTAAAATCAGGTGTAACTGGCCTTTGGCAAGTTTCCGGCCGTAGCGAACTCAGCTTCGACGAGCGAATAGAGCTCGAAACATTCTACGCGCAAAACTGGAGCTTCTGGCTCGACATAAAAATCTTGTTTAAAACGCTCGCTGCAGTGTTTCGCCGCGACGGCGCACGCTAGCAAATCTATTCAACAGTCACGCTTTTCGCCAAGTTTCGTGGCTGGTCTACGTCATTACCCCTATTTACCGCAACGTAGTAAGCAAACAGTTGCGAAACAACATTGAAAAGTAGCGGGGTAAACATCTTTAGACGCGATTCAATTCGTACAACTCGCTCGGCCTCAATTTCGCGCGAGCTATTGGTCACAACAATCACGTGCCCGCCCCTCGCCTGAACTTCAATAATATTACTCATACTTTTTTCAAATAGCTCATTATCCATCACAAAGGCTACTTCAAAAAATCTATCATCGATTAGCGCGATTGATCCGTGCTTTAACTCACCAGCCGGCTGACCTTCCACATGAATATAACTGGTTTCTTTCAGCTTCAACGCGCCCTCAAGCGCAAGCGGATACAGTATATCGCGGCCAATGTAAAAGGCGTGCTCATACTGACTATAGTCTGCGGCAAGTTGTTTTACTTCCTCATTTTTTGTATCGAGTACGGCAGCAATTTCCTCGGGTAACGCATCAAGCTCATCAATGTACGGTCGCACATCTTCTATCGACATGCCTTTGGCCTGCGCCATTACTAGCCCAAAGAGCACTAGTGCAACAACCTGCGAGGTAAAGCCTTTCGTGCTCGCAACTGATATCTCGGCACCAGCGTGTATGTAAATACCGCCATCGACTTCACGCGCAATGGTTGAGCCAACCGCGTTTACCACACCAAGGCAACGAACACCGCGCTGCTTCATTTCTTTCAAGCAGGCAATCGTATCGGCGGTTTCACCAGATTGCGACACGAAAATCGCCAATGAATTTTCAGGAACATTAAACGAACGGTACCGAAGTTCCGAAGCCACTACCGTATCTATCACCACGTCATCAGCAAATCGTTCGATGTAGTAGCTCGCCATCATACTGGCATACGACGCCGTACCGCAGGCAACGATAAATATGTGCTTCACCGCCCTTAGTTCTTCTTCGCTCATGTTCAATCCACCAAGCCGCAGCAAATCTTGATCTTTCACCACTCGACCAGCCAGTGTAGCACTCAGCGATTCAGGTTGGTCGAAAATTTCTTTCACTAAAAAGTGGTCAAAGCCCTTTTTCTGCATCGCCTGAATGTCCATTTCAATAGTTTCAACGATTGGCTCAACAGCCTGGTCAGCACTATCCTTTACAGTTACGCCGTCTCTGGTACATTTAGCAACTTCGCCATCTTTTAAGAAAATCACTTGGTTGGTGTTTCCTACGAGCGCAGACGGGTCACTGGCAATAAAGGTCTCGCCTTCGCCTACGCCAATCACCAGCGGACTACCGCTCCTCGCTACAACAACCTCATCCATGTTGTCTTTAGCAACCACAGCAATTCCATACGCGCCTACCACCATATGCAGAGCCTCGCTTACCGCAGCAAATAAATTTTTATCTTGCTGGTAAATCGAATCGACGAGCGCGGTCAGTACCTCGGTGTCAGTTTCGCTGACAAAACTATAACCACGCGTTTCTAGCACGCTTTTTAAGTCTTTGTAATTTTCAATAATCCCGTTGTGAACTAAAAATATATCGCCCACATTGTGAGGATGAGCGTTGCGTTCGCTTGGTTCGCCATGGGTTGCCCAACGAGTGTGTCCAATACCGATTGAATCGTCTCGATGGCTATCGTTTACCAAGCTATCGAGTCCGGCTACTTTTCCCTTTACGCGAAGCAGGCAAGCATCGCCATCCTGAAAGGTAACTATACCAGCTGAATCGTAGCCACGATATTCCAGCCGGTGCAAGCCTTCAAGTAAAATTGATTGCGCATTCTTAGAACCAACATAGCCGACAATTCCGCACATATTTCATTATCCTATCTAGATTTTGTCGTTGATTTTATGGGGGTACATATGTGTTTTACATCATGGTGTAACACTTATCCAGTATACTCTACTGTATGGAAATCGCATATTGTCGTCGCTGTGGCGCGCCAGCAACGTTTCAAGAAGGAATTCAATACCTTTGCAGCAATGGTCACCCTATTTATGCGAACCCCCTACCAACTGCCAGTATCTTTCTTGTTCGCGGCAGCCAAGTGCTCCTGGCCGTACGAGGTATCGAACCGGGCAAAGGTAAGCTCGATAGCATTGGTGGATTTGTTGATGGTAACGAAACATTTGAAGAGGCTGCGTACCGTGAGCTAAAGGAAGAGGCAGGCCTTGAGCAACACCAAATCGGACCCCTACACTACCTTACCAGTAGCATTGGCGAGTATTTATTCAAAGATGAACCGCTCCAAGTGCTGTCGCTCTTTTACGTCGCTTCGTTCGATGCCAACACAGTGCCAACTCCACGCGATGACGTGGCAAGTTTTACTTGGCGCGAAGCCACTAGCCTGTCGCTCGATGAGTTCCACGCCGACGACGTGCGTAGCAGCTTTGTAGCGCTACAAAGCTACCTTACTCATAAGTAATTTCAATCTGTTACAAAAGACGTTATACTAGAAGTATATGAAATTACTCGTTACTGGTGGTGCCGGATTCATTGGGTCAAACTTCGTGCACTATACCGTCAAAAACCGACCCGAGCATAGCATTACTGTTGTCGACAAGCTCACCTATGCAGGAAACAAATCAAACCTCGAACCTGTAGCCGACAAGATTGAATTTGTTCAGGGTGATATTTGTGACGCCGAGCTTATGGACAAACTTGTGAGCGAAACCGATATTGTAGTGCACTTCGCCGCTGAAAGTCACAACGATAATTCCCTGCGCGAGCCATGGCCATTCGTTGAAACTAACATCGTTGGTACCTACACCATTCTCGAAGCTGTGCGCAAACACCAAAAGCGCCTGCATCACATTAGTACCGATGAAGTATTTGGTGACCTCGAAATCGACGACCCCAACCGTTTTACCGAAGAAACTCCCTACAATCCATCAAGCCCCTACTCGAGCACTAAAGCGGGAAGTGATCACTTGGTAAGCGCTTGGATCCGAAGCTTCGGCATTCAGGCAACCATTAGCAACTGTTCAAACAATTACGGCCCCTACCAGCACATCGAGAAATTCATTCCCCGCCAAATTACCAACATCTTAAGTGATATCAAACCAAAACTCTACGGCGAAGGCCTCAATGTACGCGACTGGATACATGTCGACGACCACAACGAAGCAGTTCACTTAATTTTAGATAAAGGCGTGAGCGGCGAAACCTATATTATCGGTGCCGACAATGACCACACCAACAACAAAATGGTAATTGAAATGATTTGTGAGCTGATGGGCAAGCCGAAAGACTGGTACGAGCATGTAACCGACAGGCCAGGCCACGATATGCGCTACGCCATGGACAGCAGCAAATTACGCCGCGAACTCGGCTGGCAACCTCGCTACACCGATAACAATGGTATGCGCGAAGGTCTCAAGCAAACAATTGCGTGGTACGAAGCCAACCGCGACTGGTGGCAAACCGAAAAAGACGCCGTTGAAGCGGCTTACGCCAAACAAGGCCAATAAACACCTCTAGCTGGCTGACGATTTAGCTGCTTCGTAAGCGGCCACTATCTCGGGAATCATTATTGTATGGTGCTCGAGAGTTGTTTCAGGTAGGGAATTAACGGGGAAGAATTGCCCTGTTAATTTTGTGTCATCTACCACTTGTACCTCTATATAGTGCACCAAATCGAGCTCACGGCCCCTAGTAACATCCCAAAATTTCGTAGTTACCTGCACTGGCTCGCCAGCGTAACGAATTCCCTCGCCTAATTCGTCTTTTAACACTCTGGCGAAACCAGATGCCAAACTGCCTTCTTCGTCGGTAGAGCGAATTACCGTGCCAGGAATGTGCCAGCCACTTGGCCAGTGAGGGTCGTTTTCAGGCCGCTGAGTCAGATAAATTTCCAGTCCATTGGCTGTGTTTCGCAGAGGTGCCACTTCCATCGTTGGCGTAGTTACCAGGTTGGCAACCGCCCAAAATATGGGCAGCGGCAGGTAGCCGCGTGGCAAACGCCGTAGTTGACTGGCTACCGTTTCAATCTCTTCTTGGGATAATGGCTGATTGTCATCATGCATATACGTCAGTATGGCAGATTTTTTTATACGAACAACCTACTTGAATATGTGACGAGAATTGAAACGCCCTCCTTGGCGAATCAGTTTGTAACTAACTCTAGCCTCGGAGGGCGACACCTGTTATCGTGTAGGTCAAAGCCCTAAGGCCTCTACCACAACGAACAACATCAGTTGATTTTGTAACAGGTGTCGCCCTCTAGACCATCCGGATCGTCGAGCTAGCTGGCGAGGTAGTCCCGCAGCTTCGCGGTGGCGATGATGGTGAAGGCGTCGGCCATGCTGGTGGTGGTGGTGGCCGGCACGAACATCGCGCCGAAGATGGCCTCCTTCTGCTTGTCCACGGTGTCGTTCTCGATGCGGAAGACGAACGAGCCGTCGTCCTGCTTCACGAGCAGGTCCCAGGGGACCTCGACGTGGAAGAACTCGACCATGCCGTTCCATCCCTCGCCCTGCGAGCCGAAGAACGCGCTGTCCATGTTGACCGGGTCACCGGGCAGGGGCAGCGGCACGAGCAGATCGAGCTGGTTGACTTCCTCGTCGAGCTCACGGAGTGCGGCGTCGCGAACAGCCTCGCCCACGGCGGTCAGACCACGGGCGATGTTGAAGACGGGGTTCTCGGTGTCGATGAACGGCCTCGACTGAAGGACGCCACCGACATAGAGGGTGCCTTCGGGGTCACGCGACCACATGATGGTGGCCGCGCCGCCACCGCCGACACGCCACGCCTGGGCGTAGCGGAAGTCCGAGGTGCTCATGGGCGACTCGCCCCACATCATGGCGATGTGGCGCTTGTCGTTGAGCAAGACCGCCCGGTTGACGTCGATCTGCACGAGCTTGCCGTCGCCGAAGTCGACGAGGGCGACCCACTCGTTGTTGACCTTGTCGGTCACCGGCGTGGGCATCACGATCTGGTTGTTCATGGCAATTCTTTCTTTCGTGGTGGTTGGGTCAGCCGCAGTGCTCATAACACGGCGGGTACAACACGTCTTGTCTGAAGACGCTTATTACAAAACTGCCTTTCTTGTATGCGATGTAGAGCTATTACCTAAGTAAGTACTGACGCTAAAACGCACACAAGACACACGTCAAAAGATTCCTGTTACAAATTAGCTGTAAAGGTGCACATCTGGACCGAAGTCGCAGATACTATTATTATATCAAATTTATGCTTATTTGTCAATAATCTATCGCTTTGTCAAATTCCTCTGAAACCTCTGTCGCATACACTTTCTTTTGCTATAATGGGTAACAGATGGAGGAATGCTTCTCATGGCCGATTTAACGGTAAAAACAACCCCTATTCCGGGGCTTTTAGTCCTTACCCTACCCGTTCACGGTGACAACCGGGGTTGGTTCAAGGAAAACTATCAAAAAGAAAAGATGGAGGCGCTCGGCTTACCACCGCTCGATGTTGTGCAAAACAACATTAGTTTCAACGCCGATAAAGGCACCACGCGTGGATTGCACGCTGAACCATGGGAGAAGTTTATTTCTGTCGCCAACGGGTCTGTATTTGGTGCGTGGGTTGATTTACGTAAGGGTGATTCTTTTGGCGCAACATTTAGTATTGAAATTACCCCCGAAATTGCTATTTACGTTCCGCGCGGTATTGGTAATGGCTACCAGACATTGGAGCCGAATGTTGCCTACACCTACCTAGTAAACGCACATTGGTCACCTGAAGCAAAATATACCTTCGTGAACCTATTCGATGAAACCGTCAACATTCAGTGGCCGATTGCTCGAGACAAAGCGATTATTTCCGAAAAAGACGCCGGGCACCCAATGCTCGCCGACGTAACACCAATGGAGGTTTAAATGAAAAGTGAAGAAGTATTTATTGTTGGAGCAAACGGACAACTTGGCACCGCACTACGAGAACTATATCCTAACGCACGCTCGGCCGATATCGATGAGCTTGATATTACCAATAAAGCATCGGTTGAAGGCTTCGACTGGTCTGGTATAAAAGCAATCTTCAACGCAGCCGCCTTTACCAACGTAGACGGCGCAGAAACAGCCGAAGGCCGCAAGGCTTCATGGAAAGTAAATGCAACTGCTGTTGCCTACCTGGCCGAAGTTGCTCAAAAGCACGATATCACACTTGTACACATCTCTAGCGACTACGTGTTTGATGGCACCAGTGACCTTCACACCGAAGGTGAAGATCTTGCCCCGCTTAATGTGTATGGTCAGTCGAAAGCAGCTGGTGATATTGCCGTTAGTTTAGCGCCAAAGCATTACTTGCTTCGCACGAGCTGGGTAATTGGCAAGGGCAACAACTTTGTTCTCACCATGAAGAGTCTGGCCGACCGAGATATTACACCTAGCGTTGTAGCAGATCAAATTGGTCGCCTCACCTTCACCGACACACTTGCTGCCGGCATTCAACATCTAGTTGATTCTGAGGCTGCATACGGCACCTATAATCTCACCAACGCTGGCGAATCAGTCAGTTGGGCTGATATTGCCAAGGTGGTATACGAAAAAGCTGGTAAATCAGCCGATGACGTAACCCCGGTTACGACAGAAGAATACTACGCTGGTAAAGAGGGCATTGCTCCTCGCCCACTAAAAAGTACGCTCAGCCTCGATAAAATTACTGCTGCTGGCTTTACGCCAAAAGATTGGCGTGAGGCGCTCGATGAATACTGGCAAACGATAGAGGAGACGAACTAATGAAAGGAATTATACTAGCGGGTGGATCTGGTTCACGATTGTGGCCTATAACGCACGGCATTTCAAAACAACTAATGCCAATTTACGATAAGCCGATGATTTACTATCCTCTGAGCACCCTGCTGCTGGCTGGTATTTCCGACATTTTGATTATTACCACGCCGGAAGAAAACGCCATGTTCAAGCGACTACTCGGCGACGGCAAAAAATGGGGTATCAAACTCTCGTATGAAGTACAGCCCTCACCCGACGGCCTCGCGCAAGCTTTCATTATCGGCGAAAAGTTCATTGGCAAAGATAGTGTTGCCTTGGTACTGGGTGATAACATTTTCCACGGTAGCGACCTTGGTGTTTCGCTGAAAAAGTGCGTGAAAGACGATGGTGCAACCGTATTCGCCTACGAAGTGTCCGACCCAGAGCGCTACGGCGTGGTGGAATTCGATGATAAACGCCGAGCCATCTCGATTATCGAAAAACCAACTCACCCACGCTCAAACTTCGCCGTGGTTGGGCTGTATTTCTACGACAACGACGTGATTGAAATCGCCAAGAATCTAAAGCCAAGTGACCGCGGTGAACTTGAAATAACAGATGTCAACGAAGAGTATCTGCGCCGAGGTAAACTAAACGTACAAACCCTCGACCGTGGTGATGCATGGCTCGACACCGGTACCATTGGTTCACTACACGACGCGTCAGACTACATTCGGGTGATCCAAAAACGAACCGGCTTGATTATTGGCAGCCCCGAAGAAGTTGCCTACCGCGAAGGGCTTATAACCAAAGATCAGTTGAATGACCTAGCCGAGCCGCTGCGAAAATCTGGCTACGGGGAGTACTTGCTCAATGTCGAGTAGCGAAAATAAAAACACAATAACGGTTCTTGGCGCTGGCTACGTTGGTCTCACAAGCGCGGCTTTGTTTGCGCACTGTGGCTACAAAGTCTACCTTATCGAGCCAAATAAAGAACGCCTTGATGTAATCAAACAGGGTAAGTCTTTCTTTTATGAGGAAGGTCTCGACCCTGTTATCAAACTCGCCATAGATTCTGGGGATCTAATACCTACAAATTCGTATGTCGATTCTGTTCCTCACAGTAGCATTGTATTTTCATGTGTTGGTACCCCCGACAATCCAGACGGCAGTTCTAACCTTACCTACGTATATAGCGCCGCCGAAGAAACGGCAAAACACGCCAAAAAAGGTACGGTGTACGTACAAAAAAGCACCGTTCCAGTTGGTACAGGCGCTAAGATAGTAGACTTGTTCAAGGGGAAAAAAGTCGACATGCAGTATGTGTCTAACCCTGAGTTCCTTCGTGAAGGAACGGCCGTCTACGACACATTGTATTTTGATAGGGTTGTCGTTGGCGGTGACAACAAGGTCGCTGTTGATGCAGTAATGGATATCTACTTTGCTCTCGAGCGCTTTCGTGATCATATTGCGCACATTGCACGAGTGCCAACAGGTGCTCGCGGCGATAAATACATCGCTACCGGTCTTAACAGTGCCGAATTAATAAAGGTCTCTTCCAATGCTTTCCTTGCACTGAAAATTTCGTTTGCGAACTCTATTGCCATTCTCGCCGATAAAGCAGGGGCTGACGTAGTGGAAGTGATGGATGCCGTTGGCGCAGACAACCGCATAGGTAGAGCATTTTTGAATGCTGGTCGCGGCTATGGCGGTGGCTGTTTCCCTAAAGATGTGAGCGGTTTGATTTCAAGCGGACTTGAATATGGTGTTGACTTAGAAATAATGCAAGCCGCTCAAGCACAAAATCAGCTTATGCCCGGTTATGTGGTTGATAAGCTACAGGACGCGGTGGGGCAACTTACCGGAAAGCGAATTGCCGTATTAGGCCTCGCCTTTAAAGCCGGCACCAGCGACGTACGAAAATCACCTGGCGTAGCAATCGCTAATAAGCTAAAAGAGGCTGGCGCTGACGTTATTAGCTATGACCCACAAGCTAACGAAGAAGCAGCGTCAGACCTCCATGACGACGTCAAACAAGTAGAAACCATCGACGAGGCAATCAAAGGTGCAGATGCAGCAGTTATCGCCACCGAGTGGAGTGAGATACTAAAATACCCTGCCGAGTCGTTTGCGCAGCATCTAAAAACAAAGGTTCTGCTTGACGCTGTAAACCAATACAATGCAATTGATGCAACGACAGCTGGCTTGACCTACCTGGGTGTGGGCCACAGCGTTTAACATTTTTGTTAGTCAGAGTAATGTAGCGTATCAATTGATGGTGGGTTTGGACTAATGCTTTCAACCACTGTAGGTAGAACTGTTTCATTGAAAATACGGGCTTCTGTGATGGCTGCTAAATCTGTTGATAGTGCTTCGGCACCGTCAGGACCGGCCAGACTTGCGAGGTAGCGACGAACTTCTTTATAGTACTCAGGCCAGTCGTTACCGAAGAAGGCAGTTGATTCTGCGTCGGTTTTACGCGTTAGGTAGTATTCTGACATTTCGTCAATCGCCTCGTCGCTCATGCCCTTGAAACGAAATTGCGCTGCCATGGCATCGGCGATACCAACAATAGCCGCAACCGGTCCTTTAGCCTCGATACTCGCCCTTCGGCGTTCAGCTGGTGTCATTTCATCGATTTCATCTACAGTTTTGCCCAGTAAAGCGGCGAGTGATTCGCGTTGTGAACGAGCTTTACCCAACATTGACTGTAAAGCTTCATCACGCTTTTCGGGTTCTAGCCTTCCCGCTTCAATCGCGCGATCAATCACTGCTTCGTATTCTTCATCAGTGCTGTATAGCCTATCGCTACGACCAGTATTTTGTCCCGCGATGATAACTTCCATCGGAACGCCTTTTTCAAGGAGATATTTCCATAACTTTCCATCGCGTAGAATTGGGTTGTCTAGGCTATTTTCTAAGCCCCCAGCACCAGCTGCTAGCTCGGCTGGTTTTTCAATATCGTGTACAAGAGCAGCAGTTTCTACCGCCATCGCTTTGTCGATGTTGTCGTATAAAGCTGCTGATTCAACAGAGGCACCATCAACAATTACTCCATGCTGGCTGAGTAGGTTGGTAATATGATCAGCAATGGCCGTTACACCAGAAATGTGTTCGAGTAGCTGTGTCCATTTTTTTGCATACTCTTGGTTTGTGTCTCCTGCAAGTTCAAATGTCTCTAGGGCATGATGCGCAACAGGGTTGTCTGCAAACTTTGCAGTAGCCCAGCGTTGGTAAATGCGAGCTCTATCGCCTTGTTTCTCTCGACTGAATACATCAATCTGGCCGTTATGATTCGGTGTTCCTTCGCTTGCATTTCCAACAGCGATGATATGTCGTAATGATGCAAGCTTCGTCAACCTCTCTTTAGAAGGCTGATCGGTTTCAGAGTAGTGGTGTAGCTCTGACTTCATACATTAATTATAGCATAAACAGTAATATAATGCAATACATGCCTCTGTTTACCCTCTCCGGCTTCTAGGCTATAATATTAACAGCTTACGTAATCGGAGAATCCATGAAAGTATTTATTCAAATTCCTTGTTTAAACGAAGAAGAAACATTACCAATGGTATTCGAAAAAATGCCAAAAACACTGCCTTACGTCGATGAGGTTGAGTGGCTAATTATTGACGATGGTTGTACTGACAAGACTGTAGAAGTCGCTAAAAAACTTGGCGTTCGACATTTTGTTCACCACCGAAAAACAATGGGTCTCGCGCGCAGCTTCCGTGACGGCGTTGACTACGCCCTAAAACACGGTGCAGATATTGTGGTAAACACTGATGGCGACAACCAATACCCACAAGATCGTATTGCTGATTTGGTCAAGCCAATTATTGATGGTGAAGCTGAAATCGTGATTGGTGACCGACAAACCGCGAAGATTTCAGATTTCTCTGGCTTCAAGAAAATTATGCAACGCTTCGGTAGCTGGGTAGTAAACAAAGCAGGTGGCACAAATCTGCCCGACGCGCCAAGTGGTTTCCGTGCCTACTCTCGCTACTCACTGTACCGGCTAAATATTGTGACTCAATTTAGCTACGCAATGGAAACCATCATCCAGTCTGGCACGAAGCAGCTTAATATTGTTAGTATCCCGATTACTACCAACAAGAAAACTCGCGAGTCACGCCTATTTAAGAACATCTGGCAACACATGGGCAAATCTGGCCAAGCAATCATTCGCAACTTTGTAATGTACAAGCCACATGCTATTTTCGTAACACTGGGGTTAATCTTCTTTGTCGCAGCAGCAATTCCATTTGTTCGATTCCTCTACTTCGTAGCTATCGGCGAAAGCGCTGGCCATGTTCAATCGCTTATTTTTGGCACCGCAATGCTTCTGGGTGCAATGCTATCATTCGCCCTGCTAGTAATCGCAGACCTACTAAAAACAAATCGTATTCTGCTTGAAGATCTTGAAGAGCGCGTCAAAGAAATTCAATACTCAAGCAAAAAATAGCCTTGTACACTAAATCTGAAATCCAGGAGTAAAATGAGCAAAAAAATAGCGAACCGTAGCACAAAAAATAGCGAAGTACATCTTTTTATTCTTTGGGAAAAGGCTCGAACTCACGAAAAAGAGATTCTGCAAGACATCAAAGAGAAATTTTCGATTGTTCGTATTTATGAAGTTACCTGGAGTAAGGAAGCGTTTTCAAATAATCTCTCGCGCTTTTATGGTGCCAAGCTGCCACCGAATTCTAACAAAGAACAGCACTGTGGAACAGGCCCGTTTCTTGCCGTTATCGTTGAAGATACTGACCCAGTATATGAAACCCACACGACAACCAAGGGCGATCAGCACGTAAATACAAAACTGTTTACATCAAAAGCACTGCATCGAGAATGGACTGGCGGCGGTCACCGTGTTCATGGTTCAAACACAGTTGTTGAAGCAGATCAAAACTTGACATTACTATTTGGTAAAACCGGCAATCAACTGCTACGTGAGGTTGGTAGCAAACGAAACGATACTTATCTGCCTTTAGCTAAAAACCTTGAAGGCTACGACGGTTGGCAAAGCCTCGAGCACCTCTTAACGGTGCTTAACTCAACCACGCCATATGTCGTGCTGCGAAACTTCGATTCTTTTCCGCACGATTACTATGCGAAAGATCACGGCGATATAGACTTACTGGTAGCCGACTACGCCGAGGCACGATATCTATTGAATGCAACGCCCGTGTTTAAAGCAGACCATCGTGTGCATTTCAGCGCGCGAATTGCCAACGACGAGGTTCGGTTTGACATTCGTTCGGTCGGCGATGGGTACTACGACACTGCGTGGCAACAAGAGATTCTTGAAAGTCGAGTGTTGAACGCTAAAGGATTCTACACCCCCAGCGCAGATAACTATGTCTACAGCCTGCTCTACCACGCGCTCGTACATAAACCGGCCGTTGCAGGAGATTACGCGAAAAAATTATTTCTTACCGCGAAAAATATTGGACTTAGCCTTGGAAGCAAAGAATTTGATACTTCCGTTGCGTCAAAAGCATTAGTAAACTTTCTGTTAGATAAGGGGTACATATTTACTCAGCCGCGAGATAAATCGGTATATGTGAATATGGAAACTGTACAGCTTGGTAAGGCTGCAGGAATACGCTTTTCAAAGAATCGCATGACGCCACTGCGAAACCATTTAAAAAAAGCAAAATCTCGCTTCAAACATTATCGAGTCAAGGCACGTCGAATTATTAACCGCAATATTCGAAAGATTCTTTCGAAAGATTATGGCAAATAAACAACGTATCCTGCTTGCATCGCGAGCAGTTGAATCTCCGCCACAAGAAGGCGGCTTTGTCTTGCTACGAGATATAGCCGAGACACTGGTTGACGATGAGCAACTTAGTCCAGTAATGCTAGCGAGCTCAAACAAATCGTATGGGTCGATACAAACTGAAAAAGTGTTTAGCGCAACTGGTTGGAATGGTCGGCTACGGCTTGAGTTTTTCATTGGGCTATTTCGTGTGGCGCCTTCTTACCCAATTGTGCACATGGCCCACATACCTACGCGTTCTAATGTACGACTGATGAAAATAGCGGCAGCACGCGCAAAAAAACGAGGAACTCGTTTTGTACAAACCATCACTGGCCTGCCGGCAGTAAGTGATGAGGAGCTAAAGGGGCTTTTGTGGGGTGATCATATCGTATGTCAATCACCAAATGCACTTGCTCGAGTACAGTCTGTCGGTGGTAGTAATTCTTCGCTGATTGTTCCATGGCCGTCACCTAAGCGAGTTACAAAAAACGCAAACCGAGCGCAACAAACACGAAAGCGTTACGGCATCAAGAAAGGCCCTTTGGTGGTATTTCCCGGCGAATTCGAACGAATGGCAATTGGTACGGATTTTGCAGAATGCATCGAGGAGTTCTTAGGTGATTTCCCAGAGGCGACCATCGTGCTAGCCTGTCGTTTTGATACGTTAGGCATTGGCAGCAAGCTCGCCGAGTCTAAGCCAGATAATGTTCGATCAGTAGGTAAAACCAATGACATAATTGAACTGATGGAAGCTGCTGATTTGGTCATATTTCCAACCCGAAAAATGGACTCTAAGTTTCATCCTCCACTGATTATTACCGAGGCTCTGACACTAGGCACCAAGGTGGTTGTAAGCGATTTGATTGATATCAATCCCGATGTTTCACCGCTATTATTTAAGTCAAAGCCGAATGCAAGTTGGCAGGAATTTGCGCATACCATGCGCGATGCACTTAACTCAAGCAAACCATTGGGTGTAACAACAAAAGGATTCTCATTGCTTCAACACTCGTACCGTGATATTTATAAAAAGCTTCTAGAGGATAGTGACCAATGAATGCACTAAAAGCAATTCGCAGCTGGTTCCGCGCGCATAAGCGACCAATTTCGATTACTATCGGCCTGCTATTCTTGGCGTTGATTGTCTATTACGTCATTAAAAACATCCAAGACTTTCAGACGCTTCGCATCACTAACCCATGGCTGCTTGTGATTATCTTCGTATTCGTGCTGGTACGTAACTTTTCTACAGGACTGGTCATGGATACCGTACTTCGTCCCGTTGGCGTGCGCCTTCGTTTGGTTGAATCATTTGGTCTTGCGAATCTCACAAGGCTCGTGAATCAGCTAGTACCTGGAAATGTTGGAATTGTGATGCGGTCGGTGTACCTAAAGCGTCGCCACGGCTTAACCTATTCGACATTCGCTTCAGCATTTACCGCTAGCCAAGTGGTGCTGTATCTTATCTCTTCGCTACTTGGCATCTTGGCATTGTATGTGATGCAGCAAAGTGGGCAAGTAGTTCACCCGATGTTTTTATACGCCTTAGTTATCTTCGTTCTCGGGCTCGGGGGCGTGCTACTGCTTCCTCGCTCACTTCAACGATTTGTTACACACAAACGCCTCACAAAAGTTTTGTCGAGCTGGTTTAGTATTCGAGACAATAAAGCAACCTTAGCACGACTCAGTGTTTGGTCGCTTCTTTTTATCCTTTCCTCAACACTCATTATGTATGCGAATTTTGGTGCACTCGGCTGGCCTATTACGATCTGGGCTGCTCTCTTCTTTAGCTCAATCAATATCGTTAATACGCTCTTCGCCATCACTCCGGCGGGATTCGGAATCAGTGAAGGAATCATCGTACTGCTGGCATCCTCGGTTGGCATACCTGTTCACGTTGGGTTGGCAGCGGCATTAATGCAGCGTGTCATCACCTTCTTTGCTGTAATTATTGTCGCACCCTACTTCTCAAGAATACTCTTCGGACTAAGTGCTCGCGATGTCTTGCGCGGCAAGTTCGCTAAATAGCTTACTGTACTGCTCGATCCAAAACAGACCGCAATACTTTTTGCTGGGCAGCCTGAGAAAACTTCTTTTTGTATAGGTCTTGTCCGCTCTTGCCAATCTTCCCTAACTTGTCTTTATTCTCATATGCCCACAAAATGTTGCTAACTAACTCATCAGTTGAACCCTGTTTTATAAGCAAACAATTGCGCTTATCAACAAAGCCCACTTCTTCATCGATTGCTCCAATGATGGTTGGTTTTGCTATCGAGAGGAACTGATAGGCTTTTCCTGTTATTACTTTTTGTGCCTGAGGCGTTCCGGCGAATGGACCACCTAGACACAAGTCTGAGCGTCGAATGTAATCAGGAAGCTCTTCGTATTCTACCCATGGCTTGTGCTCAACATTGTTGAGTTTTCTCTTCGCAACATCAGCCAAAAAGACTTCCATATCCTCTTTTCGGTTTGCGCCTCCAATAATCGTGAATTGAATATCCTTCTTATCTTTTAGGGCCTCGGCTGCGTTAATAATATGATTAATTCCATGTAGCGGTAAGAAATTGCCGTAGAAGAAAACATTGAATGATTTTTTATTGTCTTTTTCTTTCGAGGAAGACTCAGTAAATACTTTTTCATCAGTTCCTACATACAGTGTCGTAAATTTATCTGAGCTAATCCCAAAGTTCGTAAAAGAATACGATGCATGTGCGTAGGTATCGCTGAGCACGTAGTCTGCTGCGTTTAACGTATACTTTGTGTAGAAACGCACTAGTTTCTCTAGTACACTCCCCTTTTTAAATTTCTTGTGTTCTTCAATTGTCCAAAGATATGGATTAAGAAATTCATCATATATAAGTGGCTTGCCAGCTGTGATGAGTCGAACGAGCCAAAAAAGTTCAGTACCACGAAAGCCAAGCATATACACATCAGGCTTCTCAACTACCCGTAAGCGTACTAGCTTTGCAATGGTTTGTACGTAGCGTAGCACTCCAGTACTCGTGTTCATGGCCTTCACTACCGTAATGTCATCCATACGGTCGAGCAATTGAAGAATATACTGCGTACGAACGTACTTTGGGTATTTATATGATAGTATGTAAGCTACTTTCATGGTTATTCCTTTACAAGCGGGGTTAAGGCACCACGCGCTGATGTATTAATTTGTCTTACTGCTGGCGAATTCCAATACCAACTTGAATCGCTTCGAACAATATGCGTAACAAGCCCTCCACCTTGCGTAAACAGTATGAGCACGACTGCAAAAATAGACCATCGAAGAGTTCGGCTGTACCGCGTCAAATAACTTACCGCGACAACAGCCATAGTTAGGTAAATAGGTAGCAAGCTTAGTATGTAGCGAGGCTGATTCGCATACGCTGCGTGCAGCCTATAATAACCAATTGCATTTACTACATATACCGACGCCACCAGCATGACGAACATCCCAGCTACAAAGTACCAGCTTACTGACGCATTTAGGTACCGCCAGGCGAACACCAGCGCAATAATACTAGCAATAATTCCTCCGTAGATTGTTAGGGTTATTAGCGGCAGGGGTTTACGCAGTACAAAAGCGCCAGATTCAGTGCTATTACCGGTCATGCCTGTCATCGTCACCATATTTCTCGTCCAAATTTTCGTAAAATCGACTATATCACCAACCGGTCGCTTACTTGCCGTTGCTTCTGCCTCTCGATTACGTTTCACTATACCGTTGTTTAAGCATTCTTCGGTTGTATGTAGCTGAACACATGAAGGTTTGACCGAGCCATACACCAGCACGTTCCGCGCGTAGGTAATCATAAATAAGCCAACAATAAGTACTAAAGCCAACATTAGCGCTATGGATTTTCCGCGCAGAAGCAATGTTAGCTGAGCTGAGAAATTTTTTAGTCCTTTTACTATGTACGTTCTACGCGCTAGTAGCAAGTAAACAATAATCGCGAGAATACTTGCGGCAAAAATAGGCAAAAACGTATACTTCACCAACGCCGTCAAGCATCCTACCGATATAAGCAGGAATACATTGTGCCAATTGAGCGGCTTTTTCGACTGAAGCAAATCTATCGCTAATAGCAAATACAGCATGGTTAGCGGAAATAGCAGGTTGTCGTAATTTATTGTTGCCGCAACGAGGGACGTTACAGGTAACAATACAAATAGTAATAGCCCGATGTTGATATGCACATATCGTATTTGTATCTTTCTCATGAGCTTTGCTGCCAGTATAAGACCAATAGCAAAGAAGGCGATATTTATAACCCTGAGTAGCAGTATTTGTACAGCAAGATTTTCGGTACCGAGCTGAACGGTTCGATAGACAAAGCTGAGGAGGTAGTGGTAAAGACTGACTTGGACAGTCATATTTGCCGGGGCATCTTCTGTATAGGGTGAAATCTGTGAGCTATAGGTCTGTATTAAATTAACATGCGCGGTTTCGTCATAAATCATCGGAAAGCGAAAACTAAAAGCAATCCACAATGCCTGGATAACCAGCAGCGTAATGACAATCCATGTTACTCGTTTACTGTCCATTACGTCTCGCAAACGATTCAGTAGTTTCGACTGAGGTGATTCATTCTTAGGCATTGCGTGACCCTTCTTTTTTGTCACCATAAGACAGTAGCCAGAATAGCCAGCTGATCCCGGTGAGAGCCAGAATAATTAGCATACAGGCGAGAACGAGCGGTACGTTATTCTGAACTATCGCCTCCCCGGCTATCTCAACCCAGTTCATCCCTGCGTATATATCAGGCTGCCTTGTACTTAACCTGTCAGCAATTTGCCAAATTGCTTGCATAGAGGTGACAAGAATAAATGCTACTACTGCATAAGGTAGAGCCTTGCGCAGAGAAAAGAGTGCATATGAAACGACGAGTCCAACAGGCAATAACGCCGGCAAGAGATAACGAGCACTATATTGGCCATAGCCCCACGCATGGTCTATCTGTGTTGCCAAAATTAAACCGAAATAAAGAATGAGTAATCCTGCCATTACCACTTGGTGTTTTCGGCCCAGTAGTTTTTTCCATTCATTTCTTGTGGTTGCCGCAACAATTGCGACAACAGCGGCAATTACGGTAAAAGGTAAGTTAAGTTGCTCTTTGTTCATCCGACCCAGTGGCGCAATTGTTGCCGCATTGTATAGGTAGGGGCTTGTTACAACTTCTGGAAGCGACTTGTAGCGACGCTGTTCTGTTATTGCGTTCTTGCCGTTTGATGTCTTCAAGAAACTTCCCGACTGTTCATAATTTCTTAAGTAAAACCAACTTGATGGCACCACTGCGCACACCAGGATAACCACAGCTACCAATATACCCTTTCCGGAATTACGAAAATCTATGTGCGAGCGTTTGCCCAGCAACCCAGAATAGGCGATGACAATCGCAGCTAAGCTTATAAAAAGCGGCACTACGTAGGTTGATCGTGACAGTAAGCCTAATGCAGATACAACCACCAACCAAACAAGATATTTTTTCTCAGGTCCTTCCTTTAGTACAAGATAGCTGAGAGTAAGTGCAATAGTGGAAAACAGCACGATAAGTGAATCATTCATAATATTGCCAATTACCTGAATAAAGGTAATGTAAAACGCTCCCACCGCTGGAAGAAGTAGCGTAAATGTTCGGTTGCGACTGCTAAATACCCAGCCCGCCCAAGCCAACGCAACAATACAAGCAATGCCCAGCAGTATGTTTACTCCTCGACCTAATGCTACGGCAATTTGCCAATCACCACCGTCAAGAAACAGCTTCATGACTGGTGCTTGAATAGCATAATACAGTGGAGGATGGTTTGATACATACTGGAGCGGGAACTTGCCAATAAATGGATACATCGTACCTTCGGCAAAACGCGGTAAATCACCATGTGATACCTGCCAAACGTAATCTAAGTGCGGCAACGAATCGTCATTGCCAGTCCATGGGAAAATTATGCTATACAAGCCTACCACCCCTATAAATGTCGCAATAATTGCTAGCACTCCATTGCGAACCATGGGGGGCACTTGCCTAAGGTGTTGTATCAAGAACATTTTATGTAATTATACCGTAAAGCAGGCAAGTTAACCACTTGTTCTTTAGAACCATAAGTAGTATAATAGTATATGTAATCACCTCTTATGAGCATGCAAAAATCAACATCGAAACGTAACATCATACTCATCGTCCTCGGCGCTGTATTGCTCATTGCTTTGGGTATAGCTGCTTATTTATATTTCACACCGAAAACAGCTACTACCGAGCCTGATACAACTAACTACGCTCCCCCTACTTCCGAAGAAACGAAACAAGGCCAAGATATAAAGAAACAAATTGTCGAAGAGGATCTTTCAAAAAACGAGCAAGCCGACACACCTAAAAAGACTTTTTCTCAACAAATAACTACCGCCGAAAAAACAGATGGTACTCTGTATGTTCGCAATGAAATTGCCGGGGTGTACCAGTCTGGAACGTGCACACTCACGCTCGTAAATGGTAGCAAAACCGTGAAAAAGACCGCGGGCGTCCAGGCACTGGCCAAAACAAGTACATGCAAAGGTTTCAATATTCCTGTGTCTGAACTATCTTCGGGAACGTGGGATTTAATCCTTTCGGTAACGATAAATGACATGACCGCTGATGATACGGCCAAGGTTGCACTATGAGAAAGATAGCGGCTCTATTCGCCCTCAGCCCTTTCCTGCTCGCGATTGGTGTCCTTTGGGCGCCACAAGCCCACGCATCAACGGCAGGCTTCCAAGCTGGCGATATCATGAACGACACGGTGATGGCAAAATCAAAGTCAATGACCGTAACGCAAATTCAACATTTTCTTGATAGCAAGGTCCCTACCTGTGACACGAATGGCAACCAAAATTCAGAGATGAACAATAGTGGTGTGCCAGATTACAATGGCAATGGCTCAATTCAGCGTTGGGAGTGGGGAAAGAAGAAATACGGTCAAACCAAATTTGTGTGTTTAAAAAATTATTCAAAAAATGGTAAAAGTGCAGCACAAATAATCTATGATGCTGGTCAAACTTACTCCATCAACCCTCAGTCACTAATTGTATTACTACAGAAAGAACAAGGACTTGTAACAGACACGTGGCCCCTAAATATTCAGTACCGAACTGCCACCGGGTATGGCTGCCCTGACACGGCACCGTGCGACTCTCAGTATTATGGCTTAACCAACCAGCTAAAGTGGGCAGCCAAGATGTTTCGCTCGATTATGGACCAAGATCCTGATTGGTATTCGCCTTACGTAAAAGGAACCAACGCGAGGGTTTATTGGCATCCAGATACAGGTCGGTGTGGTTATGCGTCGTTGAATATTCGTAACTGGACCACAGCAAGCTTGTATAGCTACACCCCCTACCGCCCAAACCAAGCCGCACTCGACGCTGGGTATGGTACCGGTAATAGCTGTAGCTCATATGGCAACCGCAACTTTTACTCGTACTTTACTGATTGGTTTGGATCTACCCGAACAGTGCTCGTTAAGGTTGGCTCAAGCCCGGCTATCTACCTAGTTTGGGGGTCTAATTATTACCCTGTTCCTTCGAATACAATTCTAAGCGCCTATGGCTTGACAGACAAGACTGTTGCGACCGTTTCGCAAAGTCAACTTGATACCTATACGCTAGGTCCTGCGCTGAGCCGAGTCGTACGCTTCGGCTCTGACCCAACTGTTTTCCTGGTCGACGGTGGCGATATCCACCCGGTCACGAGTTGGGGACTATTGGCTAACTACGACTACAATAGTTCAGACAAAATCGACTTTTCTGACACTACAGTGAAAGACCTGTTCTCTGTCGCACCGACTCTAAAAACACTTGCTCGAAAAAGTGACGGGTCAATTTACGTAGCAGATGCTTCGAAAAAACGACTCTTCCCCGACTCGGCAACTTTCTCGACACTTGCCGCAAGTCTTTCTGATGACGGAACAAAGTCCTATTCGAACTTATCAAAAACTCTTGTCGATAGCCTCTCGGACGGGTCACCCGTGTTGCTTGATGGTAAAATTGTAAAATCCAAGAGTACCAGTACTGTCTATCTGTACGAAAATAATTCGCTTCTGCCGTACTCGGCGTCAGAATGGTCTGCATGGGGCAAAAAGCTAGATTACGATTTCTTTAGCGCTAGTAGCCTTTCACAAATAACTCCGGCTGGCGACACACCAGGCTATTTTGCTACAAACGGTTCAACAAACTATGTCGTGTCGGGCGGCAAGAAATACTCAATGGGGCCAACCACGATGACCGCGTGGGGTATGGTAAATGGAGATTTTGATACTCGAACGAATGCAAGCTTATCAAGGCTAAGCTCGGCGGGGTCAATTGGTAGTCTCATTTCCAATAGTTCGGGTGGTGTGTATAAAGTACTATCGGGCGCAGCTATACCCTATGTAACGAGCGGCGACTTTACTGGATCAGGCAATTCTTGGTCGAGCGTTGTAAAAGTTCCGAATGAAGTGATTAGCTCTCTTGATAGCTCTAGTTCTATTGTATTCAAGCCTGGTAGTTTAATTCGACAACCTAATGGAGCAGTTTCGCTTATCGACTCTGGTTTTGTACGTCACTCAATACCGTCAATGGAGATATTCAATGCATATGGATTTAAGTGGAGTTCAGTCCGGAATTATGGCCAAAATTCACTCGATGTCTACACAGACGAACCTCTGAAGTCGCTTGCTTTGGTGTCTGGTAGTACGCACTATCTTGCAGATTCAGGTAGGTTGTTCATGGTCAGCCCTACCGCCTACGGTTCAAGTCAGTTCAACTTCTCACCATCAAACGAAGTTGCCCTGCAGTCAAGTAAAACAATCTCTGGCCTGGATAAGTCCAAGACGCTAGAACAGTTTATTACCTCGTCGTCTTCACCAATTATTTATAAAGTCATCAACGGTCAAAAACGCCCGCTAGCATCCATGGCCAGCTTCTATGCAAACGGCGGAGGCACCACAAAGCTACGAGTACTATCGCAGACATTTATCGACAGTCTTCCTACGGGTGCGGTCTTAAATTAAGGCTTTATACAATTCCGTCGTTGCGGATTATACGCTCGATTTCTTGCCAGCTGCGTTTGCGGTGGCGATGAACCCATAGCATTCCACCAACATAGAGAGGTAAACGCCCTAAACCTACAAAGCGACTTTTTATCGCTTTTTTAGCATCGTCTTTGCCGTGTTTTTGTGCAATGTACCTATAGAAGTGCTTCTCGAAACGTAGGGCTGAAGGTAACAGCGCAATAAATGTTCGTAGTGGCATATTTTTGAACATCAAGGCAGGTTGGTTACGTAGCGTCATCTGGATATTAAATGTGGTAGAGCGCTTTTTAGCACTGACCGAACCCATGTGATAGGCCCGTGCAGTTGGAACGAAGTAATTATCCCAACCTGTAGCAATAGCACGAAATGAAACATCCACATCTTCTAAGTACATAAAGAACTTTTCATCAAATAGGGTCATGTCTTGCTGCTCTTCTATAAAGTCTCTTGAATACATCGCAGCGGCTGCATTGACTCCAAATACGCGTCTTGGGTGTGCTTGTGAGCGCTCAAACTGATGCCCGTAGTTATGTTGCACAGCCTGTAGGTCTTTTCGTATGTACACATGTTCGGCATCAACGACCGAGTGGTTATAGTAATCCAGCGTTATTCCCTGGGCTGCAGCGACATTTGTTTTATCGTGCAGGTAATCTACTAGCTCTTTCGTCCAATCTTTGTCGAGCACTGCGTCACTATTTATTAGTGCGACGTAACCAACTTCTGCATCTTTTAAGGCTTCTTTGATGAGGATATTATTACCCTTAGCAAATCCGTTGTTTGCATCTGAAGCTGTTAGCAACACTTCAGGATATTTTTTGCGTACGTGGTCTGCCGTGCCATCGGCTGAGGCATTATCAATGAGATAGATAGCGGTATTGGCGTAAGTCTGTGCTTTTAAAGCGTCGAGACACTCGTCAATGATATCTTTGTTGTTCCAAGCTACAACAATGTATGCAACCTTTGGCTGCTTGCTACTCTTTGCCACTCGTTTTTATCTTTCCTTTTTTGGTGATAAATAGATTACTGCTAAAGAACCGAGCGTCGCCAGCTATTGGCAATTTTCTAAAGTTTACGTATGACCAGACTACATTATATGTTTGACTGTCTTTTTTCACCTTCTTAGAGAGTACTCTTCCTTCGACCGCTCCACTCAACTCGTCTACGTCGCGTACCCATTCAACATGCCCTAGCGGAGTCTGATCATTTGCTGCGCGACCCTTGAATAGTTCAACAGGGTTGCTTGCCGCGTCTCTTACGATACCCATATCGATAATCGCACCATAGTCACTATTCATAATCCGAGGAGCTACTGCTTTTACGTCCGGAAGTTCGAGTACGCCACAAAGTCTATCAAGCCAGTCGCTTTCTTGAGGCAGCGCTGTTTGCCTAAATATAAATAGTGCGTCGTGGGCTACTAGTGACTTTAGTTTTTCATCAAGTTTGCTTGGTTGAACTGCCAGAAAGTCAGGTGTAACCAATCCAGCATTGGTTTTCTCTTTTAGTTTTAGTAGGAAAGCTTGGTTCAGTTCATCTTGCTCGTTGATGCTTATTACTACATGAGCTGATTTAATAATTTCAGGGCTAAATTTGTGATTGTAAAAACCTGGTCGCTCGGGAATGTTCGTTACAATACCTTTTACTGTTCCCTTGTCATCGTACTCTTGTAGTGCTTTTCTTCCAGCTTCGAAAGCGTATGACTTGCTGTTGTGATTAACCGCGGTCGAGCCTTCGGCCTCTCTCCAGTGATACAGAATCTTGTTTACATGAGCAACCTTCAAGCCTTTATGCTTTCTGTGAATACGTAGTAGTAAGTCATAGTCTTGTGAGCCATCAAGCTCTGGTCGAAGCCCATCGACACTTTCTACCAGCTCACGCCTTACGACAGATAAGTGGTTGGTGTAGTTGGTGTTCAAAAATACGTGCGGCGACCAGTCGGGTTTAAAGAACGGGCTGTGACGCCATTTGCCATCGTCGCTTAGTTTGTCTTCGTCACTATAGAGAATATCGACAGCTGGGTCGGCAACAATTTTCGCCGCCATTTCATTTAAGGCGTGCGGATTAAGTGTGTCATCGTGATCGCAAAATACGATATATTTGCCAGTCGCCTTTGTAAGCGCAAAGTTTGTGTTAAAAGATATCCCGCCATTTTCTGTCATCTTGTGATATTTCAAACGCTGGTCTGTTTTACTAATTGCTTCAATTGCTTTCGACCGCTCATCGTCTGTTGAAGCATCGGCCATAATCAGCTCCCAATTTTCAAACGATTGGCCACGAATCGAATCAATCAGTGGAGATAGGTACTTGTCTTTCGTGTTATAAAAGGGAATAACGATTGAAAATAGCGTCTCTTTGCCTTCGTATTCTACGAGGGGAAGAAAGGTGTCTTTTTCAACCCATTGCATCCACCTGTCGTAATGTTCGTCGTACGGTACTGGTCGCGCCAACCCTACGAGCGCCGCAGTCTTTTTTAGCTTCATCCCACGACCGGTGCCGGGCGGGAAGGCTTTTCTCGCAATTTTTTTAATCATAACTTACCTTATTATACCTTTTTTTCGGACACTTGGTTTGAGTCTACGGTAAGACTCTACCGTCTTCCAGACCTTTGACGCTTTGATGTTCTGCAGTTCAGCATCCCTATGTCCTAACTCTGCCTTCAATGTTGCGTTGTCAAACTCAAGCTTTTGATTATTGACCTTAAGTAGATTGTTTTCACTTGTCTCTGATAGCACAACGGCCGTGACAAGTCCGGGCTGAGTTTGTAGAATCTCTTCTGCATTGTTTGAATTGTTGGTTTTATCTTCAAGCAGTGCAGTAACAAGCGCTATAGCGTTTGAGGTTATGATTTTAGCAAGAGTTTTGTCGTGTGAGTAGTATTCGTATGCATGTGCAAACAGTGCCAAAAATCCTTGAGCATGTTTCTGATACAGTAACGTTGGTCCTTTTCGTGCGTCCCACCAAAGACCCCTTGAATGTCTTCTATAAACTGACATAGCCTCGTTTATACACCCGATTTTTCCAAACTGAGCATGGAATAGGTGCAGGTACCAATCTCCCGGCATTACGTCGTCTTTCAATTGACTGTAATCTTGGCGTCTATAAAGCACCGAGTTCGTTTGGATATAGTTGGCACTTACGAGCCGTTTGAGTGTTAGATTTGATACGTCTTCGGGGAAAATGCTTGTCTCATTACTGTCTTCGAAGGTTATTTTAACTGGGTGAAAGCATATTGAGTAATCATTATTTTTATCCATGAAGTCGACTTGCTTTTGAAGTTTTTGCGGGTCAGTCCAATAGTCATCGCCTTCGCAAAGTGCTATGTACTCGCCCTTGGCATGCTTCATCGCCTCCATAAGGTTCGGTATTGCGCCCATGTTCTTTTTACGATGCAATGAATTAAACACGTGAGGGTGCTTCTTTTCATATTCCTTAATGATTTTTCCAGTATCATCGGTCGAGCAATCGTCTGCAATGATAATTTCGTAGTCGAAGTTGGTTTGTTGCATCAAAAAGCCCTCAATCATATCTCGGATATACTCTTGTTGGTTATAACTAATCGAGATGATGCTCACTCGAGGGGCTTTTTGTGTATTAGACTTCATGGTCTCTTATCACTTTCGCTATGTACTGAACGTCTTTTTCATCCATGTTGTCATGAACGGGCAAGGAAATAATACGCGATGCAATAAACTCCGTAGCTTCAAGGTTTACAGCTGGATCGACATATCTAGATAAAAGCGCCTGAAGGTGTAATGGCTCGTAATACTGCCTTGCTTCAACGCCTGCCTCTGCAAGCGCCTTCCTGGCTGCTGCGGCATGGTCTTGTGAAGCTAGCACAACCGATGCAAACGGTACGGTAGAGTTCTCGTCATTCTGTTGAAACGAATATTTATCGGTTTTTAGTAGTTGTTTGTAGAGCTTCAGCGTAGCTCTTCGGCCTTTCAGGCGTTCGTCAAACTTGTCGAGTTGCCGCAAACCAATCGCTGCATTTATTTCTTGCAACTTTGCATTGGTGCCAATTTGCTGCACTTGCCTATTTGTGCCAAAGCCAAAGTTCTGCCATTCACGAATACGTCTGATTAGCTTTTCGTTTTTGCTTACAACCAAGCCTCCTTCACCAATCGCGAACGGTTTCGTTGCATGCATAGAAAATATTTCACAATCGCCTCTCGTGCCAACTTTTTCTTCGTCAAAATATTTCGAGCCAAACCCTGCGGCAGAGTCAATAATCAATGGTTTAGCAAATTTTGATGCCAGCTTCTCCCACTCCGTGATATTTGTATTACCAACTCCAAATACATTACACAAAAGTATGCCCGCGATATCGTCTGATTCAGTCAGGATTTGCTCAGCTTGCTCTATGTTAGGCTGCCAACTCTTCCTGTCGACATCGATAAAGAGAGGCTCAAAACCAGAGCGTAAGATGGCTTCTGCGCCAGCCGCAAAGGTAAATGATGGCAGCAGTACCTTTTTTCGATCCCCCTTAAGCAATTCCGCAATTGCCGATTCAATGCCTAGGGTGCAGTTTGCTATCGTCGTGGCGTAGACATCGCTAGAGATAAATTGTGCACTTTTTTTAGAAAAACTTTGTTCTTTTGGACCAAAGTTGGTAAACCAATTTGATGAAACGATTTCAGAATAATCAGCCACGATTTCATCAGAACTTGGAAAGTTGGGTTTAATGAAAGATATTTTATATTTCACGCATCCATCCTTCGTTTTGTGCTACACATTTCGCTGGCACCCCTACGTAAGTGCAATTTTCATCAGTGATGTCATTTATGACAACCGCTCCAGCGCCGATAACTGTACCCGGTGCAATTGTTACACCGTTTTTGACAATCGCCCCAATTCCAATAAAAACACCATCGCCTATAGTTACGTTTCCGGCTATGTTTGCTCCAGGACTAATGGTGACGTAGTTGCCGATTTTGACGTTGTGACTAATTGTCACACCTATATTTACTATGGTGTGGTCGCCAACTTCCGAATTGGTTGTTATTGTTGCGTTCTCTGCAATGATTGAGCCATCTCCAATTGTTGTGCTGGTATGTACAGCAGCAGATCTAGCCATGATTGTTGCATAACCCGTGCCCCTCCAACTATCAACGAATTTTTTTCGAAGATAAGGGGAGCCGACAGCGACTACAACCGGAAGTGATAGCTGTTCACTAGTAAGCAAATTCTTATCGAGTAATTCTTTTCCGTCTGCATATGCACTATCGACTGCACGGTACTCAACAACAGCATCTTGTAGATATGATTCTGCTTCATCTGCTTGCCCGCCAGCACCAATGATTCCAATACGATTACTCATTATGTCTACTTCTCCACCACATATAGTCGCGAACCAAAACTTATGCCGTTGCGTAGAAATGACAAAGGGCTCAAGTTCCAAAAACCATACACTTTTATTTTAAACCCGGCCTTTTTCAATCGATCTAAGAAAACACTCTTTTCATACAGTCGTATATGGTCGTCCTGTGCAAAGCGGCGCCACCTTTCATCAACATCAGTCACTGATGGATCTTCATCATGCACTCCTTTGCGCGGCAGTATCGGCGTCATGATAATTCCCTTGCCCCCAGGCTTTAATACACGATGCAGTTCTCTCATGGCTTTTTCATCATTGTCCACATGTTCTACGACATGTGAGCATATAAAGAAATCAAAGGTATTGTTTTTATACTCCTTCATGTTGGTTATATCGACCTTGTCATCGTAGCTTTCTATCAATAAGTCTGCTGAACGATAGTTTTTTGTAATTGATTTTACATATTCCATCAATTTTTGTGGTGGAGCAAAATCAAGTACCTTTGAGTTTTTGCTAATAGGACGGGCTTTTTCGATGTAGAGCTTGTAGAGTCTATCTCTATCTGATGAGCCGCAGTTGGCACATAGATATGATTTGTAACTGAGGGTTTCGAAGTCATCAAGACTATAGGGGAAACCTGCTTCCGCAAGTTTTTCCGCTAAGCCTTCAATTGGCTGGTATCCTTCAGTATTGCCGCAAAGCGTACAAGTTGGTTTTACTTTCAACATCTTATCTCCACATCTACACCTATCTGACTATTATTATAGCTTCTGGCAGAAGCCTACGTGAACCACTTTCCGTCTAGCTTTACAGGGCCGCCTCTAGTCTCGTCCTGGGCTTTAATAACAAAATTATCGAGACTTGTGTAATATGCCTTCAGTGAAAAGTCTTTTGCGTCAAACATCGCCACATCAACCACATACATGCCTGCGTTTAGGCCAGAAAGTCCGACCGAAACCATCGCTTTGGCTTCTTCACCAGGCACTGCCGTTATATTCAGCTTTTTGCTGTTAAGCTCAGCGATTGAACGGCCATTGTGTGTGATTGCGACACCAAATACAACATCAAAGACTGTATTGGTTTTATACGACACCTCAACTTCGAGCATGTTTGAAGGTGTAAGAGATTTTTCTGATGTCATTGTTGGCTTGAATAGTTCAACTTCTGCGGTATTTCTCGAATTCTGTATCCCGGTACCGCCTTCAGTGTCACCGGCTATATTGTCGAGCGTATACTGTGAGGCGATGTCTTCAGCACTTCCAACTTGCTTTACTTTGCCATTCTCAAGCAGTATTGCTCTGTTGCAAAACCTGCGAACACTATCCATAGAGTGGGTTACCAATATCACTGTGCGTTGTTCTTGCTTTAACTGCTCAAAATAGGTTATGCACTTTTGCTGGAATGCTTCGTCACCTACCGCTAATACCTCGTCTAAGACCAAAATATCGGTTTTTGCTCGTATTGCTATTGAGAAGGCAAGCCGAACCTGCATACCACTCGAGTAATTTTTCAATCGTTCTTCCATGAAGTTGTGAAGTTCGGCAAATTCGACGATATCATCATACATTTCGAGCATCTCTTCATGGCTAAAGCCAAGAAGTGCACCGTTCAAGAAAATATTTTCACGACCACTTAGCTCTGGGTTAAAACCAACCCCCAACTCAATAAATGGCGTAAGGCTGCCATTTACGGCAACGCCTCCTTTGTCTGGGCTATATACACCAGCTAATATTTTTAGCAAGGTGCTCTTACCGCTGCCGTTGCGTCCAACGATACCGATGAACTCGCCCTTTTCGATAGTAAGAGAAACCCCGTCGAGGGCTTTGAATTCTCTATACCCCTTCTTTCGGCTAAACATACCCGTAACAAGCTGTTTAATACCACTCGTTTTATCTAACGCTACGCGAAATCCCTTTTCGACGTCTTTAACGATGATCGCTGGCTCAGACATTACACGTTCTCCGCGAAACTACCCGAGTTTCGTTTGAAGTAGATACTAGCAACAACTATGGTCACAAACACGATTGCAAACGGAATGAGTTCATACCAGTATCCGCCAAAAAGTGAGTAGGTCGTGGTAGTTTCCTTGGTCACCAACACATATCGTGCATCCTGAATAATTTGCGCGACTGGGTTGAGCATTATTAGCTTGGCCGCGAATTCATTTATGCCGACAACAATACTGATTGGGTACAGCACTGGTGTGGCGTAAAATGCACCCTGAAGTAACACCTCCCATAAATACCCGATGTCTCGATATTTTACATAGAGTGCTGAAAGGAAAAATGCCATAGCAAGTGCGAATACGTATAGCTCTAGAATTATTACTGGCAACCACAATACAGATGCGGTAATTTCAACTCCATTAATGACTACGAAAAATAGTACGACCAGTAGGTTGAAACCTAGGTTGATAAGTGCTGAAACAGAGCTAGATACGACAATAATATACTTTGGGAAATTGATTTTGCGGATTAAATCGCCTCTGTCAACAATGGCCGATAGGCCTTGTGAGGTTGCTTCGGTGAAAAAGCCCCACAGCACAATACCTAGCAGTAGGTAAACGGGGAAATGTGGTAAATCCCCGCCGATTCGAAGAAATACCCCAAATACTGTGTAAAGAATAGCGAAAAGAAAAAGCGGCTTCAAAAGCGACCACGCGTACCCTAGTACTGAACCTTGGTAACGAAGCTTAAAATCGGTGATAATCAGCTCTCTTAGCAGTATTCGATTCCGCCTGCGAAGAATGTTTGAGATTTTCATAGACTACAATTAATTATAAGATAGAAGAGAACTTATGAATAGAGCTGCTGTCGTTATATTGAACTGGAATGGAATGGAAGACACCAAGAAGTGTTTGGTTTCGGTTGCTGGGCAAAAAAATGCGGAATTTCAAATTGTACTGGTCGACAATGGATCGCTAGAAAAAGGAACTGCTGAATTTTTAAAGACTAGCGAAGAGAAATATGGTCAATCGATTGTTGTATTACGAAACCCGAAGAATTTAGGTTTTGCCGGCGGTGTAAATACAGGCATTCGCTACGCACTAGAAAATGACTTTGAGTATGTAGCGCTCGTTAACAACGATGCAACCCTTGAGCCAAACTGGCTCGCCGAATTAATACAAACATCGGTAGAAAACAAGGCGGGGATTGCGACAGGACTACTCCTTCATGCCGATGGCAAGACTATCGATAGTACCGGCGATTGGTATTCCTTATGGGGGCTACCCTTCCCAAGGGGTCGTAACATGCCCGCTTCCTCGGCGGCAAAAAGTGGTGAAGTGTTCGGAGCAAGTGGAGGCTGTTCGCTATACTCTTGCAGCATGCTTCGAGATATTGGTTTGTTTGATGAAACATTTTTTGCTTACTACGAAGACGCTGACATAAGTTTTCGTGCTCGCTTACGTGGATGGAATGTCTACTACACCCACAAGGCCGTTGCCTTCCATAAGCAGGGTGCCACAAGCTCAAAAATTCCCGGCTTCACTGTGTACCAAGCATTCAAAAACCTACCCCTACTCTTTATTAAAAATGTTCCCCTTGGCTTACTGTTTAAAGTTGGGGTACGGTTCTGGTTTGCTTACGTACTAATGTTCGGCAATGCCATAAAGAACGGATCCGGCTGGCCCGCCCTTAAGGGCGCCACCGCGGGAGCTTTTTACTACCTATTTCACGGAATACCTTCGCGATTTGTTATTCAACGTCGAAAAAAAGTTACTACCGCTTCGATTAATCGTCATATCTGGCAGGATTTACCTCCAGATCAAACAGGTTTGCGGAATCTGCGCGCGAAATTCATCGGTAAATGATTTCTATTGAATTATGCGTACTGTGGGCCTTCGGTTCACGCCAGATGAGGCAAATATGTGGCCATTGTGTGCGGCGATATCATAGTCACCCCGCCACCAATCTTCTAAGAATACGTTCTTCTCAATTTGCGTACCGTTAGCGCTGTAGACATAGCTGTTTGGACCACCGTTGGTATACGGCGACGTAACGATTTCCTCGCCTGGAGCAGGGGCGACGTCTGCAACATCTACCCGTACGCCTCCGCCATATGATGAGCTGTAGGCATTAAAGCTTTGCTTCACTGTACCGGCAGCATCCAGTACGAGAACGCCTGAGTTGCTTGTTTTGCCAGCGCCCGTCACGATATCATCAACACCGTTCGCATCGACATCACCCACAGAAACATCAATCCCACCCGTAAAGCTGGTGCCATATGGGTAAAATTCATTTTCTAACACACCCGTATTTGATAGCACTCGTACTGGATATGCTCCGCTCAAAGGGGCGACAATAATCTCCGATTGAGGGTCGCCGTCTACATTACCCACGGCAATATTAACACCCTTCTTCATCGAGGCTTGATACGCAAAGAATTGTTGAAGCAATGTTCCATCTTTTGCGAACACCTTTACGTGCGGACCGCCTCCGACACCAGCAGCCGTAAGAATGTCATCGGCCCCATCACCGTCAACGTCGCCCACGGCCACGTTCACCCCTCCGCGAAAGCCATCATCGTACGCACTAAAATCTAGTAACTTGGTACCATCCTGCTTGAATGTCTTCAGTTTTGGGCCTCCACCCTGGCCAGCGCCTATCGCGAACTCGGTATCTGCCGCATTACTGTCAAGATCACCAGCGTCAAGATTGACGTAGATCTTGGTATCACTACGGATCGGCAATACCTCGCCCGGCAAGGCAGGGTGTTGCACAGGCGACGTCCGCCTAGTCGCCGCGTTCAAGTGGCTATACGGGTTAACTGCCGTGCTGCCGTGATAAATTTCAAAGTGAAGATGGGGAACGGTTGTTTCAGCATTTCCCGAATCCCCCACATAACCAATTAGTTGACCTTTAACGACGGGATTACCTGGTCTCATGTCTGGCGCAAACGCCTTCATTTTACCGCCGACGCCATCGTCTGTTCCCGGGTTGTCGTTATTAATATGATAATAGTTATAGGTATAGCCATCACTCCCAAGAATGCGCACAGAGTAGCCGGCACCCTCCCACCATGTTACATACTGAATTGTGCCATTTGAGGCAGAAATAATCTTCTGATTCTTGTTCGCGATAATGTCGGTTGCGTGGTGTGCGCCGTTATAGCGCGGCGAGTTAAAATCGTTTGAGTAACTTACCTTACCGATAACAGGAAAGGTGAGTTTTTGCACCGCGGCATGAGCGGTTAACGGCGAAAGAGACGCTGTTGATACAAGCGCTGATAGTAGTAGTAATAGTACAGTGTGTTTATGTTTCATATAGCAGGTTATCTACCTACTATATCATAATGCTCATGCTTTTACGAGCTCTTCTGGGCAATGATGATGCGGCGGTCGCGGCCTTCACCTTCAGAAAAGGTTTCGATGTCTTCAAATTCACCCGCTACTTTGTGAACCACGCGGCGGTCGGCAGCGTTTAGGTTTACTATGTGTGAATCACCCGTTTCACGAACTTTTTCTATCCAACCTCGAGCCTTTTCGGCTAGTTTTTCAGCGCGTTGTTTTTTGTAGTCAGCAATATCAATATTTACACGCACCAGTGCAGCACCTTGGTTTCGCAGGGTAGTAGAAATAACATATTGCATACTGCGAAGTGTTTCTGCGCCACGGCCAATTAGTATACTGTTGTCTTCTGTCGATGGTACGCTCAGCTCTATTACATCATCACTTTCAGATGCTTCGACTTGCACATTTACCCCAAAGAAGCTCAACATGTCTTCAAGATATTTTTTTGCGTATTCTAGCGCTTCTGTTCGGTCCATATTATTTCCTCCTCTTCTTTCGTGAGTCCTTTGCCACGATACGGGTAACCTCTGGTTGTTTATGTGTTACTTTCTTGGGTGAAGTTTTTACGGTAATGGGTTTTGTCTCTTCGGCAATTGCCTCCAGTTCATCTTCGTCTTGTCGCAACAGATATGCCTGTTGGGCTACTGCCACTATGTTCGATACAGCATAATACAACGCTAGCGCACCAGGAACGCTTATCATAATAAAGAACATCATAATAGGTAGGAACTTGGTCATTCGCTGCATCATCACTGCGTTTATCTCTGACTGATCAGCTTGTTTACCCTCGGCTGCTTCCGCCATAATGTCACGAAGTCGACGCTTACTGGCTTGCTGCGGCATCGTCTGTTTAGACATTACGTACTGAGTGTACGCCGCAACCACCGCAAGGCCGACAAGCACCCATTCGATACTCCCGTTGTGTACCGCAGCTTTTGTTAAATCAATAAATCCCAGGAAGCTTTCATTGAAGTTTTTAGGATCCGCAATAATCTCTTTAATCGGCTGCAATTGTTCGAGAAAATCGTAAGTAAATTTCTCGATTAGCTCTCGATGTTTAGTGAAAATTTGAATAACTTGAAATAGGGCAATAAAAATAGGTAACTGAATGAGGATTATGCCAATGGAGCGAAACGGGTTTACTCCATGCTTCTTATACAGCTCGAGCATCTGTGCGCTCTCAAGCTGACGATTTCCTTTTGCCTCTTTTTTGATTCTCGCGAGCTCTGGCTGAAGCTTTCGCATAGCCTTTGATTGGTGCAACATGCTGCGCGTCAATGGATACAGCAGAAAACGCACCACGATTGTGAATAAAATAATCGCGATGCCAAAATCACCACCTGGAACAAGCGCATACAAACCAATTAGCACGTTGAAAATGGGCTGTACAACAATAAGCTCAAAAATATTCACTGGTGGAAGCTCTCCTAAGTTATACCTAAATCTTATCTATAGTATATCAGGAATTAGCTAGTTTGTAGAGGCCAGCTTCGGTCATTTTTACTTGTAGCTCGTGCGACAATTCAGAAGATTCAACTGTTCGAACATCTTCTAATGTAACAATCACAACAATATCATAGGCGATTGATTGGTCGGTGCTGCCTAGGTTACGGCGAATTTCCTCGTAGAGTCTTCGGCGAATTCTATTTCTACCCACCGCACCTTTACAAACCTTTTTGCTAACCACTACCGACACTCGGCTTTGTTTGCGACGTGGATTTGGGCAATATTTAATAGTAAACCACCTGTGGCGAACAGTTTGGCCGTTGGCAAATACATACTTTAGACTTGCGTGGCCATGAAAACGATATTTATACGACAACATAGTCATCTTTTAGTATAAAACACCCCGGGCTTGCCGGGGATTGTTTATACCGTTAGACGTGCGCGGCCTTTGATTCGTCGGCGCTTAAGAACGGCTCGACCAGCTTTTGAAGCAACGCGAGCACGGAAGCCGTGTGTACGCGCACGGTGACGTGTGTGTGGTTGGTGGGTTCGTTTTGGCATATTATCTGTTAGTATACCGTATTTTGGCGGTTTTCTCAAGGCTTTGATGCTTGTAAACGACCGATTCTTGTATCCTAGTATATTTTTTATCCACATTCACGTGCTATTTTTCCACAAATTGACAAGTGTTCTTGCGTAACTGTGGATAAACTATGAGGTGTTAGGCATCCCCGAAACCACAATCCCCTACTGCTTGTGGAAAACTTTTTGGTTGTCTACAATAGTAGTAGTTTTACTGGCTAAGAAGTTTTAGGGGAGAGTTGATGAGTCACGCGCTGTGGCAAAGTGTACTGGGAGAGATAGAGCTAAACGTATCGCGCGCAACGTTTCTTACCTGGTTTAAAAATACCGAGCTTCTTGATGATACACCTGAAAATGTCGTGATTGCGGTGCCGAATATTTTTGCTAAGCGCCAATTTGAGGTAAAGTTCAACGACCAAATTCGCACTGTACTGCAAAAGAACGGTCTGTCTGCTAAAGACATTACTTACACTGTGAAAACCAACTCGAAGCGACCGGTTATATCTCGTGAAACTACCGAGCCCCTTCCCCAATCTGCGGCTACTGTAAAAATAAACACATCTATCACCCCAGCAAATACTCTAAACCCGCGCTACACCTTTGAGGGTTTCATTGTTGGTGGTAGTAATGACCTTGCCTACACTGCCAGCCAAGCAGTCGCCGCTAATCCAGGAACGAAATACAACCCATTATTCCTGTACGGAGGTGTTGGTCTTGGTAAAACTCACCTTGTGCAGGCTATTGGAAACGAGATTTTGCAAAAAAGCCCAGAGAAGCGTGTGTTATATATAAGTGCTGAAACTTTTATTAAAGAGTTCTTAGAGAGTATTCGTTTTAAGAAAAAAGGGTTTTCCGACAAATACCGGAACGTTGATGTGTTAATTGTTGATGATATGCAGTTTATCGCGAACAAAGAAAAGACTCAGGAAGAATTTTTCCACACCTTTAATGCACTTCACCAGGCAAATAAACAAATAATTATTACGAGTGATAAACCGCCTCGCAGCATTCCTACTCTGACAGAACGCTTGCGAAGTAGGTTTGAGTGGGGTATGGCGATTGATATCCAATTGCCAGATTTTGAAACACGCTGCGCGATTGTTGAATCAAAAGCGGCAGGCGCTGGTGTAGAACTTAGTCGTGAAACGGTTGAATATTTGGCAAATTCAATCAAGACCAACATCCGCGAACTCGAAGGCGCGTTAAACCAACTACTAGCCTACGCCGAGATGCGTGGGGTTGAGATAGATTTGGTTATGGCGGAAGGCCTACTCTCAAACGTACGCAGATCTCGTCCACAACACCTTAGTGCAAAACAAGTTGTTGATAAAACAGCCAAGCATTTTCAGATATCACCTATCGAAATATGTAGCGCGAAACGCGATAAGCATATCGTATTACCCCGACAGATTGCCATGTATCTCTTGAGAAGCGAGCTTCATTTGAGTTTTCCACGCATAGCTCATGAATTAGGAAGAAAAGACCACACAACGGCAATACATTCTGTTGAAAAAATTGAAAAAGCGCTAAAGCTCGACTACCTAGTTCGTGAACAAGTGGCTGAAATTAGGGATACTTTGTATGTATAAAATTTGTGTACAACATGTGGACTCTTTGTGGGGTATGTGGGTGGATTTTTGTGTACACCTTTCCACAGTTTTTCAAAACCCTTACTCTACAGTGTGCCAGTTAGTCGCTTATCCCCTACTTCCACAATCCCAACCAGCAGGTTTATACGCAGCTAAAAAACAAAGTTTAACAGGGGTTATTTTAAGGTTTTACACACAATCCACAATGACTATTATTACTAATAAAAATAAATGAAAGGAACAAGTATGGAAGTTGTTATAACTCAAGAAAAATTATCCCAAGCACTCGCAAATACAAGTCGTGTAGCGACAAGTAAGACGGGGTTGCCAATTTTGGGGAATGTTCTTTTTCGGACTGATAAAAACAGACTACTTGTAGCTGCTACAAACCTTGAGGTTGCATCAACAAATTACATCGGCGCAAAAGTTGTTAAACAAGGATCAATTACTATTCCTGCAAAAATAGTGAATGACTTCGTACACAACTTGCCAAAAGAACAAATTACCCTCTCGGTTAAAAATAATAGACTACACATAAAAACACCAAACCACAACTCAATCATAAACGGTGTAAACGACGAAGAGTTCCCAGAACTACCCACTGTAGACATAAAAGATAGCGTAACCTATACACTTGCGGTAGATGATTTTAAAACAGCTGTTTCACAAACAATCATAGCAGCAAGCGCAGATCCGACCAGGCAAATTCTCACAGGTGTATATTGGCACACCAACGAAAAATCACTCTTCCTGGCAGCTACAGACGGATATCGCTTGGCTGAGAAGAAACTCATGAATGTATCGAGTGAGCTGAACGCGATAATTCCCACTACAACACTTCAGGAAGTTTTACGCAGCTTGCGCGACGACATTACTGAAATAACGATTCTTATAGACGAAACTCAAGTCACTTTCCTGTTAGAAGATATTGAAATCACAAGCCGACTTATCGATGGCAACTTTCCAAACTACCGCCAACTAATACCTTCGAAAAACGAAACATCGTTCTCAGTTGAAAAAGACGAATTTACCCGGGTAATAAAGGTTGCTAGTTTGTTCGCTAAAGGATCGGGTGGAGGTATTAATCTTGATGTTAACGCGGACGATGGCACCGTTTCGGTAAGCTCGGTGGCGTCAGAGGTTGGTGAAAACACTTCTACGATTAAGGCGACCATAACAGGTAGCGGCAGCGTGAGTCTTAACTCACGGTATCTTATAGACGCGCTAGCGGTACTCGATGGGCCAACGATAAGCTTTGGTTTTTCGGGAAAACTAGCACCATGTGTAGTGACAAGTGGTGACAAACCAAACTACACACATATTATCATGCCGCTAAAAAGCTAGAGAGCATTTGCTTTTTCTAGTACATCCTTGGGTATATTTGGATAGCTTACGCTATTGAGAAATATCTCTGGACTTGATACGGGCTTCCACTTGCCTTCGACTTTTTTCGCGACAATTCTTAGTGAGTCTGAGCTTAGATTATATCCACCTTTGTATCTATAGAGTGCGACATACCAATCACCAAATTGCAATAAGCCTTCCTTTGCCAGTGAAAAATTAGTCAACAAATCAGGGAGTGTACGGCTAATTGAGTTGTGGATTGTATTAGAATCGGCCGCGAGTAGACTAAGGAGCTTTTCTTTAGAAAAATATGGAACTAACTTGATCGGCATCTCGTCTGATGAATTGAACACCCTTGAACCATTTGCGTAACCATCTATGCCGACGTAAGAAACCTTATATTTTGTATTTTTAACTAAGAATGCGGAACTATCATTCAAAAAGCTACTCACCTTTTTGCCTGAGTCTAATTCTGTTATTTCAATACTTTTGATATTCTTTTGCTCAAATGACACAATGGTTCGGCTAAATACAAACACAACAGCACCGATTACCAAGATAATAATAACAAGGAGTGCTATTACTCGCTTCATCGTTCACCTAACCTTACTAAAGGGCTGTAATCTGGGAAAGTCACACGATAATTAATTGGGTCGTAGCCTTGGTCTTTTAGCCACTGCAGAGCCTTTTGACGACCCGAAGGTGTAGAGTCGCTAATAATTAAATACACCCTCGAATTCCCCTCCTCGAAACCGTAGTCGATGGAGTATGGACCAGCAACGTCACTATAGGGTAACACATTCACTACTTCGTTTTGTTTGCGAAAATTTTTGCCCGCTAAGTCTGCGCGAAGAGCTGATAGTTCTTCACGTTTAACCTGAAATGTCGGGCTACGCTCCATGTAATCGGTTGCTTCTGGGGAATCGGTGTCGAGGACAAAAGCAATCTTTGGGGTGTTTTTAGAAATAGTATATGTCTGTTTATCTGTAGTCCAGCCCGTTTTTGAGGCGGCAAAGCTATGGGTACCTGGGGATATATATTGCGTGCCGAGTCCGACAGATTTTCCATCCATGGTAACCACAGCGCCCTCGGGGAATGTTTGTATATCAACGGCTATTTTTCCAATTCGGCTAATAAGTACTACAATGCCAAAGATAACAAACCCAACAAATATAATTGCGAAGATGAGAACGAATATTCTTACACGTCTATCCATATTATGATTTTAACCTAAACCATTGATAACTAGGGTCTGCGGGAGTTTCGCTACCTGCCATCGGTGCACGACCATCGAGTGAGGCCGAGGCAATTTTTGTGCCAAAACCGGGTTGTTTACCGACATACATATAAGTATGTCCATCGCGAATCGCAATATCACCTGGGCGCATATCTGCTGTACTGTCTGGCTTCACTTCCATGTACTTACTGCTTTCCCGTAGGTATGAAAGCTGATAAGTGGTGTTACCTTCACTCTTGTTGTACTCGGGGTCGGCGCCCGAGTTGCGCATGACGCGGGTGATGAAGCCTCCACAGTCAACGCCGGGAAAGCTAATGCCACCGATATATTCACCATTAGCTTTGGCCTCGCTGACTGCCCTGGCATAGCTTGGTTTCATTTTTACATAAGGTGCCGAATGGTATTCAGGCCACGAGTAGTTGATGGCGGTTTGAACAATACTTCCTTCTTCGGCGCCCGGCCCAGTATCATCTGCGCAAACACCCTCGATGGTAGAAGCAAACACTGGTGATGTTGAACTATCGCCGCCGTATTTTTTCAGAGCCAAAATTGCCGCTTGAATACGGTTTAATATCTTTGGGTCTCCTGCACCCTCTACCTTATCTTCGAAGTATTTTGTTGCTTCTGTTACGTCATCAATCTTTTTGTAGCCAGTAAGCATATTCTTTACACCAGTCGGGCTCGTACCGGTCATGTGACCCCATAAGATATCGAGCTGCGTAGAGAGTTCATATATAGGTGTGGTAATCCCCATCTCTTTCGCAATTCCTAGTACTTTTGAACCAGGTGTCCATTGTATGATTCCCCACCCGGCTGTTAAACCTGAAGGATCTTTAGTTCTTCCGGCAGGATTCTGGATATTTTCTGGGTCACCGCCAGATTCTTGCGCAATATTCCCTACTACGCCAGCTGCTTGAATTTCACTAAGGCCCTTACCGGTCATATAGTTGAAGATTTTTTCTAAGTTTTCTGAACCTACAAGTTCCACATCTTCTACGGCAATTACGCCTGAACCAGCCCCACAATTTGGGCTGTCTGGGTTGTAGAATAATATATTGTTTCCGGAGTAAAAAGTTTCATCAAAAGCACTAACGGTAGCAACATTGCTTGTCACAAAACAGACTGAAAGAACCAGTGCTAGTAAGCCCGAACCAAGCCGCGTATCTATGAACGACCACATGGTGCTTTACCCTTCTTAACAAGCTCCTTGAAATTTGGTACCTCGTTCTTACTCATTGCGATAAATACGTCTTGTGGGCACACGCCTTTTCCGTTGAACGCCATATCAATATGTAGGTGAGGCCCGTAACATTTACCAAGACAGCCAGTTGTCATTATGCGATCTCCTGTTTGATACGTGCTCTTCTTGTCCCATCGAGGACCATGCGCGTAAGCGATCTCGAGTACACCACCCTGTATTGGAGAGGATATCATTAATCCATGACCGCCCAGGGATGCAGCTGTTACGCGCCCACCAAGCATCGCATATACCGGTGTGCCTGAACCAACCGATGAGATGTCAACTGCCAGACTGTCCACGCCACTTGTCCACGTGCCAGAATCTGCCGAGTGAGCATCAACAAAGTCATATCGATATTTATTCCACCATTTTTTGTCTACGGGCCACGCGAGATCACCCGCAAGCTGCGAACCACTTTTGCTGCCTGGTACGGTAACCTTTGCGTACGGCACCGAGTGGTCACTATGCGCTTCAGCTCGCGACAATTCTTTTTTCCATTCAGTCTCGACATTTGGAGATGCATAGATGTAATCAACTCCACCAATGCTGTACTTAGGGTCACACTTCATTTCGGGGCCAATTACACTTCGCATCAGATTGTTTTGAGCGAACATACAAAACAGGAGGTTTTCTTGTTTGCCTTGGTACGTAAGGTTTGTACCCGGCTGGCTTCGCACATTTGTGCCTTCGTTGAAGTCGCCTGTCATGAAAATTGGTATGCCAGCATTGTCGGCTTTTAACTTTTGGATTTGATCAATGTAAATCTGAGCTGCTCGCCAACGACTCTTTGCTGGTTGCGTACCTGCTGCACCGCTTACGTTTGCCACGTTGTGGGTGTTTATGACGATTACCGTCTGCCCTGTTTCGACATCCTGCAGCCATACGATTGGTATATGGGTCCAAACTTTTGGTAAGCCAGCTTCGTTGTGACTAGAAGTTGTTTTTTCACCATTTCCACAGTCTACCGCCGGATCTGGGTAACGAGGTATCTCAAAATATGTACTACGGATGAGCTTAAACTTCGCTTTATTGTAAAATATCACCTGGTTGGCCGCACAGGTACGTAGGTATGCTTTTGAGTTGATGAGACTCTCTGGGTATAGTCCGTAATTGTTGCTGGTAAGGTATTTTTTATATCGATCAAACTTGGGGTTGATACTTTCCTGGGTACCGACTACATCCATACCTTTATCGACAATGTTTTTAGCGGCAGCCTCGTGGTCTGCAGCTGACAGAGAACGTTTTTGATTGTATGTGCCAATCACAAAGCTTGTACCAGCACCTGTTGGCGCGCCTGGGATAATGACATCAGAGAAGATAGTTGGGTGGTCGGACCCGTTACTAGATGCACCGCTTTTGATTTCACCAAAGTCTGTCTTAGAAGAGTTAACCTGAATTTGTGGTGTCAAATAGATGTGGTCAATTTGCGTACCTTTCTTATTCTTGTTTGGACATTTTTCGGTACGAGGTACAGACATATCGTAGGCGTCGTTCATTGGGCCATTTACGGCGAGCACGCAGTACGCTAGCTTATCATCACTGGCCGCACCCGAACCGCTGCTTTTATTGTAGCCAGAGTTGAAGTCGCCCACCAGTAGTACTGGCGCTTGAGATTGTAATTTTTCTATTAGCGCCTTGTGTGCAAGAGCGTTTTCGTAACGTGTCTGTGCGTTACCTTGACCGTTGTTGATTGGGTCGTGTACGCTAAGCACAAAAAATTCTTGCTGGGTAGTTCGGTCTCGAAGTTTTATCCATGGCTCCTCGATTGGTCCGCCAAAATATACCGTCCTCCACGTACCTGTATCAACCTTTGTGAATCTATCTGTATTCCACATTATACTGTCGGACTCTTTACCGTGAGTAGTAATGTCGTAGTTGGTGAGATTTTCCTTGAGGTATTTGCGCTGTTCGGGCTCGAATTCTTGGAAAGCAATTACGTCGAAATTATTGGATTCAATAACAGCAAGAGATTTTTGTATTCGCACAGACCAACTTGGCCAACTCGCGGGCTTATCCGCAGTAGGTCCATCGGTGTGGTGAGCGCCTAGCACGTTGAAGGACGCGATACGGAATTCACTCCCACCCGATAGGCCGGCGCTAGATGTTGGTGGCTCGTAGTCCATAGCTTCAATGATGGAATCGTCCATTGTATAGACGCGGAAGTAACTCGATTGCTTGTCGGTTTTCATACAGCGTGAACCGTTCAAGTCATCGCTTTCCTCACCCTGAGGCACTTCACCCCAACCCGCTTGGCGATTGGTACATTCTTCAAGCCAGTCACTATAATCACCAGCTGGTGCGCCATCATCAGTTACAAAGCCTTTGGTGTACATCCAGCCACGCACTTCATCGGTATCAAGCCCGAGCTCGTACGGGCTCATAGCGTAGCGCACATTACAAAATACATCGGCATCAATGCCAATTTCTTCATAGCCGTAATCTTTACACTGGCTAAAGCGATCTTCGTTGAATTCGTTCGCGGCGCTCACATTACTTGATAGTGATGAACTGGCGACTGAAAGCAAGCTAGAAACCTTGGTAATTGAGCCACCAATCGAAAGCGACGATTTATTGGCAACAGGCATAAGTTTTCGCACGAACGACCCAAGGAACGAATATTGATTGTAGACATCAAACGGTGTTTTTTGTGCATCCTCTGTTTCCATGGCTACGTATTCAGCTTTTACGTTTTGAGAAACTTTGAGGTAACTTCGAAGGTCTGATTTCGTTGCCGGTTTCATGCCGCGGCTCCTCGCCATACCACCAAATAGCGCACCAGCTCCACCAAATATCGCGTTACCCGCATCGACGCCGCTCGTATTAGAGTCCACTACCTTGCCAGCAAGCATAGTCGCTAGATAATTCTCTAAGATTGGTAGCGCCATACCAATGGCGATCGATAGCCCGGCTTGCACATAGAATGTCGTGCCAAGGCTGATGATGCCTGCGCCGATACCGACAATCAATGACCCTAACCGTACGGCATTGTTTTGAATAAATTCACAGGAGTCGCCTTTTAGTTCTTTATCAATAAAGCCATTTACGCTTGAAAGAGTTCCCATCATTCCCGTGCCGCCAATAGTCATTTCCATATCGCGAGCGGTTAGTTTAGGTGCTTCGTTGTAGGCGGCTGCCTTATAGCCTGGCGCATCTAGCGCGTTCATGCCGTAGTAAGGGTTAGGGACCTCCTTTGGTTTGCCTCCAGCACCTAAAATACTTGTTTCGTTCACAATGGTTTTTGCGGTATCGATGGCCATAAGTTTCTTACCCACGTATTCAGCCTGGCTACCTCCGTCAGCCTCGCCGGCGATTTGCTGGTCGGCGTAATTAAAGTAAATCATCGCATAGCGAGCTAATTGCTGCTCGCGCTGTATCTTTGCCAACGCCTCAACACCCCGCGCGGTATTTTTAACCGTACAGGCTGTATCGGCAGCACCAGTGATAAGAAGCCCTTTACCGATGCTTTTGATACCATTTTTCGCAATCGATGAGAACATGCTGGCAGTTCGGCCACCACCACTACTAAGGCGATCGGCTTGGGCTTCAGCCTCGGCGTTGCGAGCTGCTTGTTCTTTGTTGGCTTCCTCATCTTCGGAATCGGTAGCGGCAGTTTTTGTATCAACCGTTCCCGTTTCACCAGCTACTGCTTTATCAATCGAAGCGTCCTTCTCTTTGTCGGTCGCCCCCACCACTTTCTCGGCCTTATTAGTTTTAAAATGAGCGAACACCTTATCTGACACGGCATCAAAGAACCCGGCAAATTTGGGGTTGAAGGCTCTTCGAAGCTGTTTGCGCACGAATGCTTCCCCTATATACTTATTGAGCATTCTAGGGTTGGTTATCTTTATTTCATTGCCAAACGAGTCTTTAAAGGTCATGCTGGTAACTTTATGCTTACCAAATGTGGTTTTACCATCCGTTTCAACTTCCACGCCGGCTGCTTTGAATTTTTTAAGCTGACGATCGGACATACCCTTAAAGCCACAGCGTACCTTTACGCCAACACAAACACCTTTGCCCATGTCGTTGAACTTTGCCTTGAACACATGAGTTGTACGAGTGTCCATGGCGGCAAGTTGGTCATTAAGGTCGTTTACCAATACTTCTTTGAGTTGAATAATCGCTAAGCCAGGTGTAAATAGTAATGATAAGCTTCCGAAGCCACCAAGCAGCAGTGTAATAATTGCCGCCATTGGGCCTTTTTTGCGCGCGAAGCCCATAAACTGGAAGCTTTTCTTTTCTTGATTACCGCCAGTGTGTGTGTAGTTGAATTGTCCGCCTGAACCTTGCTCGCGTTCTTTCACCGCGGCGGTGCTATTAGCGGGGTCGTTGGCAAAGCTTTCCGCTTGGTCAATTCCAGCCTGAACACCGGCGTCGGTCTCGGCGTTTTGTAGCCTGCTCGCTTGAGAGTTATCGAACTCCCGCTGGTAATACCCTTCGGCCGGATTATACTGGCTGTCTTGTTCTTCCCGGCTATTTGCTGTTTTAAGCGCCATAGTTACCTACAATTATACGCTGTACTCACCGGGGTTCATATAACCGGGATTAACGACTGGCTGGCCAGGTTGACTAGGAGCTGGTGGTGCTGGCGGTTGTTCAGGATTTTGAGGCGGCTGCATTTGCTGCGCTTGAGCGGGTGCACCAGTGGATACTAAGCCGTGTTCGGTTTCGCTGGCAACAATTTGAATATGTACGTGGTTTTGACCAGCAAAGAACAAACCTTGTCCTACCGGGAAGTTTGCCAAACGTTTCTTCTCTTCTTCGGTAAGTTTAAACACGTCGCTCAGCACATCGACTGCGCTGGAAGACTGCTTCAGTAGCAGCTGCATCGAACTGTTCGCCACAATGGCGCGGCCCATTTTGCTTCCCATGAAATCCTCAACGTCTTGCGTAATGGTGGTAAGACCAAGCTGATATTTTCGTGCACGTTTTGCTAGGCTAAACAGGAAGTTTGCTGAATCATCATATTTCATGAGCTGCCATGCCTCATCGACAATCAGCATACGACGACGTTGGTCACTGCGGGTAATATTCCAGATGTGGCTTAGTACAATATACATAGCAACTGGTCGAAGCTCATCTTCAAGGTCGCGTATATTGAACACCACCATGTTGTTATTGATGTCGATGTTGCTTTGCTGTGAGAAAATACCCGCGAATGTTCCAGTGGTGTACTTTCTGAGGCGCTGTGCAAGCTGTGGACCCGAGCCACCCATGTGAAGCAATGTATCGTATAGGTCTGAAATAGTCGGTGGCGTTGAATGATGTGTCAGTGGATCTGATGTAATGCCCGCTCGGGCGTAGGTGTCTATCAAGCCTTGGTCGAGATCGGCTTCTTCGGCTGGGCTCAATGCTGGCATCACGGCACCGTTTGCGGCAATTTGGCTTCCACCCAACATCAAACGCAACAAGCCGTGCAAAGTTACCAAGTTTGCACGTAGCGCATCATCGGCTTCATCAGTATCTATTACCGACGGAAGATCGAATGGATTAATTCTCGTATCTGCGTTCAGGCTAAGGCGTACATAGCTGCCGCCCACCGCATCGGTAAGCTTTTGGTACTCGTTTTCAGGGTCTATAATCAGCACATCCGCGCCTGTCATCATACTGCGTAGAGCCTCAATCTTTACAGTAAACGACTTACCGGCACCAGACTTCGCAAATACCACCATGTTGGCGTTTTCTAAGGTGAAGCGATCAAAAATTACTAGGCCGTTGTTGTGCATGTTGATGCCGTACAAGATGCCGCGGCTATCGGTAAGGTCAGCACTGGTGAATGGGAAGCTGGTAGAAATTGCGCCGGTATTCATATTGCGTCGAATTTGCAGCTGATCGGTCATTTGCGGTACGGTGCTGTTTAAACCTTGCTCCTGCTGGCTGCTGGCCACCTTGCTAAATACAAGTTGCTGGCCAAAAATAGTTTCAATTTTGTGCTGTACAAAACTAAGCTCATCTAGACTGTCGGCATAGAGAGTTACGTACAAGCCATAGCGGAAAAATCGTTCGGCGCCAACCTGTAGCTGGTCACGTAGTTCCTCGGCATCTTGGATGGCCGCTTCAATACCCGGGTCACGCGTGCGACCCTTTTCATTATTAATCGACATGCTGGCTTCAAGTTGAGTCACTTTTTTGCGCAAGTTGTTTAGTACTACCTGGCTTTCAACCGGGTATACAAACATACTAATATCGAGTACTTCGTCGATATTAATAATGCTGCTAAGCCAACCAGTGTAAATTTGGCGCGGATAACCATATACATACAATGTACGACCGTACTTGGTGCCTAGGCGGAAGTGGCTGGAGTGAATTTCAAGACTGCTCGGTGCAATCAAATCACGAAGCGTTGTAACGCCTTTCAAGAAGGCCTGTTCTACTTCCTGCTGTTCTTTGGCACGCTGTTGAGCGGCGATATCAATTGGGTCAAGTTTTTTCGCCATTACGCGGCTCCTTGTGGTGGCATAGGTGTTGGTGTGTTTGGCTGCCCTTTTGTTACAAACGTACTGGTAACATTATCAAAATCACCTAATGGTTCGCGCACAGCTGTATCTGGGTTGTAGATATTGTAATACAACTCGCCAAGTTCTTTGGTATTTAGTTGCACGCTCTTTACGCCAAGCTGGAACAGGCCGCTCATTACCGCATCGACGCGGTTTTTAATCTCGTCGCGAGCTTTTTCGTAGGCAGCTTGATCAATTTTAATCGGGTCGTTACTAGGTTTTGCAAAAATCTTGCCAAAGAAACCTTTGGCTTGGTCGCGTAGGTCACTTAGGTCACCCGCTGGGTAGTATGGTACAACGATAAAGAAACTTTTATCCATAATATTTGCTTCTTGGCTAAGTAGGTCGATGAAATTGATGTAATCATCCATCAGTACGCCCAGTAGCATGTTGTCTTGGTTACGGCGCATGCCTACAAGACGGTCGATGTATGGGCCAATATCAACACGCTGTGAACGAATGAAAATTTGCACTGGGAAATAGAGGGAGTTCAGAAAGTTCTGATAGCTGTATTCAACACCTTCACGTTCGCGACTACTCATGAGGTCGAAGTTAATAGATTTGCAGGCAATTACCGCGCGAAAGCTACCATCGCGCATAATTACCATGTTTTCGCGCACCTCAGAGATTAGTAGGCTGTTTTGAGTCGAGTTTGGGTTGGCAGGTTTTTGCACCATTGGCCCTTGGCCATTCCCCTGTGCTGGTTGGCCCGGCGCACCCATAGGCACGGCTGCTGGCATTGGTGCAGCTGATTGAGGCTGAGCTACTGGGCCAACGGCAGGTGGAATAGAACCGGTAGGCTGTACCGGAGGCATAGCAGGCTGTGGTTGCTGTTGATTTGGTGGCACGCTGGTGCTGTTATCCCCACTCGTTAGCCGATTTGTTTATCGAAGTGATATCACTACTTCATCTTCTGGAAGCTGGTGCTTCTTTTCGATACGGTGTGCCTCGCGGGCTATCGTTTCGACAGATAAATCGGGGTTATTTGCAAGGTTTATTATATCAGGTGAAACCGGCTTTTCGCTAGTGGTTGTATCTGTATTTGTTGGGCGGGCTGTTGGCGCTGGTGTGTTCGGGTCTATCGGCTGAATAACAGACTGGTGCATTTGGCTTGGGTATGGGTTATATGAAACCGGTGTTTGCGGAATCGATGGATCATTGGCCGGTGCAACCGTAGCTACTGGCGCAGGGGTAACAGGCAGACTTGCGTAGGGATCGGCTACTTGTACGGGTTGCTGGGGCTGAGGATTCTGCACTCGTTGCAGCATGGCTTCGTGGCGCTGCTTGGTGGCTTCATCAAGCTTGGCGTCAAGCGAACGCCCAACGTCGTTGGAGTCGTCTAATATATCAGTAGTAGCTTGTGCTTCGGTGAACACATCAGAATTAAGTGCGCTATTTACATTTGGCTGGTTGGCGTCGACGCCTCGCACTGCCCATCCTCGGGTGTCAACAATATCTGCTAGATAGCTAATGCGTTGCTCAGCTTCGGTCTCGGAAAGGTCTTTGGTGCGCTGCACTTCTACTACTTTTGGCGCGGTAATCTCTACTAAAAATTGTGTTCCATCCGGGTCCCACAGACGTTTGCGCGGCTTTAAGTAAAATGCCACTATCGCCGCCATATATGTTTCCATAGGTTGGTCTTTACGAAGCGGCAATGCTAGAGCGCCGAAGAAGATTACTAAGGGCAGTGGAATAATTGCGAGCGGTATGAATAATCGGCTTAGCCCCCACCCCACTGCAATCGATGCCGCGACAATCAGCAGGTAGATAAACTGCCGAAAGCTAAACGGGCCAATCAGTTTGTCGTCGGCTTCAACATCTTGGGGTACTTTGTAGACTGCCATATGTTATTAGTATAACGGTTAGGTCCACTTTGTAGTAAACGCCGGGTTCGTAATAGATATCGTTTGGCCCATGTTTGCTGCAATGAGTTTTAATTGTTCTATCTGACGAACCTCAAACTGACGACCCTTGATGTCATCATTAGCAGCTTCCTCGATCGCTCCAATAAAGGTCTTTTGAGCATCTGGTGGCAGAGCCGACAGTGTTGCGATTGCACTAGGGTCGTGCGCCCATTCAAACATTTCGTCTACGTCCATCTTCAGAATGTAGTCGCTACCAACCTTTGAGCCCTTTCCATAGGCTCCCTGAAGGTCTCGTTTTATTCGGTCATCTCGTTTCATCCTAAACTTACCCTGCTCCATGTCACCACGGTCTGTGCCGCTAACAGTTGCTGGCATCAGCGGACTGCCTGCAAACGATTGCGCGAATTGGCGTTGAATCTTGTGAACAGTCTCAGCATCCTCTTTTCCAGCATCTGCAGCATCACCGAGGTCAGTCAAGGTTTCTACCATATCTTGGGTTTCTTGTGCGTTTGCAACAGCTTTAAACTGACGCATTGCTGCTACCCTTTCGTGGGCGGCAAGGCTGGTGTCTTTAACTCGCGCGTGTAGCTGAGACTTATTCCTACCAGCGCTTTCCTCACGTGCTAGAGCGGCCTTTACGTCTTTTTCGAACTCTTCCTCTTTCTCTTGTAGCGCATATGATTGTACATATCCAGCTAGTTTCTCGTTTCCACCAGCAAGTTTTTTTGCATATGCCTCACCAGCTCCACCGGGTGCAACTGCTCTGTCAGCAACGTATCCTCTGGCTGCTGCGTCCGCTGCAACTTTGGCATACTTATCTTTTTGCTCATTGTTTACTGCGCGGGTAGATCCAAGACCTGCAAAACTGCCTGCAACGCGCCGTCGTCGGGAACCAGCCGCCCCTAGTACACCACCAGAACGTCCAACCACACCCTTGGCACGCTCAATATTATTTGCGTTGAAACGATTCTTCACACGGTCTGCACGACCCTTAAATTCTCCACTTGCTTTTTTGTTCGCTCTATCTTGCAAACTAGCAAGTCGTTGCCCAATTGCCCCGGCTGCACTAAGCGAGCCTTTGAGCAAGGCAGGCACGGCAAATAGCGGAACGGCTGATATACCAAGAGCAGTTGCCTGCACTAGCGGGTCGCCAGAAGCTGAATTGTTGATAATCTTTGCGGCCAACATGCTCGCCCCAAACACAGCACCAATAATTGGGAATACCATGAGTACTGCACCAAACATTTTGTACCACTTTTTAAAGTACTGCTCGGTATTAGGCAGAAGGTATGCCACGAAGGCAACTGGCGAAATAACTACCAACAAAATTACCAATGCTTTTCGGATAACCAGAATAAGCAGAATCATACCAAGAGCTAGCAACGCTGACGGTGCAAATACCACCAATACGACAAGCGCAACACCCACCGCAACTGCTAGCACGGTAGCGACCACCGCTTCCCACGTGCCGCTGCCGGTTGGGGTACCTGCCCCGGCCGACGGTATGGCGTCAAACAGCGATACAATGCTGGCGCCAGCAATGTTGCTTACATCTACCGCAAGCTGACATATATAATATGAGAGATTTACGAGTAAAGCCGCGACAACGAGCCTAGGCAACATGCGTTTAATGCCGTAGTTGGAGATGCCGGCGCTGGTAAGCTGCGAGTAAATAATAATCATGAAGGCGATGGCGAACAGCACGTTTGCGATATCGCGGAAGCTCTTCCATGCGGCAAACGTATCGTTGTCGGTGAGTAGAGATGTTTCAATGCTCAAAAAGTTTTCAGCCAAGAATCCGTAGGCCTGGTCGTTTAGCTCGGCGATAAATTTAAGCACCGGACACACCGCCCAGCCAATGCCTTCCACCGCACATTCTGTGGTGGTGTCACCATCGACTGTTTCGCTGGCTGCATCTTCAAATGTTGGATCATCTATTCCGTTAATTGTCGCGTTGAACGAATCGGGCAACTTGTCTTTTAGACATTTCTTGAAAATTGCTGTTCGCTTATCAACCTCCATGTCTGCATTAAGCTCGGAACTATTTTTGCAGGCGTCGACCGCACGATCGAATCTGCCGACCACATTGTTTGCGATACAAGCGGCATAAGCTCGCTCCGCAGGAGTCGGCAAATCACCGCCATCACCTGGAGGGATAGGCCCACATATCTTCTTCTTTAGTTCTGCGCTAAAAGTGGCATTGTCTTTGAAATTCTTTGCAATGGCATCGTTGTACCAGTTGATAATAAAGTCTGAGTAATCTACAGAGTGTTGTTGGGTTTTGTCTGAAATCTCGTAACACTTCTTGTCCATACTGTCGCCATTACCGCCAGTGCCAGTGCCTGAATAAATGTCGTTGATGGTATCACCATCTTTGTGATTTACCATGTCGTAATTAACACGGGTAATCGTGCCGGTGTTTGGGTTTACATAGTAAGCAGAAACCGCGTACTCAGACTTGTATGAAGTTGCTGAACTTTCAGACGTAAGAGTATTGCCGCCACCACAGAATGTCTCGAGCGTGCGTTTGTACATGTAGTACCACATGTAACCAGGCGGATCGAATGGATAGTCCGCCGTGTCTGGTAGCTTGCCTTTTGCGGCTTTGAATGATGCTTCTGGGCTTGTGTCACCCTGATTAAACACATACAAATCGCCTGAACAGTCGACAATCGACATTGAACACACCATGTCTTCAATGCCGTCCCAGCCCATAATTCGCGCTGAATTATCAACAAAGGCTTCGTCACTACAACTTACCTTCCCGTCTTCGTTTAGGTAACCAATGGCGGTACTTTCGCCATTGAAGAAGTCTGCCTTTAAGAGTTCGTCATATGATTGAACATAATTAACGAAAGTTTTACCAGCATTGAAACAGTAATACAGTGCTCGGTAGCGCAACCACTGCTCGGTGGCCTTTTCCATGTGGTTTTCAGGGTTTTCAAGCGGTGCGGCATGAGCAGACGGCGCGGCAACTCCTAAAACAGAGGCTGCCAAGGCTACAAATACAGCAAGTTTTACGATGTTTGCTTTTCGCCACATTACCCCATAATCATACCACTTATGCTATAAATCAAAAAGATACCGCCTCTGAAGGCGGTATCTAATATTCAACAAGTATATAACTACTCTGCGTTCTCAGCAGACTCTCTAATTTCGTCTGCGCTTACATCACCTCTAACGACAGATAGTATGGCAGATTTCCACTCAGTTTCATTTTCAAAGTCACCACTTTGGCCTAATCGCGTAATTGCAAATTCTTGGACAAGAGGGTCCAGGCCTATGAAGGTCGCTTTCCAGTGGGGTTCGCGCTCGGCAATATCTGGAAATGCTGCTTCAATCTGGGCGATTTGATCGAGTACTTCAGGGCTTGCAGTTTCAAGCGCAGCTTCGTCACTGCCTTCGGCTGGGTCAACAAATTGCTGAGTTTCTTGGTCCCAAAGCAAATCTTTTTTACTTTCACGATTATCCGGGATTCCGTTACCATCACGGTCTGAATGTTCTTCACTGAATGGTACGTAGCGGACAGGGTTACCGTTTTCGTCTAGCACTAACTCGGCGCCTTGATCGGCACGTTTGTCTTGTGGGTCTTTATCGCCACCGCGAGTAGCTAAAAAGCCGCCTGCACCACCAGCTAGAAGAAGACCAGCAACTGTCCCACCGATTGCACGGCGGTGTTTCTCAAAGAAGCCAGGCTGAGCACTTTGCTCTGGTGCCGGAGTTACGTTGCTAGTTGGTCGTTCAGGTGCGTTAATTGCCATTTCATTGTTCCTTGCGTTCTGGTGCGCGTAAACAGTTTATGCCGTTTACTATACTCCAAATTGTTCAAAAAGTCAAGAGGCTTATGGCTTATCCTACAATCTTATCAATGGTGTAGGTGTCTGGAATGTAGGTAGTTACACTGACTGTCTTTACGCCTGGTTCGTTACGCTCAGCGTAGCTTACAGGTATTGTTTTGTTTTCATCCTTAGGGTCTTGCTTTACGAAGTATTCTGATTTCTTCTCTGCTAGGCTACGTGGGTCGCTAGGGTCAAGTTGCGCTGCGATTACATTCATAAGCGCGCGTTGGCGACCTTCAAGCTTACCGTAGAGCATTGGATCTGTTTGGGTAGCTCGTATGTGTTTCAACAGCTTGGCCTTTGCGTCAGCTCGTCGACTTTCGGCTTGTGCGTCAGTCTCATTCTTCCGCTTTGGCATTACGCGTTCAAACTCACCCGGAGTACTTAATATGTGCACCATGCGTGAGTATTCGTCGATGTCAGTCTTAACAAGTCGCTCGCCATTGAACTTGTCATCACGAATGTCACGTATGGTCGCGGTGGCGCTGTCGTATACAGCTAATCCAGTTTCATACTCGCCACGGTCAGTGCCAGAAAGGCTGGCAATGTAGTGCTTTGATTTCGCCTGCATGTCGTTAAAGAACTGTTGGCGGTCGCGGCGCAACTCTACATCGGAATCAGCGATCTGCTTGGACATATCTGCTTGTGGTCGACCATTTTCGCCTAGTTTCAACTTGCCCTTGTTTGGACCGCTGTCGTAGCGCTCTGGCTCGAAGTAGGCATAAACGTCATCACCATTGGCATTCTTGGCGCCGGTTGGTGCATAAATCATACCTTGCTGTGCGTTCCAGTCACGCATCTTCTGGAAGGCCCAGTTGTTACCCTTCTTTTCACCCAGTTCGTACTGTGCCGCCATGCGCATCTCTTCATCGGCATCGTTACCGTAGCGGTCTTTTCCGTGCTGCATCAAGCGTACCAGTTCTTCGGCACTATATTCAGTGATAACAGACTGCGAGTTCTTGATACCCTCAAACATAGCAGACAGCGTGTCGGCCTTCGCCTTTGCGTACACGCGGTTGGCGCCACGGACACCAGCCACGCCACCTGCATATTTACGAATAGTTTCATTTTCCTGGAAGAGCTTGGTCATATTTTCTTGCTGAATGAGCTTCGCAGAAGTTTGTACCTGGTTTTCTACCTCTATGTCTTTGGCTAGCTGGTTAATCGCATCGGCCATACCAGCGCTTCGCGCGTCAACGTTTGGTGCTGCACTGCCCCTGGCGCGGATGTTTTCAATCAAGCTATTCCATTGTGATTCTGCGAGACGAGCTGAGTCGGTTGCATTTACCTCTCGCAAGCGAAGCTCTTTCACGGCGGCATCGGTGTGCGAAATAGTGTCCCAACGAGCTTCGGCGCCCTTTTGTACGATTGCTTCGGCAGTAGAGGCACGCTTTTCGAATTCAAAGGTCTGCTCTTGCATCTGTACAAGGGCACGATCTGCCAGAGCTTCATTGCGGAATTGCATCTTACCCTGAGCAGAAACGTTAGATTTTTGTAGCTCAGCATGCGCTGTATCAACATCGGCTTGGATTTTAATGTTACGCAGGTTGGCGTTGTTGGCGATTTGCGTTTCAAGCAAGCGCGTGTCAGCGCTGTTGATTGACTCTTCATATAATTTCGCGCGGCCTTCAGTTACGGTGGCATCTCGCATCATAGCGCGACGTTCGGCATTTGCCCCCGTGCGAGCATCGTTTATATAGTGCTCTTTGTGGTGAGCTTCAGTGCGACGGTTGTAGAGTTCGGTATCATGTTTATCGCCATATTGGTCGCTGTAGCCACGCTTTGTCTTCGTGCCATTACCAAAGTAACGCTGACGCTGCGTAGACGGATCGTTCATGTCGTTTGAAGCACCGTATTTGCCGGTAGTGTTGTGCCACAGCGCCTGGGTACGTTCTTCGTCGTTCTTGCGCTCATTTTCGCGCCAGTGCTTCTGAGAGTACTTTTTGCGTGCATGGTTACGCATAACATTTCGGCGGCGCAGAGCGCCATCTTGATACATTTGCATGTTTTTACGCTCATTTTTGGCGCGGTGTTCGGCGAGGCGTTCTTGATTGTAGTTTTTATACCGGTCTACGAAGCCCTTGCTTGGGTTGTTTACCACGCCAGCGAAGCGGTTCAAAATACCGCCACCAAGCTTGAGGAGCAAAGGTGTAATGGCCAGCGGTGCGACAAGCACTGCTAGGCCTAAAATAACTTGCTCGAGATTGGTAGCTGAGCGAATAATTACTTGGCCGGCCAATTGCGCTCCACCAAATACCACGGCGAACGCCGGGAACATCACCAGCATGGTGAAGAATAGCTCGCGCCATTTCTCAAACCACTTCTCGGTATTTGGCAGTAAGAATGCTACGAATGCTAGTGGAGCGACGATGATAAGGATGGTGATGATAGCCTGGCGAGCAGCCAAGATAAGGAAGGTAATAAGTATAACTACAGCTGCTCCAAGCAAGAACGGCGCAATAATGTACCAAACACCAGTAGCGCCACCACCCAGGCTAACCGTAAGCATACTCAGGCCTGCTGCGCCACCTCCTACGATTGCGCCACCTGAAAGCACAAAGCTTGTCACAGTTGACCAGTTTAGTAGATCTGCATCGGTCGAAGACCCTACCAAGCTATCGCGGATGGACTCAAACAAACTATTCACGCTAGAACCGAGTATGTTTGAGATATCAACGGCGAATGCAGAGATGTAAAACGACACGTTCACCATGATTGCCACCAATACGAGCTTCGGGATAATCTTTTTTATCTCGTAATTCGATACACCTACGTTGGTGATGTACGAGTAAATAATGACCAAAAAGCCGATAGCAAAGGCAATATTGGCGAAATCTCGCATCACTTTCCAGGCGCGGTAAATGGCACTATTTGGGTCGTTTTTAAGAGGCTGTACGACCAAGTAGCCTTCTACCACGCTGTATACGCCATCGACAACTTCAGAAATACCCTTCATTACGGGGCAAACCACATAGCCAATTTCACCTACAGTACATTCACTAAGGTTCTCTGAGGTGTCTACGGCTGGATCTGGTGCCGCTTCAACTTCAATTTTGGCTCGGCCAGTCGGGCTAGAGTAACTATTTGGCGGATTTAGCGTGTAGCGCACATAGCGAGCTTCTTTGGCGCTCATTGGGGCGACTCCGCCAGGGAAAATAATCAAATGCGCAGTTTGCGATGGTGTACCAGCAATAGATTCAAGCGCTTGATAAATTTGCGCGTCGGCATCTATACCGCCTAGGCCTTTTGTGTCTGCTCGGTCGATTGGACCACTGTAAGTGCGGCCATCATAGGTAAGTGTGTCGCCTTCCCAGGTTGCCGGTGCGGCAAACACAGGTGCTGGAGCCGCGAATACGTACGCGAAGGAAGTCACCAAAACAGTGGTGACGAACGCAAAAATCTTCCGCGACGATATTCTACCGCGCGGGCTCTTGAAGAGTGATTCCCACATATCTTCTTTATATTATCATTTTACAGATAAAAAGTCAATGGTTCGTATCTATAAAATAGGCCAATGAGACTTGCGCAACAACGCCATTTATCGTATCGTGTTAACAGTTATGACGATAAAACAAAAAATCCTCAGCATTAGCTTCTCGGTATTGGTTGTAGCCTTTGTTGTTTCGCTTATTCCAGCCGCAGCTTATGCGGCAAGCTGCGGTGGCGCCGACACGACACTTATCAACTGTTCGCAAGACAACTCTGGCGGCGTAGAAACCAACGGTATCTGGGGGTTGCTACTGCTAGTATTGCAGATTTTGACGGCTGGCGTAGGTGTTGTGGCGGTGGGCGGTATTGTGTACGCGGCTATTTTATACGCGAGTGCCGAAGACAAATCAGACCAAGTGAATCAGGCAAAAATGATTATTACCAATATAGTGATTGGGCTCATCGCCTTCGCATTGATGTGGGCAGGCATAAACTTCTTGATCCCAGGAGGAGTATTTACATGATGCAAATTGCGAAACGCCTACTAGTAAGTGTATTTCTCGTACTTTCATTGGCTGGAACGGTGGTAGCGCTGAACCAACCTCCTGCCTATGCCGCGGGCGCTGGCGGCGGCGGTGGAGGTCGCTGCGGTGGTCGTTTCCTTACCTTTCCTACCTGGTATAACGGCCTTATCGATCCTTCAACCTGTGATCTACTCCAACCAGGCAAAGGTGGCGCGCCGGCAATTCAAGGCTACATTATGCGAATTGTCCTCAACGTAATCGAGATACTGCTACAAGTAGTTGCCTATGTAACTGCAGGCTATATCATATACGGCGGTTTCAAGTACCTCACTAGCCCTTCAGACTCAAACAAAGTGGCAGCTGCGCGTAAGACTATTCAAAATGCACTTATAGGTTTGATAATCTCATTTCTTTCAATCGCTATCGTTACACTTATTGCAGGTAATATAAAATAACGTTATGGAATACGCTCAAATTTTAGCAGCAAAGATTGACGCCGGCGATGTTGGCATCCCTAAGGTGAGCGCCGCCGATGGTTTGGCAGGAGTGCTCACTACGGTGTATTGGGCGGCAGGAGTTACTGCTGTCATTGTGATTATTATCGCTGGTATTTTCTATGCCATTTCTAACGGCGACTCAAATAAAACAAAGCAAGCGAAAGACGCCATTTTGTACGCTGTTGTTGGCTTGGTGGTCATTATGATGGCGTTTGTAATAACAAACTATGTGATAGGAAGGTTTTAGTATGATTTCACGATTGGTTCAAAAAATGTTGGTGAGTTTGGCGCTTGTCTTTGGTCTCGCAACTGTTACAGTAGCTCCAGCTGGCGCAATTAATGTGATTAAAGACGCGTGTACCGGAGCTAACAGTACGACTACCGTTTGTGACGCAGCTGGCAAAGACGATGCCGGCTCATTAATCGAAACGGTAATAGGCGTCTTATTGTGGGCGGTCGGTGTGATTAGCGTAATTATGATCGTAGTTGGTGGTATTCGTTATGCTCTATCGGCTGGCAACAGTTCGTCTATTACGGCCGCAAAGGACACCGTGTTGTATGCCGTGATTGGTTTAGTTGTTGCCCTGCTTTCATATGCGATTGTGAAGTTTATTTTAGGCTGGTTTTCTTAAGAAAAAGGAGAATAACATGAAACGAAAACTACAAGTATTACTAGGAACAGGAGTGTTACTACTTGGTATCGTTGGTACGACATTGGTACCGGCTACATCTACTGTTGCAGCGCTCAATCCTTCTGATGCGGTGAAAGACGGTGTGACAGATTCAGGAGGTGGCGCTGGAAGTGGACCAGGCTTGAGAGCTCAGCTTAAAACGGTAGTTAATATACTACTGTTTGTCCTTGGCTCAATCGCGGTAATTATGATTGTAGTTGGGGGTATTCGTTATGCGCTATCAGCTGGCGACAGCTCTGCAATTACAGCGGCGAAAAACACGATTTTGTATGCGATTATCGGTGTTGTGGTGGCGCTACTAGCTTACGCAATTGTAAACTGGATTATCGATCAGTTCGCTTAGCCTTAACAAACACCCGTAAATTTGTTATAACAATAGAGATAAGTATTCGTAGAAAGGATTTTAAAACGAATGAAAGCAACAATACAACGAGCGCTCCAGGCACTTCTGCTTGTACCAGTTCTTGCACTTGGTGTAAGCGCGGTAGTTCCTGCGCAACCTGTTGATGCACTTGGTATTCAAGGTGGTGCTGATGCAGCGAAAAGTGACGACCAGTCAGACAACCTGTTTGACGAAGGTGGTTTGTTCCAAACCATTACCAACGTACTACTCTTCTTGATTGGTGCGATTGCCGTAATCATGTTGATTATCGGTGGTATTCGCTACACCGTATCTGGTGGTGACAGCGCGGCTATTACCGCAGCAAAGAACACCATTTTGTACGCGATTATCGGTATTATCGTAGCTATTCTGGCGTACGCGATTGTCAACTGGGTTATCGGCAGCTTCGTTGCCTAATCAGCCGTATTGATACTAAGAGCTCCGGCCAACCGCCGGAGTTTTTGTTTGCATAAAAATAACTCCGCTTTCTAGGGCGGAGTTATTTTGGCTAAAGGTGCTGATTACTGAATGGTAATCTTCTTGGCTTGTTCTTGCTTCACTTTACCGAAGCTGATAGTAAGCACGCCATCTTTGAGTACGGCTTCTACTTCATCTTCACGTACGGCTACAGGTAGTGCAACTGTTCGGCTAAATTCGCCCCAGTAACATTCCTGAATGTGCCAGTTGGTCGCATCGGTGTCGTCACCGCTTGAAAGTGTACCACTGATGGTAAGGATACCATCTGAGATACTAACATCAAGATCTTCTTTGTTAACTCCCGCGGTACGAGCTTTAACAACAAGTTTCTCTTCTGTTTCGTATACGTCAACGGCAAGTTGTCCTGGGAAATCTTCCTCGCTATCGTCCCAGTTGTCGCCTGCGTCTGATGTTGGTGGCTCCTGAGCAGGATCAGCAGCTTGCAGATCATCATCGTTTAGAAAGGCCGCAGCCAATTCGTCCTCGATCAATAGATCATCATTTTGTTTACGGGCCATAGATTTCCTCCACTTCCTCTCGGCTCATTTGACAGATAGTCTCTTACAGTATAGCCAATGCGTGCGCTATAATCAATAAAACTAGTAGATAAAACGTAAAAAGTACAATGATTGATAAGGCCTTGCAAATCGTTGCCCCGCACCACTGTTATGGCTGTGGTTCAAAGCAAGCACTTTTATGTGACAATTGTAAATATGACATCACTTCAAATCAATTCTACGGATGCATTGGTTGTGGCCGGCCTGCCCCTGATGGAATATGCACTCGGTGTCAATCGGGCTTTAGCAGAGCCTGGTGCATTGGTGAGCGCTCGGGGGAGCTTGAGGCTTTAATAAATGGCTACAAGTTTGAGCGTAAGAAGGCATCAAGTGTTGTGTGCGTCGACTTGCTCCAGCTAGTATTACCCGAACTTCCGCGCGATATTTGCATCGTTCCCGTTCCGACAATTCGTCGCCATATACGTCAGCGTGGCTATGACCATACTGCTTTGGTGGCGAAGGGGCTCGCGAAGCGGCGGTCACTTACCTATCGCCAGGCTTTGCGCCGGATTACCTCATCGGTACAGCTAGGAGCGACGCGCGCGCAACGCATAGAGCAAGCGAAGCAGGCGTTTGAGTGCACCACTTCACTAGCCGAGCAAACGGTACTACTTGTAGATGATGTTACAACAACTGGAGCTACTCTCGAATACGCTGCGACAGAACTACGTAAGGCTGGCGCCAAAGATGTGTGGGCAGCAGTAATTGCCCGACAACCTCTTGAAAAACATGTCTGACATCTGTTACTATTAAGCGAGCTTTATTCATGGAGAGGTGACCGAGTGGTTTAAGGTAACGGTCTTGAAAACCGTCGTGGGGCAACTCACCGAGGGTTCGAATCCCTCCCTCTCCGCCAAGAAAAAATGACCCTACAAGGGTCTTTTTTTCTTGGCGAAATCTTAGGAATTTGGACCCTCGGGTTTTGTGAAACAAAACATACCGCGGGTTCGGTGTAGCGCAGTGCAGAAAAATCAGCTTGCTTATTTTTCAAACAAGCGGAGAAGCGAACTTAGTGAGCGCTATCCCTCCCTAAGTTATATGTTCGTTCCGCCATTCGAGCTATTTGTAAAGCTCGTAAGTACGAAATTGATAATTGCGTAGGCCAAAAGCGCCACAATAACACCTACGATAGCGTACAAAATAGTGTTTTTAGCTGCGGTTACGGCGGTAGAGTTTCCTCCGGAAATCACGTAGCGCAGGCCACCGATGATAATCATGATGACCGAAATTGCACCGAGTACGAACAAAAGCGTGTTGGTAATAGTAGAAAATACCCCACTAGTGCCAAAAAGATTTGCGGTCTGGTCATCACCTCTGGCGGCATCTGCACCACCTTGAACGCCCCCACTTACCGCACTAACAGATGGAGTTACAAACGCGGCAACACTTAATGCGCCTAGTAGGCCATACGATACAACTGTTCGAACTGATTGCTTTATCACGGTTTACTCCTGTTAATTCTAGGCTCAATTGTAGCGAAATTAGGCAAAAAAGTCTACAATTCGCCTCTGTTTTATGCTACAATCATCGGAGGTAAGCATGGAGGAGTACCCAAGTGGCTGAAGGGGACGGTTTGCTAAATCGTTAGTACGGAGAGATCTGTAGCGGGAGTTCGAATCTCCCCTCCTCCGCCAAATTAAAAAATGACCGAAAGGTCATTTTTTAATTTGACCGAGAGAGCGAGATACTAACTCCTGCGTGCTATCATAGCCCTATGAAACTCTACCTCTCTCACGCAAGCAACTACGACTACCAAACGGAGCTTTATCAGCCATTAAAAACAGCGTTGCCGACTGATTTTGACGTATTTTATCCACACGACCCAGAGAACAACGGCAAGTATTCAAAAGATATTCTAGAAAACTGCGATGTCGTGTTGGCTGAAGTTTCATCTGCTTCAACTGGCCAAGGGATAGAGCTTGGTTGGGCAAACGCTGCTGGCGTAAAAATAGTCTGTTTTTATAAAATCGGGACTCAACCTTCTGGGGCAATTACGCACATTGCCGAGACGATTTTTGAGTATAGCAGTACGGATGACTTGAGTGAAAAACTCGTGAAATTACTTCGTTAATTAGACTCGATTTCCCCCATATAGCTCATGCTACAATAAAAAGCATATGCAACCAGAAACGCCGCAACCAAATTCTCAAGAAGTTACTCAATCCCAACCACTTACGCCTCCTGTTGCACCTCAGCCAGCAATGCTAGAACAGTCGCCTGAACCGAGCAAGTTTGCTGGTATGTTTAAGCGACGCATTGGGCGAATGGGCTTTTTTCTCGGCTTTGTGTATTGGAACCTATTGCTATTAGTACCAGTAGTGGGAATCGCTGTACTCATCGTAAGTATGAACGGCGGAGTGCCACCAAGTATCGTTGATTTTTACGCCTCACCAGCTGCCAATGGCTTAACAATTCTAGCCGGTGTCGTCGCCCTCTTGTCGCTTCCCATTAGCATTTCGCTGTATGTACGGCGTTTACACGACATTGGCCAATCGGGCTGGTGGTCAATTCTATCGCTTATTTCGCCAATCAACTTCTTCTTCATGCTCTACTTGTTGTTTTCAAAAGGCTCACCTGAAGAAAATCAATTTGGAAAACCCGTAAATAGCCATTCATTCTTAGCTGTTTTGGGCTTTGGTAAGCCACGCGAATAATGCTCACGCTCCACTATCTTCCTCGTGGTATACTAAAATCATGCAACCCAGTGGTGAACAGCCAGTAAACTACGCTCCTGAGACGCAAAGCTATGCGCCGCAGCAACCCGTTAACGCCCAGGGTCAACCTACTGACAATCCTGTGCAATGGCAGGGGCCTGAGTATGTCGTATTGCCAAAAACATCTACCTGGTATCTTTTATTTGGTATTGTCGTGCTAGTACTAATTGCTGTCGCTGCTCTGCTAATTCAATCTTGGTCATTTGCGATCTTGGTGCCGGTAATGGCGGCCGCACTGATAATGTACATCAATCGCCCGCCGCGAATGATTCAGTACGTACTGAGTGGCAAAGGTTTGTACATCAACGAAGTGCTCCATCCGCTGACTGAATTTCGAAGTTTTGGGGTACGCGAAGAACACGGCATGCAGGCACTTGTGTTTGTGCCAGTGAAACGCTTCAAGCCTGGCCTTACCGTATATTTCCCCACGGAAATGGGCGAAGCAGTAGTAGATATTCTGGGTGCTCGAATGCCTATGGAGGAAATGCAACCAGATTTCTTTGACAAACTTATTCGTCGACTTCGCCTGTAGCTTGCGTTTTCTACCTCTGTTGTGATACAATTGCCTTCGTCTGCTTTGTAAGTAGAGGTACCTTATAGTTACACTATGCGAGCTTGTAGTTTACTACTCGTTCGCGTGTGCACCCGTAGCTCAGCTGGATAGAGCGTCGGCTTGCGGAGCCGAAGGCCATAGGTTCAAATCCTGTCGGGTGTACCAAGAAAATTACCTCACTTTTGTGGGGTTATTTTCTTGGTAGCATGCTGCAAGCATGTTGAACGCGGAGGAGCGAGCAACGCGAGCGATATTCCTGTCGGGTGTATAATCAACTACTAAATGACCGAAATTTCACCACAGCCCAGAATACGACGTAGGATTGCAGCCTGGAATATACTGCTCGATGCCCGGTTTCCGCAGGAAGAGCGGGTAGACGACATTGCTCATACATTGGCTGAGCAGGGTGACTTAGACTTGGTGGGGCTGTTGGAAGTACAGAAAACCGCAAATCAGCAGAATGGCGAGATAATTGCCCAAAAGCTAACGCAAACGAGCGGTGTATGGTTTCCTCATTCTCGCAAGTCTTCAGGTGAACATACAGGGGTATTTGGTGCTGATGTAAAAAAGGCAACAACGATTGATTTAGGACATAAAAAGAAGGCAGTGCTAACTGAGCTGGGAGACGTGGCGATTGTACTAGTGCACCTGCGTCGCCAGCACAAACATTTTCCTCGTCAGCCCGAGCAGATTGCGCAAGTATCAGCACTGATCGAGGCGGTGGCAGACTATGAGAAAGTAATTGCAATAGGCGACTTCAACTGCTTGCCGCTTCAGATGCCACGAACAATGCTTCGAAACGCTGGCTTTCAATCTGCCTATGCGGAACTCGGTGAAAAACGGCCACGATTCCCTACAAATGAGTTCCGTGATGACCTCTCTCCTCGCCAGAAGCTCGGCCTAGCTTTAGTAGGAGGAGCAATCTCTATTGATGATATCTATACACGAGGTATGGAGCACGCGTTAGTATCTGTCACGACTTTTACAGGTCGTTCGGATCACCCTGGTTTGCTGCTTGAATACGATGAATAGCTATGGCTTGGCTATCGAATGTTTCTTCAGTACGGTATCATCATAGTATTACTTGTAAAAAGGAACATCATGACATCAGAAAAAATAAATTTATACAGAAAAAATTCTCTCACCGCAGGAGCTCTATACCTATTGACGTTCGTGTCAATTCCAACATTAGCTTTGTATAAAACCGTAAAGGAACCGGGCTATGTACTTGGAGGTGGCCCGGACACAGCTGCACTAACGGGCGGGCTGTTAGAGATTGTTGTAGCTTTAGCGTGTATTGGAAGCGCCGTAGCTTTATATCCTGTATTAAGAAAACAAAGCCAACCATTGGCAATTGGACTCGTAGCCTCTAGGGTGTTGGAGGCAAGCCTTATCTTTATTGGCGTTGCAATGATATTAACCATCGTAGCTCTTCGCGTACAAGGTGCAGCTGACGCCCCACTAATGGCCGGGCAGCTTCTTGGCATTATGTACGACAAAATATTCCTAGTTAGCCAAAGCTTCTTGCCAGCTATAAACGATCTCATATTGGGCATACTGCTATACAAATCGCAGCTCGTACCGAAACCATTAGCAATGATAGGTATCGTAGGAGCTTTCCCCCTTGTCGTTGGGTTGATCGCAGTAGTATATGGAGTAATACCTCAGGGAGGTGACATGGCGGGGCTAGCAGCGCTGCTAGTAGCATTATTTGAACTATCTCTTGGATTTTGGCTTGTGTTCAAAGGTTTCAATCAAGCGGCCGCAAAAAAATTATCACAAAAAAAGTAGTCAAATTATGACTGAACCCCCGGCGAGCGGGGCTCCAGCCAGGGGTTGTAGGGATGGGGTTACGCAGAGGCTTCTGCGTCGGGAGTGCCGAAGGGGATCACCTTGGCACCCGTGTTGTTCGCGCCGTTCTCGACCGCGTTGGCAACCGTCTGGGCATCGGTCGGCGTGAGCTCTTGGAGCGAGATGACCCGAAGGCTCATCCCGAAGTACTCCGTGAGCACCGACTGAAGTGTGGTCTCGTCCGAGGCTCCCGTTGCGAAGTCGACGAACTCGACTTCAGTCGCCAGCAGGGCAGGCAACGACACGGCTTCGCGTCCGAGCGTCTCGAGTAGGCTGCGAAGCGCTGACTCGAGATACGCCTTCAGCTGAGCAGTGCGCTCGGGGTTGTCCAGATCGCCCTTGTCCTCGTCGATGAAGTTGTACAAGACCTTCTTCAGCGACTTCCAGCGACGGATGACCTGAGTGGTCGCCGTAGCGATATACAGGTACGTCTTGCCGTCGATGACGACCCGCGCCCGAAGTTCGATGCGCGTCGGGGTCTTGGCGGTTCGGCGGACGGTGGTAACACCCTTCACCGAAATGCCCGGACCGAACAGAACCGGCCACAGGGCGATGCCGAAGAGCTCGCGCCCTCCGATCTCACCCTTTCCGATGGCGTTCGTGTAGATCTTGCCGGACTTGAACATGCTGAACAGAACGATGATGAGGCCGATCCACATGAGGATTGGCACACCGCGACTGAAGAGGTACGAGGGATCGAACAGGACTCGCTCCCACATAGACGTAGCCGAAAGCATCTCTCACCTCCTATGGATCTCTGAAGCCTTGGCTTACCCGCATAGTAGCACATAAGAGGTAGAAATAGAATATTGTATAATAAACTCATGAACGAGCCGAGTATTTTTACGAAGATTATCAACGGCGAGATACCTTGCCATAAGGTGTACGAGGATGAAAAGACCCTAGCTTTTATGACTATTCAGCCCGTACGCGAAGGTCACACACTGGTTATCCCAAAGCTGCAGGTAGAACAATACATTGATTTGCCAGATGAAGATTACGAAGCTTTATGGAAGACCGTGAAGAAGGTCGCAGCTCGGATACGCGAGGTCACCGGTAAAAAACGAGTGGGGGTGGTCATCAAGGGTCTTGATGTGCCTCATACGCATGTACACCTAATCCCCTTCAACGAGGATGAACCACTGAAAGCAGATGGCGCTCAGGCAATGGCTAATGACGATGAACTAGCGGCTATTGCCGAGAAGCTACGCTTTTAAATGATACGGATACTCGCCGTCGGTAAGAAACACGACGACTGGGTACTATCTGGGCTAGAACGCTATGAAAAGCGCCTGAAGGCGCCATATAACGTAGAATGGGTACTTTTACCACATTCGTCGCGAGAGGGCGTAGAAGCGCGCGAGGAAGAGTCTGGGCGCATACTAAAGCAGATAAAGCCAAATGATTTCGTAGTGCTGCTCGATGAAACGGGCAAACAACTCACCTCCCCTGCCCTATCCAACCTTTGTGAAGCACGGTTTGTGCTGGCGGAACAACTGGTATTTGTAATTGGCGGAGCATATGGCGTTGATAATTTGCTACAGCAGCGCGCTAACCTTGTGTGGTCACTTTCAGATCTTGTATTTCCCCACCAGCTTGTTCGTCTAATACTGATTGAGCAGCTTTACAGGGCACAACAGATAGCTCGGGGTAACGGCTATCACCACGAGTAGGCTATTTAGCTATACAAAGTCTAGGTAGTTCTCTTCAACAGACCTCTACACGCCGGCGTGTTCTTTGCTCTTGGCAGGAACACGTCGGGTTGCGTTTCGCTTTAAGTCTGCCGCAGAGACCCACCTAGCCTTTGTGTTTGTTGCTATAGCATAGTATTGACTTTTTACAAAGCTTATGCTATATTGGTGATAGTACCTTAGTACAAAAACATGAAACAAACACTATACACCACACCACTCACTATCGTCGTTAGCCTGATTATGCTTGTAAGCGTGCTGCTACACGACACTCGCTTAGCGAAACTAGCAACAACTATGATTGGCATTCCTGCTGCGATTGCCAGCACTGATGCTGCGCATCGAGGCCTTAGCCCCGACCCTCACACACATGTTGAGCGAATTAACGTCGGTGAACTACGTGGTCAGCTGCCTCGATTAATGCCACGTGCTACCGAAGATAAGAAATATGTTTTGCACCGTCCAGTGCGCGGTAGTGCCAACCCCTTCGAGGGCAACTATTTACCCCTTGCCTAAGAACCTATAACCGTCAACTCGTTTTCGAGTCGTTCGATGAGCTGCTGAACTTCCTCAGCCTCTTTCTTGGTGGCTTCTACTAGCTCAGCTGGCGCCTTGGCGATGTATGATTCATTATCGAGCCGGCCAGTCAACGTACGCTGGCGTTGCTTTGCCTCACTGAGGCGAACCTCTAGATTGGTCTGGTGTTCGTAGAGAGTCTTTTGATCAATGGCGAGCCACGCTTCGCGACCTGACACGGCCAAGCGAAGGCCACTCGGTTGTTCGGTGTACAAAACGGCTTTTAGGCGCGCCAGGTGCTGGATCAGCTCGGCGTTGTCGGCAAGCAAGCTGTCGCTGTGGTACTGTACCTCATGCTTGTGGTTGCCCGGTAGCTCGCTTGTAACAAATCGAACCTCAGAAATAAACAGTTGAAGACGTTCAAATTCCGCAGCGGCCAATTCATCAAAGGTGGCAGGTTGTGGCCAGTTTTCACGAATAAGTAGGCTACCCTCTTCGTACCAAGGCAATGTTTGCCAGATGGTTTCAGTAACAAATGGCGCGAACGGGTGAGCCATGCGCAGCACGCTATCGAGTACCCATGCCAACATGTCGTGGTTGTCTTGCTTTTTGCTTGCCTCGACATACCAGTCGGCTACGCTACTCCACACGGTGTGGTACACAGTTTCTGCCGCTTCAGCAAAGCGGTAATCAGCTAGAAGTTGCTCGATATTGGCGCTGGCCTGTGAAAGCTCGCGAGCTATCCAATGGTCGGCCAAGCTTTCTGGCATAGGCGGTTGCATACGGTAGCTATCGCCAAGTTTATCTTCAACAAAGCGAGCAATATTCCATAGCTTGTTGCAGAAGTTACGCCCAGCCACCACCTTGGAAGTACTAAAGGCTTGGTTCTGGCCTGCGCTACGAGCAGCCACAAGCCCCATACGAAGTGCATCTGATCCAAATTCGCTCACCGCTTCCATAGGGTTGATTACATTGCCCTTACTCTTGCTCATCTTTTGGCCGTGCTCGTCGAGCACTAGGCCGTGCAAGTAGACCTCTTTAAACGGCACCTGACCAGTGACTTTCAGGCCAAGCATAATCATTCGCGCTACCCACTGATATAAGATATCGGCACCTGTTTCCATGACGTTAATTGGGTAATATTTTGCAAGCTCACCGGTGCTCAGGTAATCGGTAGTGATAAACGGCCATTGACCGCTAGAAAACCATGTGTCGAACGTATCTTCTTCGCGGGTGTAGGTTTTGCCGTTTACTTCGATTTGCTCTTGGTCTACCCTATCGTCGAAAATCCAGTCTGATGGGTCGGTGGTGTTTTGAAAGGCAGGAATAGGAATACCCCAAGGGATTTGGCGGCTCAAGTTCCAGTCGTGAATACCCGCGTAGTATTGCAGTACGGCTTTCTTCTTTGATTCAGGTACAAAGCGCACATCACCACGTTCGATGGCCTCAGTTGCCGCATCGGCCAGAGGTCGCATAGAAATAAACCACTGATCTTTTACGAGCGGCTGAATAACGCTGCCACATTTGTAGCAGTGCCCTACCGCGTGCTCTATGTCTGTTTCACCACGTAGAAGTTCCTGTGCATCGAGTGCCGCGAGCACTTTTTTGCGTGCTTCTTCAGGGGTGAGCCCCATGTATTGCGGCGGCACGTTAATCATTTTGCCATCAAAGTCGATGACCTGAAGCTCGCCAAGGTTATGGCGCTTGCCTATCTCGAAGTCGTTCGGGTCGTGGGCGGGAGTAATCTTAACCGCACCCGTACCGTATTCGGCATCGACGTAATCATCGGCAACGATCGGGATTTCCCTATCTACCAGAGGTAACTGTACTCGTGTGCCTACTAAGTGTTTGTAGCGTTCGTCGTTTGGGTTAACGGCAACCGCGGTGTCGCCCAGCATTGTTTCAGGCCTGGTGGTAGCAACTACAATCTCATCGATTTTATCGAGAGTCGGATACGCGATTTTGTATAGTTTTGCCTTTTCGTTTTTGTGCTCAACTTCAATATCGGCAAAGCTTGTTTGGTGTGTCGTACAGTAATTTACGATGCGTTCACCTCTGTAAATGAGACCTTCATCCCATAACTTTTTGAAGGTAGCATAGGCGGTGTTTACTACCTTTTCATCGAGTGTGAATACGAGATTGTTCCAGCTGGCGCTGGCACCGAGTGCTCGAAGCTGGAGCTCCATGTTGCCTCGCTGCTCATCGACGAAGTTCCAGACCTGACTGTAAAGCTGTTCACGTGAAAAATCGAACCGACTTTTGCCTTGTTTTTGCAGTTCCCTCTCGTATACTACCCACGTTTCAAAGCCAGCATGGTCGGCACCCGGAATGTAGATCGTGTCCCTTCCCTTCATGCGGTAGAAACGTACGAGAATATCTTCAAGTACAGCCATGAGAGAATGCCCAACGTGCAGGTTGCCATTTGCGTTTGGCGGCGGCATGATAATGCTATATGGCTCGCCCTGGCCCGAAGGCTTGAACGATCCAGAAGTCTCCCACAGAGCGTAGATTCCGGGTTCGTATTGGCTTGGTTCGTATGTCTTTGGTAATTTCATAAAGTTTTCACGTGAAAAGTACACGATGCACCTCTTTAGTAACTGTAGTCTAGTATAGCATAGCGCAGGGCTTGTATAATGGTGGTAGTGATAGAAATTCAATCTGAAAACGACGCGTTAGCGTGGAATAATCTTGTGAAACAGACCGGCGGTCATCCGCTACAGCTATGGGGCTGGGGAGAAGTAAAATCCGCTCACGGCTGGCAAGCCCATCGTGTACGAATTCTCCAGCAGGGAAGGGTACTTGGCGGAGCACAGTTGCTAATCAAACGATTGCCTTGGCCTTTTGGAGCTTTAGTGTATATACCAAGAGGGCCATTTGGCTCGATAGGCGCCGAAGGTGAAAAGGCGTTGGCAAACTATGTTAAAACAGCATTCCACCCAACGGTACTTAGCATCGAGCCAGATAGCACGAAACCACCTCTGTGGAAAGGGTGGCGTAAATCGTCTAATAAAATTTTGCTGGCCAGAACGGCGGTGCTTAACCTAGCGCAGACCGAAGAAGACATGCAAGCGGCTATGAGCAAAAAGACACGACAATACATTCGAAAATCACAGGGCGAGGGTATAAGCGTACGCAAAGCTAGTTCAGCAAACGACATTGCCGCCTGTCTTGCTATCTATAAAAGCACCGCTAAACGCGCTGGATTTATGCTGCACGAGGACGCGTATTATCAAGATATATTCCAGATGCTCGGTGACGATTCACCAGTGTACATGGCCGAGCGAGACGGTAGGGTAGTGGCATTTTTGTGGCCTATCGTTACAGAATCGGTAGCGTTTGAGCTGTATGGTGGTATGAACGAAGAGGGCCAGGCATGTCGAGCAAATTACTTCTTAAAGTGGCAGGTTATTCAGAGCATGAAAGCTGCTGGTGTGAAACGCTACGACGTGAATGGGTTGCTCAACGACGGCGTAACTAGCTTTAAAAAAGGCTTTATTCCCGATGAGACCATGATGGCTGGCACGTTCGAAACAGGGCTCTCGCCTCTGTATATCGTATGGCGGTATCTTCTACCGATTGCTAAGCGTGTGGCTCAATTGCTACGGCGCCTTGGCGGTAGATAACAATACTGCCGTCGGGTTTTACCCCAATGATGGTTGATGGCTCATGATTTGACATGTCGCCACCGTCGACGTAAAAATCTACCTCGTCGTGAAAATAAGCTTTCGCCATATCTATAGAGGTGGAGGTGGGCGCACCATGATCGTTGGCGCTTGTGGTCATTAATGGGCCAGTTTTTTCGAGCAAGGCCAGCAGGGCGGGGTGATTGGGAATGCGAGCTGCCAACACAGACTGACCTGCCGAAAGGTACTGTGGCACGCCTTCGGCTGACAGCTCAACACTGACGGCATTTGGCCAAAAGCGCTGTGCAACTTCGAGTTCGCTGGGCAAAAAACCGATGAGTTCAAGTTGCTTAACGGAGGCAGCGATGGTAGTTCCGGGCTTTCGTTCACGATTCTTTACCTGATAGAGCTTGTGAATGGCGCTTTCAGACTGAGCTCGTGCGACCAAGCCATATACCGTGTCAGTAGGTAGTACGCCCATGCCGTCCTTCAGGAGCAGTTCTACAAGCTGCGAGCTGTCGAGGGATGAAATATCTCTAGGCACTATGTTCTCCACGCCGTTTCGTTCATAGATAGTGTTGGCTTAACTTCGACTGCTTCAGGGTCGGTTGGCTCGCAGTAGAGCGATTTGTAGTAACCCAACGTTGCAATCATGGCGGCGTTATCGGTACATAATTGTCGAGGTGCGTATTCAACTGCTACGGGGAGTGCTTCGGCAAGACGGCGACGCAAATCTCGGTCGGCAGCTACGCCGCCAGCGATAACAACTGATGCTGGTTTGAACTCATTGAAGGCGGTGACGGTCTTTTTCACAAGCGTTTGATTCGCAACACGTTGGAAGCTGGCGGCAAAGTTTGCCCGTGTGGCGTCGTCTAAGCGTGCTGCAAGCTCGAATGAGGGAAAAGTGTGGTCGACACCCACTTCACGCTGAACGGCCCGCAAAACAGCCGTTTTAAGCCCAGAAAAACTGAAATCATAGACTCCTTTTAGTTTTGCATCAGGAAAATCGAAGGCGTTTTCGTCGCCATCAACGGCTGCTTTTGCGATACTTGGGCCGCCAGGGTAGGGGAGGCCAAGGATTTTGGCTACTTTGTCGTATGCTTCACCGACGGCATCGTCAAGCGTTTCACCCAGCAGATGATATTTGCCGTGATCTTCAAACATAATGAGCTGCGAGTGAAGCCCACTTACCGCAAGAGCTAGCATAGGAAAACTCGGCTGCTTACTAGGAAGTTCAAGTGGGTCACCAGCTGATTGTTTTGTAATAAAGTTTGCGTATACGTGGCCTTCAACGTGGTGTACCGGATAGAGAGGTTTGCCGTGAAGCTTCGCTAGCGTAGCTGCGGCCAATGTTCCGACAAGGAGTGAGCCAATCAGCCCAGGCGCATTTGCTACGGCAATTGCGTCGATATCATCCCAACTAAAGCCAGATTCTTCGATGGCCTGGTGAATAACCGGGTTGATAACCTCGATATGACTACGGGCTGCGACCTCCGGTACAACGCCTCCGTAGGCTTTGTGAATATCAACCTGTGACTGCACTACGTTTGAGTGCAGTATAGTTCCGTCTTCAACAACACTGGCGGCAGTTTCGTCGCAACTGCTTTCAATACCTAAAATTAACATTGTTACCAGTATACCACCTCTGATGGAAATGTTTTGCCAGAAAACCGATTGGACGTGTAAAATGAATAAGATGACACTTGCGAGGAAACTAACTGCGAAAGCCGCTGCGGCGCGCTACCGTAACCCATCAAAGTCGCTGCGGGTAATTGCTGTTGTGGGGCCGTATGGTAAAACCACCACATCACTTTTACTGGCTGAGCTTTTGATGGAATCAGGAAATTCAGTGCTGGTGCTTACGAACAAAGGCTCAAAACTAAATGGAGAGCCTTTGAACACGCGCTTCGAACCGACCGCTCGCTCAATCCAGCGACTACTTGCGTTGGGTCGTAAAAAATCAGTCGACTTTGTGATTATCGAAGTCGATCAAACTGTTGTTGATTCACACGTGCTAGAAAGTATCGTGCTTGAGATGGTGGTGGCAACGGCTGAAAGTGACGTCGCTCGTGCCATGCTGGAGCGTCCAATGGCATACTCGGTGGTTCCTAGTGCGTTTACTGCAGAAGCTCGTGATGTTGCGCCTCACCAAGCAATCAGTTTTGGTACCGACGAGCTTGCCGATGCACGAATTGGCAAAGTAAAACTGTTTCGAAAAGGTACTGAGATTGAACTGGTTATCGATCATCAAACAACTTTGCAGCTCGCTACCCACTTAATTGGGCATGCAAATGCATACAACGTGGCTGCCGCGGTTGCTGCTGCCTATGTGCTGGCGGCAAAAATTGAAAGTTTTGTTGATGGCGTGGCGCGACTTGAGGAAGTGCCAGGAAATTATGAGTACTTGCCGCTAGAACGACTCTATAGCGTGGTGGTAGATGGAGCATACCAACCAACATCACTCGAACTAGTGGTAACCGACGCAAAGAAGCTAACCAAACGGCGCTTGCTAGTCGTAGCGGATGAAACGATACAATTTGAAGATTACGCTAAATTGAAGCAAGTAGCCGATGCTGTTACGGTGGTGGGCGAGGGCGAACAGCCCGGCATTAAAGCTTCAGACGATAAAAAGAATGCTTTAGACACCGTACTTCGAGGGGCAAAGCAAGAAGACACAGTGCTTTGCATCGGGCGCACCTTTGCTTCGCAAGATAGCGATCATCTAAGTGTCGCGCAGCGATTAGCTGAGGGAAGCAGTGAGTAGTTTTCGCGGCGCAGTAAAAGCTATCATTCCGGTTGGTGTGTTCAAAAAAATTGAGCCTTTCGGACACTTACTCGAGTCAGTACTGTGGAATATTGTGTATGGATTTCCGTCTCGTGGCATGCACGTTATTGGAGTAACCGGAACAAACGGTAAAACAACGACCAGCTTTATGATTCATCGTATGCTAACAGATGCGGGATACAAAACGGCGCTTATGACAACTGTGGCATATGGTGTCGGCAACGACATCACGCCCCAAGAATTTCATATGACTACTGTGTCGTCAAAATTACTACAGAAGCGCTTGAAGGAGTTTAAGAAACAAGGGGTGGAGTGGCTTATTTTAGAAACCACTAGTCATGCACTTGCTCAATACCGAGTGTGGGGCGTGCCGTACGAAGTTGCCGTGCTGACCAATGTTACCCACGAGCACCTTGATTACCACGGAACGTTTGAGCGATACATTGCGGCCAAACGAAAGCTCTTTGAGCTGGTCGGTAGGCACAAGAACGGCTTTGGTGTCGTGAACGCAGATGACGATACCGCGCAGTCGTACGCAGCAGCGGCTAAACAGGCCACAAGCTATGGTATTCATGCAGGTGAGGTTCAAGCGAGTGAAGTGGAAGTGCAGGCTACGGGTAGCACATATTCAGTAAAGCTGGGTGACGAAGCATTATATATTCACTGCAATATTCCTGGAGAGTTCAACGTATACAACAGTCTCGCCGCGGTAGCTGTAGGGCAGCACCTGGGGCTCTCGCCAGAACAAATTCAGCAAGGCATTGCCAATCTAAAAAGTGTAGAAGGCCGCATGAACACTATTAGCGAAGGCCAGCCATTTTCAGTGATTATTGACTACGCTCATACTCCAGACTCGTTTGAACGATTACTAAGTGATGTAAGAAAATCAACAAAGGGTAAACTGGTAGTGCTGTTTGGTAGCGCAGGTCGGCGGGATGAAGCGAAGCGAGCGATTCAAGGCGAGATTGCCGGTAAGTACGGTGACGAAGTGGTGCTCACAGAAGAAGATGACCGAGATATTGATGGCAATGAGATTTTGGCGCAGATTGCCGAAGGCGCCCAAAAAGCCGGTAAAGTAAAAGATCAAAACCTTTTCTTGATTCTTGACCGACCGGAAGCCATACAGTTTGCCATGACGCGAGCGAAAGCGGCTGGAGACACAGTGATACTTCTTGGTAAAGGCCACGAAAAAACTATTGAGCGGGCAGATGGTGAACATCCTTGGGATGAAGCGGGCGAAGCTCGCAAAGCTATAACAAAACTCACTGGTAAAGAGTAATAAGTCAAATGCCGCATAAAGTTTTGCTACTCGATATTGACGGCGTATTGATGCAGCAACCAAAACTTTTTTCAGAGATATACTGCGAAAGATACGGTGTTTCAATCGATAAGCTGTTACCTTTTTATAGTTCGAAAGAATTTCTGGATTGCTCAATCGGTAAGTACGACTTGAAGCAAGCTATCCGTGACCACCGAGACAAGTGGCAATACACCGGAGACCTTGATTCTCTGCTTTCTGAATGGTTTGAGGCCGAGCGTTATCCGAACGAAAAGCTTGTGGAATTAGTAAAAAACCTGAGAGAACAAGGAGTGTGTGTTGTAATCGTCACGCAGCAAGAAAAGTATAGAACGGCATATCTCAAACAAAACGTTTTTAGTGATATGTATGATGATTTTTTCGTATCCTGCGAATTAGGTCTTCACAAAGACTCAAAGGATTTCTGGGATGAAGTGTTGAAGCGTCTCGACGTTTCGCTACCTGGAGAAGTTTTGTATTTCGACGACAAGCAATCTCTTGTAACGTTAGCGAAATCTGTCGGAATCGATGCGCATTTGTACCAATCTGTTGAGCAAGTTAAGAAATTAGCAAGTATTTAGCGCTATTCAAGTGTTAAAGTAGTGCAGCGCATTGAGCCGCCGCCTTTGGCGAGCTCGGTATTATGCAGTCGGATCGTTGAAAGCCCATGGGCCTCTATGGCCGCGGCAAAATTAGGTGCGTCGTTCATTACCACGTGCGTACCGGTAGAGACAAGATTGCAGGCGAGGTTATTGATGGCTTCGTCTTCCGATACTTCGATCAAATCAATTCCCTGAAGCGAGCGAATTGTCTCAACACTTTCAGGCAAAAGCGCATCAGCGCAGTAGCCAACTAGACCATTTTCAACGATTGTGCCATCTTGGAACACCGGTGCTTTTAGTACTGATATAGCAAGATCAATGTCGTAATACAAACTATCTGGCCAGCCAGAGTAGCTATTGATGGCGGGTTTGCCTGCGTCATCAAGCACCGGCTTTGCGTGTAGACGAATGAGCTCAAATCCTAAGGTTTTGGCAGCGAATTCCTGAGCGGCTTCCTCCGAACGATAGCCTGTGCCACAAAACAAGTAGTTTCCACAGGGCAATGCGTCGCCCTGACCACTGAATTTTTCAATTTCCGGCGGCAATTCATACACAGTTTTCCCCAAGGCTTCTAGCGCCTGCTTTGCATATGCTTCTTCGGCTTTTCGTGCATTGGGCAGGCGCGCGAGCACGGCCTTATCACCTCGAACTAGTGCCCAGTTGGCGGTAAATACGCCATCTTGGCAACTTGCTGGCGGGTCGACACGCTTTACATTTATACCAATCGATTCGAGTGCTTGCTGAATATTGTCGTGTTCTTGCTTTGCCTTTTCAAGATTAATCGGTGCATGCTGTGTCATGAAAGGATTGATAGGAGCTTCATCGCTAAAGTAATCTACGCCTGACATTAATACTGTTGAATTAATCACAACGTAGTTCCTAATAATACGACTCATGGTGAGTCTTAAAGTGGATACGGCGTACAACTTTTTCGACAAATCGCATCCACAGCTTGGTTTTTGCTGGGTCTATCGGTACTTCGTAGGCACCAACATATTCTGTAATCGTTTTGTTGAAGCTGGTTTTGAAACGAGCTAGACCATAAAAGGGGTGATTAGGATCAGCTGCGGAAGCAATAGGAGGCACGCCTGCTAGATCATGTCGCAAAGAACCATGTTGCTTTGCCCATTGAATGACGTGCCACTGTAGCAAGTGACTGGCGCCGTAGGCGGTTCGTTCGCGTACGCTGGCACCGTCTTTATACATGCTCTGCGTACCTTGCACCATTGCGAATGCTCCGGCCACTACCTTACCTTCAAAGTAGGCAAAGAAAAGTTGGCCATTTTCGCCGTACGCATTGTAGAAGTTCTTGTAATACTCGGGTGGTCGAATGGCGAAACCAGCACCCTGAGCTGTTTCGGTAAAGAGATTGTACATAATTTTGCAATTTTCATCATCGGCAGGCACGGCTTTTACTGTTACGCCATCACGCTCTGCACGACGAATAGCGTGGCGGCCTTTTTGATTGAGATTAGCCATGATTTCATCCAAGCTCGGTGATAAATCAACGTACACGGTAGCGTAGTTGTACTGGATGGGGTTGGTTTTTATGAGGCAAAGTCCGCTCATGTCAGTCGTATGGTCGAGTTCTGGCTCAATTTTGACCGTAAATACGCCTTGCTGTTTAGCAAACGGGCGTAGTGCCTCAAGAAGCTTTGCTAGATCAGCGCGTGAAGTGGTGCTGGGGCCTTTCGGACAGTACCAAACATTACCAAGCAGCGGAATAGACTTTTCCATCACCGCGAAGGCACGCGTACCTGCAAAAAGGTAGCGAATTTTCCAGCCAGCCAGCTGTTTTTGTTCGAGAAATTCTTTGCCTTGTAAAATATTGCCACCATCTGGGTTGGCAGTTACGAAAGAATCCCAGTTGGCTGTTTCTTCGTCGGTAGCAAAGCGCACGTTCATATCTAATATATTGTAACAAATTAGCACTCAAGCTTGACGAGTGCTAGCATGTTTTCTACAATTAAGTTATTAGAGAAGTAAATAACGGAGGAGTTCTTGATATGAGTTCACCAATCAAGCCTCTTGGCGACCGCGTCGTTGCGGTGCGAGAGGAAGCTGCAACAAAAACAGCGAGTGGCTTGTACTTGCCAGATAACGCTAAGGAAAAGCCTGTACTTGCGAAAGTTGTGGCAACGGGCAAAGATGTAAAAAATGTAAAAGCAGGTGAAAAGATTCTATACAAAGAATATTCAACCACTGAAATTAAGATTGATGGCGTAGAGTATTTGATTGTAAAAGAAGAAGACATTTTGGGAACAGTGTAATGGACGGACTTTGGATTCTATTTTATGTAGCAGTTAACGTTGCCGTGTACCTACTTGTCATTAAATTCATCATCACGGTACGTCAATTGTTTAAAAGAGTTGAGGCATTAGAGAAAAAGATGGCGAATGTAAATTCCGAGGGAGGTAAGTAATGGCAAAGAAAGTATTTTACGATGAAGATGCAAGGAACCGAATCCTAGGCGGGGCAAAGGCGCTATACGACGCGGTAAAGGTGACCTATGGGCCAAAAGGCCGTAACGTCGTGATTGCCAAAGGTTATGGTGGCCCAACGGTGACACACGATGGCGTGACCGTGGCTGAAAGCGTAGATTTGCCAGAGAACGACGACGAAACACTTGGCTATAAAGTAGGTGCTGAACTAATTAAACAAGCTGCTAGCAAGTTGAATAAAGTAGCAGGAGACGGTACCACGACCGTCACCGTGCTTACCTATAACATTTTGAAAGAAGCTAATCGTTTGATTGCTGCTGGTCACAACCCAATGGAACTAAAGAAGGGTATTGAAGAGGCTGGAAAAGAAGTAGTGAAGGCTATCGACGCTTTGAGCGAGAGTGTGGAAGGTAAGACCGAACGCGTTGCCGAAGTTGCAACCATTTCCGCCGGTGACGAAGCAATTGGTAAGCTAATCGCGGATGTGATGGAAAAAGTTGGTAAAGACGGCGTGATTACGGTAGAAGCTGGCCAAGGCCTCGAGATGGAAAGCGAAGTAGTAGAAGGCTTTAGCCTCGACAAAGGCTGGGCGAGCCCATTCTTCGTAACCGATGCTGGCAGGCAAGAAGCCGTGTACGAAAAACCATCTATTGTGATTACCGACAAAAAGATTTCAACTGCCCAAGAGCTATTGCCGCTAATTGAAAAGCTGGCACAAACCGGCAAGAAAGATATTGTGTTGGTGGCGGATGAAGTTGACGGTGAAGCATTAAGCATATTGGTACTGAACAAGCTAAAAGGCGTACTCAATACCGTAGTGGTTAAGGCGCCAAGCTTTGGTGATCGCCGCAAAGACATTATGGCCGATATGGCTGTACTGACTGGCGCGCAAGTGATTTCAGACGATCAAGGCCTTAGCTTTGAAAACGTTGGCTTAGAAGTGGTAGGAACAGCTCGCAAGGTGATTGTAGGCAAAGACGACACCACAATTATTGAAGGTGCGGGCAAGACGAGTGATATCAAGGCGCGAATCACACAAATTGTATCGCAGGCTGACAACGCTTCAAGCGAGTACGACAAAGAACAGTTTGAAAAGCGTGCTGCAGCTCTGAGTGGTAAGGTGGCCGTAATAAAGGTAGGTGGTGCGACTGAAACTGAGATTGACGAAAAGAAATTCCGCGTGGACGACGCCGTGGCTGCCACCAAAGCAGCATTAGCTGAAGGTATTGTACCAGGTGGCGGCGTGACACTTGTGAATGTCGCTTCACACATTGCCACCGATGGCTCAGATAGCAGTTCAGCGGGACGACAAATTCTAAAAGATGCTCTGAAGCAACCGTTCTTACAGATTACTGCGAATGCTGGCCTTAATTCAGAAGCACTGCTAGCACAAGTCGAAACCGGCAAGCCAGGCTTTGGTGTGAATGTGATGAAGCCAGAAAAAGGTTTGGTAGACGTAAAGAAGGCTGGGGTAATCGACCCAACACGTGTTACCAAAGAAGCAGTGCAAAACGCCGTTTCAATCGCAAGCACCGCAGCAACCATGGGCGCTCTCGTAGTAGAAATTCCTGAAAAAGAACCAGCTGCACCAATGGGCGGCGGTATGCCAGGAATGATGTAGAGTACGTCGTATCAAAGCACCTGATATAATCAGAGCATGCTAAGAAAAACGATAGCTATTGTGCTAGCTGCTCAGGTTGTAGGCATATTTCTTGTCGTTTCCAATCTAAATTTCTTTAACACAAATTCACCATTAGAAAACTTCTTGGGTTCGGTGGGAGGTGCTTTGTTTTGGTTGGCCCCAGTGGTGGGAGCCATTGTATTAGCAACACAGAAATCGAAAAAAGGATCCTTAACGTCTTATGCATACACCTTGCTGCGCAATCTAGGGATTCTATTTGCATTTACGGTAGGGCCATGGCTCTTGCTATGGGGAGTGAATTGGTCGTACTCGGCAGCGCGACAAGCCATTGACGCTGAAGAAGTGCGGCAAAGTCAGATTCGATCGGAGGAATACAGCAATGCAATCGGTGAAGCTCGAGAGGAAGAGTGGGCTCGAACATGCCTCACTGCGCGAACTCTATCGACAGATTTGCAGGTCTCGGCTCTTTACTACGATTATCAGGATGCAAAAATATACTTGCAGCAACATGCAAGCAATGAGGTGCTAAGTAAAGTTAACCAGCACGTAAAGGCGATTAACACGCAGTTTCATGAGTGTGAAGCTGGAGACGTGACACCTACAGCTCAACGCAACGAGATAAGGAATCGTCTGGAAAAAATTATTGCTTTGTCTGAGTCGAAAGAGTAATAATGCCAACTAAAAATACGCCGGGTTCCTGGCGCATTTTTAGCTGAATGACGTGATTATGATTGGCCTTGGCTCAAGAAGTCGATTTCTTTAATGATGTCCAAGAGGGCCTGTGCGCGACGAGCTTCGTCGGTAATACCTTTGGCGGCATCGTGAGCTGGAGCAATAAGCGCTCGATCGTCGGTAGAGCGGAGCAGTAGTAGATAGGTGTCGAACTTTTCTTCGGCTGAAACGTTAAGTTTGTCTACGAGAGGACGAAGCTCAGAAAGGGCCTCTTGCTTAATACCATCAAGCTCTGATGAAGCAGCTGGCATGGTGGCTGCGACATCTGGCGCGGCAACAATCGGGTCGGGTGTAGGAAGCGAAGCAGGCGCTTCAGTAGCAGCAGTATCGGCTACAGGTGCGGCTTGGTCATCTGCTGACACGGTTGGTACTAGTGGTGCTGGCGCTGGTGTTGTCTCAGCTTCTTGGTTTACCCCTGCTAAAACTTTAGCAAGTTCTTGATCATCACTAATCGATTGTTGTTGATTCGCTGGTTCAATTGTCGTCATGCCCACCTCTATATTACTTATGCTTCGGTTTACAATTACTGTAGCATAAATCAAACCTGTGAGTAAAGGTTTATACTAGATACATAGACGCATATACTAAAACGCCAAAAGAGGAGACTGAAAATGGATGACATGAACGTAATTGCCCAAATTGACACATTCGACGCGTTGGGCTTGGCAGCAAACACACCCGAACAATTGCGACATGACTTCGCGGTGCAAAATGTTAGTCTAGACCGAGATATTCGCAATGTGGTGTTTGCTGGTATGGGCGGTAGTGCATTGCAGGCTGAATTTATTAAAACATGGCCTAGCCTTTCAGCGCCGTTTGTCATCTGGCGAGATTATAATCTACCTAACTTTGTAGACGAGCACACGCTAGTACTAGTGGCAAGTTACTCGGGCAACACTGAAGAAACGCTGTCTTCACTAGCTACTGCACGAGAAAAAGGCGCGATGGTGGCTGTTATGGCTGGTGGTGGCAAGTTGCAAGAAGAGGCTGAGGCACACGGTGATATCTTTGTGCAGATCCCGAAGGCAGTGCAACCACGAATGGCAGTGTTTTATTCATTCCGTATTTTAGTAGAGGTGTTAGTAGCACACGGCCTAGCCAAACGTGAGGTATTGGCAGAACTTGAGGCTGCTTCAAAGGTAATCGAATCAATTATTCCGCGCTGGGTCAAAGAAATTCCAACAGAAGAAAACGAGGCTAAGCAAATTGCGAAACACCTGGTAGGTAAAACACCGATATTCTATGCAGGTACATTGATGACCGCAGCGGCATACAAGTGGAAGATTGGCGTGAACGAAAACGCGAAAAACACATCATGGTACAACCTGATGCCAGAGTTTAACCACAATGAATTTATGGGCTGGACTTCACACCCAGTCGAAAAACCATTTGCTGTGGTTGATTTGATTTCAAGCTATGAGCACCCTCGCATTTTGCGTCGTTTTGAAGTAAGCGACCGCTTACTATCGGGTATGCGACCAAAGGCCTTGCAGTTGCACGCGGAAGGCAATAGTATCCTGGAACAACTGTTGTACCTAGTGATGTTGGGCGACTTCGCGACTATTTACATGGGTATCTTGAATGGTGTTGACCCAAGCCCAGTAGCATTGATTGAGAAATTCAAAAAAGAATTGGGGTAGGGATGCTAGTGGTAGCGGCGAAGTGACTCGATAGGGTCTTTGCTTGATGCGCGGATAGCAGGGTACAAGCCAAACAGTACGCCTACTCCAACTGAAAGCGCACTAGCCCAGCCGACAATCGCCCAAGAAAATGCCGGGTCGTAGGTGAGGAACATACTAATACCAAACGCAATCACGTAGCCACCAATGAAACCGGCGAAACCACCTATAACGCTGATAATGAGGGCTTCAATCATGAACTGCAAAATGATGGTACGGTTGCTAGCTCCTACTGCTTTGCGTAAACCAATCTCACGGGTTCGTTCTGATATGCTCACCAGCATGATATTCATGATACCGATACCACCGACAAGCAGCGAGATGCCTGCGATGAGGGACATAACGGTGCTAATAACACTGAATAGACGACTAGTTGGCTTGGCGATAGACGTGCCAGTATACACCGCAACATCGCGTTCGTGATCGTGGTTTGCACGCAAGAGATTTGTGATTTTTTGCTTAAAGTCAGCCATGGCTACCCCTGGCTTGGCTTTTACATTTATTTGCTGAATTTGGGCGACACCACTATTAAATAACTTGCCACTTTCAAGACTAATGATAGCAGCCGAATCAAGATCAATGTTGTTGTAATTGATTGGGTCGTTCTGGCGCTTCATTACTCCTATCACTGTAAAGCTCTGTCCGCGTATAAGAAATGTTTTGCCAATCGCTTCCTCGGTACCGAACAGATCGACGGCGAGTTGCGTACCAATCACTGCGGTGTCCTCAAGCGTTACGCTATCGATAAATTGACCATCGCTCATTTTTAGCTTTGAAATGTCAGCGAAGTCGGGGGTGGTTGCTAGAATACTACTTCGCTCCGGCGATGCACCTGCCTTACGAACGCTGCCACTGAGTGTCATAAGCGGTGCGACGGCTTGCACATCTTTCAGCTCGTAAATCGACTCTACATCACGTTCAGTAAGAGGGCTTGTGGTGTAACTATTTTGAGGTGTGGGGTTCGCCAAATCTTGCAAGCTCGACTGTTTCGAGACGGGACGAATAACGGCCACGGTCGAGCCGAGTTCCTTCACCTGGTCGTTAATAATATTAGTAATGCCATTGCTCAAGGCAAGAATCGTTGTAATACTAGCAACGCCTATTGCAACACCTGTCATGGTAAGTGCGGTACGCATACGCGCGCGCACTAAAGATTGCTTGGCAGTACGATAATGTTCAAGCAGGAGTGGTCTCATGATTTCTTCACCTTCTTCGCTCGCTTCTTTTTCGCTTTTGGAGCGGCTTTTTTGCTGGCTTTACCCAGCGGTTTTTTCTCGGCCACTTTCGGCTTCTCGATCGTTAAGTCTTTAGTATCAGTGTCAATCTTGCCATCAAGCATGGTTATGACGCGACTAGCATAGGTAGTGAGATTAGGGTTATGGGTAACCATAATGATGGTATTGCCTTTTTTGTGAACTTCGCTCAGCTCTTCCATAATCACATGGCTTGAGCGGCTATCGAGATTACCCGTAGGCTCATCCGCCAAAATAATCGACGGATCGTTCACCAACGCTCGAGCGATAGCAACGCGTTGTGTTTGACCACCTGAAAGTTGCCAAGGCATGTAGTACTCGCGCTCACCTAAGTGAAAGTTTTTGAGCATGTCACTAGCAGCGACAAGGCGCTTCAGGTGAGGCATGCTGCTATAGGCAAGGGGAAGGGCCACATTTTCGAGTACGTTCAAGCGTTCGATAAGGTTGAAGTTTTGAAATATGAAGCCAATTTGTTTTGCGCGAATCCGAGCACGTTTGCTATTCGACAAATCTTCGACACTTTTGCCATCGAGTAAATATTCACCTTCAGTCGGCTGGTCGAGCAAGCCAATAATATTGAGCAGGGTTGTTTTACCGCAGCCACTTGGACCCATAATGGCGATAAACTCGCCTTTTTCAACGGTTAGGTCTACACCATCAAGCGCGTATTGCTCGGCTTCGCCCACGCCAAACCGTTTTCGTAGGTTCGTGAGTGAAATAACCGGTGAGCTCGCAGTGTGGTGTGTCATCACGTCTATTATGGTGTGCTAACAGATGAAACGCAAGTCACATTACGGCGTAAATTTGACAACTGATACAATGAGTTGAATGAAGGAAGTATTGAGTTGCTTCACGCCTCGACAGACCCAAGTAATGAGGGAGCTGATATAATTAATGTACTAGTGAATGTTCTCGGCAATACAGCTAAGAATGTGCCTACATGGAGAGATGGCCGAGTGGTTGAAGGCGCACGCTTGGAAAGCGTGTAAACGAGCAATCGTTTCGCAGGTTCGAATCCTGTTCTCTCCGCCATGAGAAAGCACGTCATGCCATTTGGTATGGCGTGCTTTCTTTTCGCAGAAAAACAGGGTTTGAGCTAGGTTCGACAGTTGTCAAATGTTTCATTTTACAACTGTTAGCCGATGGTGGCGCTAGTATAGCGCTATCATCGAAGCGTTCATCCTGTTCTCTCCGCCAGATTTAATCTTTTAGAGCTTTTTGATAGACTTCGAGTGTTTCTTTGGCCATTTTTTCCCAGCTAAAGGTTTTGTGCCGGGCAAGACCTTTTTTGATTAAGTCTTTGCGTAGTTTTTCGTTTGAAACAACCTGTTCAATCTTTTCGGCCATATCATCAACATCTAACGGGTCGAAATACAGCGCGCCATCGGCGTACACTTCAGGAAGGCACGTGGCCGTGCTCGATACGACAGGCAAGCCAAAGCCCATGGCTTCAAGCGCGCCCAAGCCAAAGCCTTCATTGAGCGATGGAGTTACATAAGCGAGCGCCTTGCCATACAAATAATCACGTTCGCCCTTCATGTTTTTTAGCGTAAAGTGAATATTTTTGTAGCCGCGTTTTTCGAACAGTTCTTTGTTGGCAAGTACAGAATCATCAGGGCCATTGACAAACACCAAGCCAAGGTCGGGGTGTTTTTCAAGCAGTTTCTGATGAGCTTCTGCTAGACGCACACAGTTTTTGTAGTCGCTATGTCGACCAACGTTTATAAGAAAGCGTTTGAACGGCACTTCGTAGGAAATTGGCTTGAACTGACCAATATCGGCAGCTTCGTAGGTGACATGTACTTTGCTGCTGGGGATTTTTGCAAAATTAAGCAGGTCTTGTTTGGTGTATTCGGTGGGCGTGATGATTGCCACACTATCGCGGGCTACTTTCCAGAACACATATCTTCCCACCAGCTGTTTCGCTTTAAAGATGAAGTAGTTTTTGTCTGAATTGTACACGCGAAGCAGTGTAAGGTCGTGGATTGTCGTAACTTTTTTGCCTTTGTAGCGAACGGGCTGTTGCGGTACACAAAAATGCACCAGGTCTGCCTTTAGCTCATCGAGGAAAGTTTTAAAGCCAAGCTGTTCCTCAAACGAATAATCATCGTAATCAGCAAATAATACAGTAAAGTTCTTTGCGGTTGGCTGCCAAAAGTCTTTATCGGCGCTTGGAATCAACACAGTATAACGATTTGTTGTATCTAATTTTTGTAGGTAGTGCAGCAGGCGCTCCACGTATGTTCCGGTAGTGGAATTAATAATGCGCGCGTCGATAACAATGTGTTTAGCAGCCATTATTTTTCAAATCCAAGGCGTTGTTCTTCGGTTAATAGCAGGCCGGTTTCCTTGTGCAATCGTGCTAGTACGCCATCGACAATTTTTTCTGATACATTTTTTCCGTAAATATTGCCACTTTTTCGCATGGCGTCGTTGTTGTAGGCGCCTTTGATAACTTCGTAGATAAATTCTTTGCTAAGAGGCGGCGCTGGGATGTTAGAGCCGGCAAAGAACGATTCGCTACGGTCTGAACCAAAGCGAACGGTCACGTGAGGCACGCCGACGATATTTGCTTCTTCCTGGAATCCACCTGAATCAGACACCACCGCGCCACATACTTTCATGGCTGCAATAACGTCGCGGTGGAAGGCCCACGCTTTTGAGTAAATAAAGTGATCGGGATATTCTTCTACCATGCGTTCGACATCATCACGGTAGCCAAACATATCTATAGCATCTTCAGTGCTTAACAGTGAAAGAAATAATACTTTATAGCCGTTTGCTACCAGTTCTTCCACAGCTTCCATAATGGCGGTAAACCGTTCACGATTGAAAATGTTTTCGCGGCGGTGAATCGACATCATAATAAACTTGCCATCGGCCAGCTTTGGGTAGTGTTCAAATACGTCTGATTTTTTGGCGTCTTCAATGGCGTTCAGGGTGGCATCAGCAATGGTGTTGCCGGTTACTACTACCTTCGAAGGGTCTACACCTTCTGCAATCAGCTGGTCTTTGTTTATCTCTACTGGTGCAGCACAAAATCCACTGGTTGGTTCGGTCATTCGGGTGTTCATTTGCTCGGGGAAGGGCTCGATGCTTCCGAGCGAGTAGTTCGCCATGTCTTGGGTCGCTTTGTAGTATTCGTCCCATGAAAACGTGCCAGCATTGATGGCGTCGTTGAATGTGTGATACACCTCTTTTTTCGGAGTCAGGGTACGAATACCGGCTTCCACGTGTACGCAAGATACTTTATAGAGCATGGCAGCAAACGAAATAGCTGATGCGGTGGAAGTGTCGCCATGAACGTAGGGAATCGGAACTTTACCATGTTCAAGCAGCACGTCTAAGATTTCACTAAATCGTTCAATCATCTGTACGGTTTTTTCTGGCCAATTGCCACGAATACCAAGCCGAATATCGACCTCTAGGCCGAATTCTTGCTCAACACCACCACTGTAGCTGTAGTCGTAATGTTGCTCGGTGTGGCAGAGCAACACGGTTTCACCCCGCTTGATAAGCTCGTGATAGATAGGTGCTTGTTTAATAATGTCGGGCTTTGTGCCAATAGTTACGACGTGCACGAAATGTGCGTTTTCGATTTTTTTCAAAACCTTTTCGTCGATATAGCTTGAAGTTTGCATGCGTGCGGGTGGGCCTTTCTAAAGAAATCGCTGGTTTGCTATCTCTATTAACTATACTAAAGCTTGGCCGTTTCGGCTACTTGCGAGCAGCGGCTTTGTATACGAAATTTTGAATCTTTGTCACAAACAAAACTTTGTCGAACCGCTTGGCGCGGTTGTTTAGAACCACTGGCAAAAACCGCGTCTTTTCGGCTCGTTGTATAGCAGCAACGACGCTCGCAACGGATTGTTCATCGAACAAAACTCCGGTTTCGCCATCGGTTACAATATCGAGTGCACCGCCCTTACCAAATGCTATTACCGGGCTACCTCCGGCCATCGCCTCAACTGGTGAAATACCAAAGTCTTCCTCGGCAGGAAAAATAAATCCTTTCGCATGCGTGTAGCCTTCGGTGATTTCAGCCTGGTGCTTGGCGCTTGGTGAACCTTCAAAAAAGGTAACGGTAGGCCCGGCCATTGCTTCTAACTTTGCTCGTTCGCTACCGGTGCCATATACCCGAAGCGGAAGTTTTAACTTGTTTGCCGCTGCGATTGCAAGGTCTAGGCGCTTGTAGGGAATGTGTCGGGATAGCGCCATGTAGTAATCGGCCCGTTGCTTGCTTGGTTTGAATCGCTTTGTGTCAACAGGAGGGAACATTACCGTGGCTGGCTTTTTATAATATTTTTCAATTCGCTCTTTTACAGTAGTCGAGTTACCAATAAATTCGTCTACTACTTGCGCGGCTTCAAAATCTGCCTTTTTCAGCGACGGAACCATTAGAGGCATTGCCAAACGCACCAGCCAATTGAGCTTGCCAAAGCCAGGATCTGCTTTATATTCCTCGTAGTGGCTCCAGTAGTAACGAATAGGAGTGTGGCAATAACATATATGTATTTGGTCGGGGCGGGTTTTGCGCACTTGCTTGGCTTCAGCGCTGGCGCTCGAAAGAATTACATCGTAGTCACTTAGGTCGAGCTTACGAAACGCATGAACGCGCAGCATCGGCATGAACTTGTGCAGATTACGCAAAAATTTCGGCAGGCGCTGTAGGTAGGTGGTACGAATATCTAGGCCAGTGAAAGCAGGCATTTTTTCTGGGTTGTAGGTGCTGGTGTAGATTGGTGCATCGGGAAAAGCTTCATGAAAGGCTAACACGACTTTTTCGGCACCACCCATATTAGTGAGCCAATCGCAGACAATTGCAACCTTTGGTTGAGGTTTGGTAGCTGTAGACATTAGGTCTATTATAACTATCTTTAGCGTAGATGACGATTTATGTGTGGCTGTAGAGCCGCAAGCGATAGAGCAGCCGTAGTGCTTGCGCAGCGGCGAGTATGCTCAACCAGCTCAGCAATATCCGGAGTATCATCGACATGAAAGGCCAATAAATCGCGAACCGCTTCGTCAGCTTCAATAGCAACGCGGGTTGCATCAAACTCACCTTTTCGGACATCGGCTTCGAAAAGGTGCGAAACCTTTGTATTAATATCGCCACCAATATGGAGGCCACCAGGTAACAGGTTTCCAAGGGATTCTTCAGTGAATACGAGTCCAGTTTCTTCACTAACTTCGCGAACAGCAGCAGCAACAGGTGTTTCAACCATTTCGCCATTCTCATCATGTTTAATGCCACCTGCAGGCGCTTCAAGTGACCATATACCTAGCTTGCTAAAAGCATTTCGTGCCAGGATTTGTTTCACAGACAAAGACGGATCGTTTGAATGCGGAGACCGATACGTTTCCTGCAAGAAGACCCACAATCCACCATTCTGCGATGGTTCCCATGGCAGTACCAACGAACCAGCTTTTTGGTCAATTATTAGCTGTGAACGTTCTTGGCCATTAGTGTTTGTCCAGCTAAGAGAATCTAGACCCCGCATGTAATTGCGCGTATGCGCGGGTGCACCTGTTTCAAGAAGATTATGCCGCACAACGTTTGTATCGTCATCGCCAATAAGCCCAGGCGCATCGGTTGGTACAGAGTATTCTGACGGATGCGTGAAGCTTTTTCGCACGAAAGAACGTTGGTGGTCGCTCATACTTTAATTATAGCACAAAATGTAATAAAAATCAATACAAAAACGCTTGTGATGAAGCTTGCGTACCCTGATATACTCATATATATGAAACGCGCTATTGTAAGCGGCTATTTTAATCCGCTGCATGTTGGCCATCTTACGATGATGGAAAACGCCAAAAAAATGGCCGGTTATTTGATAGTGCTAGTAAATAACGATATTCAGCAACAACTTAAGAAGGGCAAGATTATCGTGCCAGAACAAGACCGGGAGCGAATAGTTGCTGCGCTTAAGGTGGTAGACGAAACAATGCTGGTGGTAGATACAGACAAGCCAGTCAATGAAACACTGAAACTAGTCGCCGCAAAATATCCTGAAGACGAACTATTTTTCGGCAACGGTGGTGATCGAGATTCTGAAAAAGCGATTCCTGAAACCGCGACCTGTGAAGAACTTGGTATAGAAATGGTGTTTGGATTAGCACCAACCCTCGATTCGTCGAGCCGAATAAATAGAGAGCTAGGCGTTGATGCCTAAGCGCATACCGATTCCTCGGTTGGGTAAGCTTGAGGTAATTTCATTCGCAACCGGCTTTAGCTTGATGGCGTTTGAGCTAGTGGCGGCACGCGTGCTTGCGCCGAGCATCGGCAGTTCGACGTATGTATGGACTAGCGTTATTGGGGTAATTATCGCTGCGCTGAGCCTGGGCTTTTTCATTGGTGGACGTTTGGCCGACATGCGACCAAAAGAAACAGATTTAGTGTGGCTACTATGCGTGACGGCTTTGATGGTAGTAATGACACAGCTGATGTACAAAGATATTTTGGCAGATATGGTACAAACATTTTCTGACCCGCGCTTGCAGGCGGTGGTAGGCTCATTGCTGTTGTTTGCACCAACCAGCTTTTTAGTGGGAATGACCAGCCCGTACCTAGCGAAGCTAAATGTAAAATCGCTGAAAACTACTGGCCAGTCGGTGGCAAGCCTTGATGCATTAAATGCACTCGGCGGTATTACGGGCACATTTGTAACAGGCTTTTTCTTGTTCGGCTACTTGGGCTCGCGTGAGACATTAAGCATTGTGGTGCTAGTATTGCTAGCGACGAGCTGGCTGTTGGTACCGCGGTATCGCATGGTGCAGCGTATTGTGCTCAGTGTTATTTCGATCTTTATTATTACTACGCCGCCCGTGCTTACCCCAAATATTGTCGATATAGATACGCCGAGCGCGCATTACCAAGTGGTAACCTTTATGAAAGATTTTTATGAAGTAAATGGGCTTATCACTGGGCCGAGTGGCGTTCAGTCGGCAGTATATAAAAGTGGCTCGCTAGAGCCAGTTTTTTGGTACAACCAAGAACTGGCACGCCTCACGTTGCTTCAGCAGCCAAAGCGCGTGTTGGTATTGGGCGGCGGGGCATTTACGTTGCCGCAATATTTAGCGCAGCAATTACCTGATAGCAAAATCGATGTGGTCGAGATCGACCCTGGGCTGAAGCACATTTCTGAGCAGTATTTTCAGTATAAACACCCAAAAAACATTGAACTAATTTTCGACGATGCCAGAAGTTTCGTGCAAACCTCGAAGCGTGTCTATGACGTAGTGGTGGTAGATGTGTATGGCGACACCAATATACCCTTTTCACTGATTACTAAAGAGTACGGTCAGGCCGTCGCCAAGCGCGTGAAGCCAGATGGTATTGTGGTTGCGAATGTCATAGCCGGCTTGGCAAATAAACCTTGCAAAACTGTTTTTGGTGCGGTAGATGCGGCGTATAAAACCGGCTTTCGCTACGGTTTGTATTCGAATCAGTTTGGCGCGGATGAAGCTCGTGCGAATCATATCTTACTGTACAGTCGACAACACATGACCATACCCGGTATGAAGCCTATACCATATTTGGACGGCCAACTTCTTACCGATAATTACGCACCAGCAGAGCGCTTATATTATGCGTGTCATCAAAGCACGAGACCGCACAACTAGCGGATACGTGGTGGTGGGTGTATTATAGCCCTACATTCTTAGGAGGGTTTAGCGCATGGAACTATCTACACCAAAACAGAGCAAACAAGTATCTATTGATTATCGGTGGCTGATTGTCGCCGTGCTCGGTCTGGTAATTATTGGTATGTTGGCGCTATGGCGACCATGGGAGCCAAAGATTGATAAAAACGCGCGTACAATAGACGTAACAGGGCAGGCTACAGTGAAGGCCGAGCCTGATCAAGTGGTATTTATGCCGCAATATTCGTTTGATAACGCCGACAAAGATGTTTCCATCGCCGCGGCAAGCAAAAAACGCTCGGCTATTTTAGCGCAACTAAAGAAGCTTGGGGTGGCCGATAAAGCTATTAAGGCGGATACAAACGGCTACAACGCGGGCTTTTTACCGGAAAAAGACGATACCTATACCTACACTCTATCACTGGTGGTTACACTCGAAGATATGAAGTTGGCGCAAAAAGTGCAAGATTACCTAGCGACTACTTCACCAGAAGGCCAGGTGACGCCACAATACGGCTTCACTAAGGCCACACAAACATCATTAGAGTCTAAGGCTCGCGACCTTGCTACCAAAGACGCAAAGAAAAAGGCCGAGCAATCTGCCGACAACCTTGGCTTTACAGTAGCGGGTGTAAAAACAGTCACCGATGGTTCAATCGGCGGTTACCCATATCTCCTTGATTCAAAAGTGGCGGTTGGCTCTGAGGGTAGTGCGTCTTCATCTACCGAATTTCCGTTGCAGCCTGGCGAGAATGAGCTGAACTATTCTGTTAGTGTTTCGTTCTATATAAACTAGCTAAAACACGAAAACAGGCCCACCGAGTAGGCTACGAACTACGAAGAATTTCTTCGTAGTGAACCTGTTCTCGGTGAGCCTAGTGGCCCAGCACGGTGTCGCTGAACCACAGCTTCAGCCACAGAACTGCGAGGCGGATCATCGTTACACCTCCTTCGGTGCGGTCTGAATAGAGGTATGGTAGCACATAGACAGTTGGCACACTAGCTCAAGTAGCGATTTTTGAAACATAAACACTATATGTAGTGTAGCGTTGCTTTTTTACAACACTATAAGGGGTTATTTAATACAAAACGTGCTTGTGGTAATAAAAACTCCTAAAAAAGTATTGCAAACCATACATGTGGGGTCTATATTTGTATGCAGACCACTACATATGTAGTTGTTCAATAAAATACACAAGGATGCAAACCTGCACGGAGGTGAAGGCACCAACTAATGGTGTGCTGGTTTGTGTTTGCCTGGGGAGGTGACTGTGTATCTTAAAATAACAAAATAAAATAGGGGAAATCATGAACGGAATTCATGTGGTACACCGCGATGGCACACGCATACCATTTGACGCCAACAAGATTAACCTTGCACTACTGAAGGCAAGTGAGGGATTGCCTGATCCAGTAAGCAAGGTGGTACAGGTAGCGACAGAGTTACAATTAACATTATTTGATGGAATCACGACAGAGCAGCTTGATGAAGCAGTGATTCATACGGCACTGCAAAACGTCAAAGACGATCCAGACTTTGATAAAGTCGCAGCGAGGTTGCTGCTCAAGAATATTTACAAAAATATTCTGGGTGATTACGAAACGGATGCAGAACTTAAGAAACTGCACGCCAAGAAATTCCCCCTATTTGTAAAAGACGCCGTAAAAGATGGTCTGCTCGATGAGCGCATGACCGATGGCCGCTTCGACCTCAAGAAATTGGGCGAAGCACTAGAGCCAGAAAACGACGAACTCTTTAAATATATTGGTGTGGTTACCAATAAAAACCGCTATGCCTTGCGCAAAAACAGCGGTGCGCCAATTGAAACTCCACAGTTTACTCACATGCGTATTGCTATGGGTCTTAGCTACAACGAAAAAGACCCAACCGAAGCAGCGCTTGGTTTCTACGACCACATGAGCAAGCTTGAGTATGTACCAGGTGGTTCTACTCGTGTGAACGCTGGTGGTGCATTCCCACAGCTTTCAAACTGTTTCTTGATGGAAGTGCAAGACGACATGGAATCGATTGCCAAAGGTATTCGCGATACTATGTGGATCGCTAAAGGTACCGGTGGTATTGGTATTACCATGACCAAACTTCGCGCTGCAGGTAGCCCGGTAAAGACTACCAACACCGAAAGTACTGGCCCAATTCCATTCATGAAAATGGTCGACACTGCGCTATTTGCTGTATCTCGAAAAGGTAAAAAAGCCGGCGCAGCCGCTATGTACCTTGAAAACTGGCACATCAACTTCCCACAATTCCTCGACCTACGCCAGAACTCAGGTGACCCATACCTTCGCACGCGTTTCATGAACACCGCTGTATATATAAGCGACGAATTCATGAAGCGAGTAGAAGCCGACAAAGATTGGTACCTATTTGACCCAGCCGAAACGCCAGATTTGCCAGAGCTATACGGCGAAGAGTTTTCAAAGCGCTACGCCGAGTACGTAAAGATGGCTGAAGCCGGCAAGATTCGCGAGTTTATCAAAATTCCTGCTCGCCAGCAGTTCAAGCAAATTCTTACCAGCCTTCAGGCAACGAGCCACCCATGGCTTACCTGGAAAGACGCCATCAACGTTCGTGCATTGAACAACAACACCGGAACAATTCACTGTTCAAACCTGTGTACAGAGATTACCTTGCCGCAAGACGAAAAGAACGTATCGGTATGTAACCTCATCTCTATCAACCTGAGCCGACACCTAAACGCCGACAACACCTTCGACTGGAAACGTATGGAAGAAAGCGTGCGATCAGCGACTCGTCAGCTTGATAACTTGGTAGACATTACCAACACGCCAATTCCTGAAGCGATGAACTCAAACAGCAAGAACCGCGCCGTTGGTATGGGACTGATGGGCTTTACCGATGTGCTTGAAAGGCTTGGCTACAGCTACGACTCAGAAGAAGCTTTCGATTTGATTGACCAAGTGACTGAGTTTATTAGCTACTACTCAATCGATGAATCAGCCGAAATGGCAAAGACTCGCGGCATCTACGACACCTTCAAAGGTAGTGGTTGGAGCAAAGGCTTGTTGCCAGTCGACACACTAGACGAACTAGCAAATTCACGAAAAGTGAAGGTAAATGTTACCCGTAAGCACAAACTCGACTGGGAAGCACTTCGCAAAAAGACCAAAAAGGGTATGCGCAACGCTACATTGATGGCTATTGCGCCAACCGCAAACATTGGTTTGATTGCTGGTACTACCCCGGGCCTCGACCCACAATTTGCTCAAATCTTTAGCCGAAGCACCCTTAGTGGTAAGTTCCTCGAGGTGAACGTAAACCTCGTGAACGCGCTCAAAGCAGTTGACCTATGGGACGAAGTAAAAGACGAAGTACTCGCACGCCAAGGCGACATTCAGGGAATCGATGTGATTCCACAAGCTATCAAAGATGTGTACAAAACTAGTTTCCAAATTAGCCCTTACGCATTTATTGAAGTAGCAGCACGCGCACAAAAGTGGGTAGACCAAGCGATTTCTCGCAATATGTATCTCGAAACCCGCAATGTTGATGACTATGTAGACATTTACACCGAAGCCTGGAAGCGTGGCCTCAAAACCACCTACTACCTGCACGTAAAGCCTCGTCACCAGGCCGAGCAAAGCACTACCAAGGTAAACAAAGCAGAAGAGATTGCAAAAACGGGCGGCGCTCGAAAGTCAGGCTTCGGCTTTGCGAAAAAACAAACAGTAGGAGTGGGCTCATGACAGATTGCACATGCAACTGCGGCTGTTCTTGCTGCAAATAAACACCAAGCGGACAAAATTAAAGGGTATAAGGGAACAAAACAATGAACGCAAACTCAATCATCACCGACGACATGACACTAGAGCAGAAACTAGCCGCTATCGACGCAGCTATGGCTAATGCTCAAGCACAAGCAAACGACGAAGCAGCTGCAAACGGCACCATAGCAGCACCTATCGATCCAGCACTCTTAACAATTTGCGACGGCTGTGAGTAATGGCTGAACGAGTTTCAACCCCAGTCGATGTACATCAAACAGATGATTCAGATGGTGGAGCTGAAATTTACGGCGCAGTGTTATTTCAAGGCAAAATGGTTCCAAGAAACTCAGAAGAAGCGATGAACCCACAACTCGTGCGTGATAGGGTAGTGGCAGAAGACTTCGTTGAGTTGATGGCTCGTCTCGACACCGAAGCCGACCAAGATGCTTTACCAGAAGTAGATGACAAAATTCGCACTGCTCTCGGTATTAAAGCATTACCAGATGAAGTAGTAGCAGAATTATGACAAACAATAAGGAGGAAATATGGCAGGAATACTAGGCACCGGTATTCAAGACGGACTACTCTTGAAACCGATTCACTATCAATGGGCGATGGATTTGTACGACCAAGCGGTGGCAAATACGTGGTTCCCAAATGAAATTCAGTTGGTTCAAGACTTGGCTGACTGGAAGAAGATGACCGATGAAGAGCGACACGCGGTAGAGTTCTTGATGGCCTACTTTAACCCAAATGAACTATTGGTAAACAAGGCGCTAGCCTTCGGTGTGTACCCATACGTAAATGCGGCAGAGTGTCACTTGTACCTAGCGAAGCAAATGTGGGAAGAAGCCAACCACTGTATGGCGTTTGAATACGTGCTTGAGACGTTCCCAATCGACCGTGAAAGGGCATACGCTGCGCACGTCGACGAGCCAACTATGGCTCGCAAAGAGGCGTTTGAGACCGAAGCTATTAAGCGAATGACCGAAAAACATCTCGACATCACCACTACGGAGGGTAAAAAAGACTTCATTCGCAACCTTATTGCCTACAACATTATTCTTGAAGGTATTTGGTTCTACAGTGGGTTCATGGTGGCGCTTTCATTCCGCCAACGCAACTTGCTACGCAACTTTGGTTCGCTTATCGACTGGGTTGTTCGCGACGAAAGCCTGCACCTCAAGTTTGGTATCAACCTTATTCTTACTACGCTTGAAGAAAACGAAGATCTTCAAACTGAAGAGTTCGCCAACGAAATCAAGCAAACCATTCTCGATGCGGTTGAGATGGAAGAAGAATACAACAAAGCTATGTTGCCAAAGGGTATTCTGGGCTTGAACGCCGACTACGTAAATCAATACGTGAAGTATCTTACCGACCGACGCCTCGAAGAGCTTGGTTTTGAAGCACACTACAAGGTTTCAAACCCAGCTAAGTGGATGGCCGCTGCCAACGATACGCTCGAGCTCGTAAACTTCTTTGAAAGCACCAACACCAGCTATGAAGTAAACGCTACAGGTAGCAAGAGTGCTGCACCAAAGGCTCCTGCCGAGGATCCAAACGCGCAAGAAGCAGCCGAAAACGGCGACAAGTAGTTTCACATTGTAAATGGGCATTTAGGGCGCGGGCGTACCACACTCCGCGCTCAATTTGTCTCTCAAAATAAGCAGAGGGTACACGTATATGAGTAAACGAGAAATCATTCAAACATCAAGCTTCGCCGTAGGCTTTGGCATATTGTATGCTCTTATATTTATCACCGCTGCCATGCGCACAGGAGCGGCAGTATAGGTTATGCAAACCGAAATCGAGGCAAAGTTTTTAAAAGTCGATATAAATGCAGTCCGCGCAAAGTTGCAGGCTGCCGGTGCCTCGTGCGAACAACCAATGCGGTTAATGCAACGTGTTGTGTTTCATACAACACATAATAATCCCAATGCCTATGTTCGTGTACGAGCAGAAGGCAATAAATCGACACTTACCTACAAACAATTCGACGAACTCGGCCTGCACGGCGCCAAAGAAATCGAAACTACGATAGGTGATTACCAGCAAACAGTTGAGCTATTAAAGGCAGCTGGCTTGCAGGTAAAAAGTCTGCAAGAAACCAAGCGCGAAACGTGGAAGTTAGGCGAGGCAGAGGTTGTGATAGATGAGTGGCCGTGGCTTGAGCCCTTTATCGAAATTGAAGGCCCCAGCGAAGAATCCGTTCGCGACGCGGCGGCACAGCTCGAATTTGATTGGAGCACTGCGGTGTTTGGTGGTGCCACCGAGGCGTATCGGGCATCGTATCCAAATTTGCCTGCAACTATGGTCATGGACGACGTGCCGGATATTCGGTTTGATACTGAGCCACCCGCGCGATTAAAGGGTGAACAGTAATGGTACGTCAAACTCGTAAAGTTGCAGCAATGCTTGGGCCTGCGTTCGTGGCTGCGGTGGCGTATGTCGATCCTGGTAACTTTGCCGCTAACTTTTCTGCCGGTGCGCAGTACGGCTACTTGTTGCTTTGGGTGCTGGTGGTGGCGAATTTGATGGCTATGATGGTGCAATATCTTTCGGCTAAAGTAGGTATTGTTACAGGTAAAACACTTCCAGAAGTTGTAGCCGAAAAGTTACCTACATGGCCACGCCGAATGTATTGGGCGCAGGCTGAACTTGTAGCGATTTCGTGTGATATTGCCGAGATTGTTGGTGGTGCAATCGCGTTGAATATTCTGTTTCAACTACCGCTTGTTGCGGGTGGTTTAATTACTGGGCTCGTTTCTATGTTGTTGCTTGTAGTGTATCAGCACCCGAAAAAACTGTATTTCGAGCGTATGATAATTTCGCTCATGTGTATTATCCCCATTGGCTTTATCGTTGGGTTATTCATGCAACCAGCCGACCCGGTGCAGCTAATCGGTGGCCTTGTTCCTCGTTTTGATGGTACCGATACAATTTTGCTCGCGACAGCCATGCTTGGGGCAACAATCATGCCGCACGTTGTGTACCTGCACTCAGCATTAGCGCGTGACCGTCACGGAAAGGTGGCAACACCACTAGTAAACGAGTATTTGCGTGCTACTCGCATCGACGTGGGTATTGCCATGCTATTTGCTGGTAGCGTAAATATTGCGATGCTTGTACTAGCCGCAAGTGCATTAAATGGTCTTCCCGGTACAGATACATTGCAGGGCATTTACCAGACCCTCGGCACGCAACTCAGTCCATTAGTCGCGCTACTCTTCGCCATCTCTTTGCTGGTATCGGGCTTTGCCTCTACGTCGGTTGGTAGCCAAGCCGGAGCCGTAATTATGCAAGGGTTGCTACAAAAGCGAATCTCGCTATTTATGCGCCGCATCATTACACTCATACCCGCACTTATTGTGTTGGCCGGGGGCATCGACCCAACCTTCGCACTGATACTTTCACAAATAGGTTTGTCGTTTGGCGTACCATTTGCACTTGTTCCACTCGTACTCATTACAGGCAGTAAAACCATTATGGGCAAGCACGTAAATCAACAGTGGGTAAACTACACCGTAGCGGGCATTGCTGGCATTGTTTCTGTGCTAAATGTTGTGCTTATTTGGCTGACTATCGCTGGATGAGATCAGCTCCCGTTAGTCAGATAGACTAGTGATCACTAAATCTGGTAGATAATTGTCCAATTAGCTATTGTATTTTTTATGCTTTGTTCGTATCGTTAAGATATAACGTTAGGGGATATGAATGAAAAAGCTATCTGCGAGTAAGCTAATATCAACCATTAACTTATTCTGGAATAGCGCGTTTTCGGCATCAGAAAGAAAGTCACCCCCCACAAAAAAGCTAAAGCTTAAACGGCTTTCCTACGTTTCGCTAGCAGGCATCATGGCCTTCACAATTGCCCAACCCGCATACCTCATGGGGGTTTTTAATTTGCTAAATCCAGCAAAGATATCTCCTCAATACTCTAATCTCTCCCCTATGGATTCTGTCGATGCGCCAACTGCCAGCCCTCAGCAAATTGGTGGCTTCAGTCAGGTGCCGTTAGATGCGCCTAAGATGACAGACAGCGAAGATGCTGCTGCAGCACAAAATAGAGACAGCTCTCACAAACGTTTGAGTGAAGTCACCAACCTGAGGACTGCCTATACCAGTACTTACCTTAACGAAGATGGCACAAAAACGATGGAGTATAGTTCTATCCAACAGAACTATCGCGAAAATGGTGAGTGGAAAAAGATAGATAATAAACTCGAGCCTCTAACCACTTCATCAAAACCAGGTTTTCGTGGCGATGCTGGTAAGGCTGGTGCAAGTTTACGGAATCTACACAGCGGTATATCACTTGTTGGTGGAGCTGAAAGCATATCACTTAAACCTGTGGGTACGGCAGACATACAACCAGACAAAGAGGGTGACTACACTGTCATATATAAAGACGCATGGCCAGGAGTTGACCTTAAGTACGAACTCCGCGGTGAGATGGTGAAGGAATATACCATCATCAAAAACAGAGATGCACAAACTACGTTTGACTATACCGTTAATGGCGGCAAGGTCATCAACGATCCACAAACGGACGGAGCATTGTCAGTAGAGGGTATTGATGGGTACCATTTTAGCCCCTTGACATTGGATGTTGGTGGTAGAGGTGTACTGAGTGAGCAACGAGTTACGCAAAAGCCAACTGCAACAGGTCTGCGAGTTAGTGTAGATCATGACTGGTTTAAGTCTCAACCTGACTCAGCATTTCCAATGGTGATTGACCCATCTTGGACTTCAAGCGATCCAAATACTACATACAAGATGTACAAATCGGATGGATATTATTGTCCGCCTACTTCATGTTATGCAAACACAGGATCCATTAATGATAGCGGTACATGGCGACACTGGCACACTTACATAAAATTCCCATACTCAGCACTCGATAACAAGACAATCCTAAGTGCAAGTATGAATGGTACTTACCAATCAGGAGCGGGTGGTACAACAGCCAGCAAAACAATTTATCTTGGTCAAGCAGGATGTTCGACTGGTTTCAACTGCTTTGGATCAAACGTTGGAAATGACGCTGGCGTAACAACAAATTTTGCAATTGATTTTAAAACAAAACTTCAATCACTAATCTCTGCGAACGATTTTGATACATGGTGGAGCTTTAAAGGTCAGGAGGGTTCAGCTACTTCATTCAAACCATACTACATGATAAAAGCATCGGTTACTTATGATACGCCTACCCCAATGACATCTGCGGTATCACCAGCCGATAAAGCAACTACAGTGACTACGCAGCCAAGTTTAAAAGTCAATACTGTGACCGATGCTGATGGTGATGACATCGACTATTACTTCCGTGTCGCGACTAACCCAGACGCAGAAACGGGCGCAGTTATTAACTCAGGATGGATCGACTCACCGCAGTGGAATGTACCAGACAACATCCTCCAAGACGGCCGCACCTACTATTGGCACACATACGTAAGAGGCTATGCACAAAAGAATCCAACATGGGTTCGATCATTCAAGGTGGATACGCGAACAGGTAAGGACAGTACACAAGCGTATGAAGAACTTGGCCCTGTAAGTGTGGATCTAGCGACTGGTAACGCAACCACAAGTACGGGCTCCCATAGTATTGCAGCTCTTGGTGGTGATATTGGAGTAGGGCTCAGCTACAATACCCCAGCGATGAGCAGTACTGGTCTAACCGCTCAATATTGGAATAACAATTCGTTTACTGGTAACCCAATTTTGACTCGGGTTGACTCGTCGGTCAACTTTGATTGGACGTCTGGAAGTCCCGAGGTATCAGTTCCAGCTGATAACTTTTCTTCTCGATGGACAGGCTACGTTACAGCCCCAACGACAGGGGACTATCAGTTTGGTTGTACGGCAAATGCTTGGTGTAAGATATATCTTGATAATCAGCAATACCTTGCGCCAGGTGCGTCTGGAACATTCTTCGGAAGCACGGTACATCTTGAAGCAGGCAAACCAGTGGCTCTCAAACTTGAACAGATTGAAACTACTGGAGTTGCCAGTATGCAGTTTCTTGTAAAAGGCGCTGTTACACAGCAAGCCGTTCCAGAATCCTGGCTTGATACTGGGGCACGCGTTACTGCGACAAAGTACGGTCTTCAGGGGCGTTACTACAAGGATGACGGAACCAAGACATTCCCTTCAAATCCTGATGATCCAAACCGACTGCTAATGGTACGAAGTGACAACAAAATCAACTTTGACTGGGGAACTGGTGCTCCATCGCCTGGCCTACCGTCAGATAACTTTCTCGTTCGTTGGAAAGGATTCATTACAGTACCTGAGACAGGAGACTACGCACTTGGTGGCAACGGTGATGCAGGCATGAGGATAAAAACAAACACTGGCCTTCTTGGCGCCGAACAGACGCCATTAGATAGTTGGTCGAATATCTCTGGGGACAGGTGGGGAAGCACAGTCCATCTTAATGCAGGAGAGGCTACAGGAATTACAGTTGAGTACTATGAAGGCGCGGATACAGCTAGCTTCCAGCTGCTAATTAAATCGACAGCGCTTAATCTAGCTGAACAAGAAATGCCAGTTACCTGGCTTGCTCCAAAAGCCAATGTTCTACCAAATGGTTGGGAGCTTGGTTTTGGCGACGGCAATGTCAACTTTGAGAGGCTACAGGTATTAAGTAATGCTGCTATTCTCTCGGACAGTACAGGACAAACATATGAGTACACATGGAATGGTAGCTCTTACACTCCGCCTAAGTCTCAGGAGGCGATGCTCACACGTAATGACGACGGAACCTACACAGTTCTTGATACAGACGGTAAAACTTATATATTTGATGTCGAAGGTAAACTTGCATCCGTAAGTTCGCCAGAAGACGATAAGCAACCTGCCGCCTTGAAGTACGAGTATGGATACACCCCAGCTCGCCTAACAAAGATATCAGATGGCGTGAACGAAGCACGCAGCGGAACGTTGTACTACAAGGGTTACAATGATAGTGAATGTGAAGTTATGAGCGGGTTTGATGAGCCTAAGCCTGGAATGCTGTGTGCATTTAAGACAACCGACGGAAAAAAGACAACCTTCCAATACGAATCTGATAACCTAGCCCGTGTCGCCCTGCCTGGTAATGACTATGAAGATTATGGATATGACGCTTTTGGTCGTATCACAAGCTATCGCGATACATTAGCAAATGACGCTATAGCGTATGGTGTTCGACAAGACAACGCCGAAGCTAACAGTGAAATAACCTACGATGGTTTAGGTAGGGTGGCTTCTACCAAAGCTCCAGCACCAACGGCGGGCGCAACACGCGTAGAAAGTACCGTTAATTACCTAGCAGGTGCAACAGAGTTTCATGTCGTAGGCGCTTCTGAGCCGCACGGCTTCTCGAAAAAAGTCACCTACGATTCACTATTTAGAACTACATCTGAAACAGATTTAGCAAATCTAACCACGTATACTCAGTGGCATAATGACAAAGATCTTGTTCTGTCAACTACAGATCCAACTGGATTGAAGTCCACTACAATATATAACGAAGACGATTTACCAGTCGACAGCTATGGACCAGCGCCTGCAAGTTGGTTTGGTAGTGACAACAAGCCGTTAGCAGGCCAAGTGAACAACGTGCCTCACGTGAAATCGGGTTATGACGAGGGGATAACTGGACTTGGTGTAGCTTACTACAATAACAAGAAACTCCTTAGCGCACCAAAATTAAACAGTACAAGTACATGGGCTACTAGCGCTGATGTTAAAGAGACTTTTGCTAACGGCAGTGCACCCGTAACACCTACAGATGGATGGAGTGCGCGATATACTGGCAAGATAAAGCTGAGTGCAACTGGAAATCATAGCTTTAAACTACGAGGTGACGCAGGTTTTAGACTCTATATCGATGATGAATTAATTGTTGACGGATGGGGTGGAGGCACGCTGAGCGGAGGTGACAACACGGTCAGTGGGGCTACACCATTCAACAACACAGAAGCTAATAGTACTCACCGCATTCGAATTGAGCAGTATCATGCAGCTACGGGTGCGACAAGTATTCAGCTTTACATGACCGCGCCAAGTGCGAGCGAGACTTCTGTGTTATCGAATATACTCTCACCTAACTATGGCCTTACCACAAGTACAACTTCTTATGATAGTCAGTTAGGAAACTTAACGAGTAATATTCAATACTCAAAACCCGAGTACGGCCTTGTATCAAGCACGACACTGGACCCAACAGGTTTGAATCTCCAGTCACAAGCAACTTATGAGTCTGCTGGCAGTGGCTTTCTGCGTCAGACAAGTAAGACTTTGCCAGGAGGTACTACGACCCAGTATGAGTACTACAGTGCAAGTGATACTAGAGATAATCCTTGTACAACTGCCAGCGAAAGTTACTTACAAGCTGGTTTTGCTAAGACTAAAACAGAACAAGACCCAGATGGAAGTGGTTCTGCTACGTCTCGTACCTCAGAGACCGTTTATAACGATAGCGGTCAAGTCGTCGCCGTACGGTACAATGCCGATCCATGGACATGTACCACATTTGATGACAGAGGAAGACCACTTACCACAGAAGTACCCGTGATTGCAGGTAAGCCAGGACGCACAATTACAAACAACTATCTTGTAGACGCCACTCCGCTTAAGGCAAGTACTACAGATAGCAGTGGCACGATCACTACACAGATAGACCTACTCGGTCGTATGGTGGCCTACACAGACGCAAAGGGCAACCAAACAACCTACTCATACGACTGGCTCGGCAAGGCTACAGCAAAAAATAGTCCAATCGGTGAGGAAACCTTTACATACGATAACTATGATCGTCTCACAACACACAAGCTAGACGGTAGCACGTTTGCGACAGTGCACTATGACCAATATAGCCGTATTGAGTCGGTCGACTATCCCGCAGGTCTCACGCTGGATGAGCTGCAGCGGGATAGCCTCAGTCGAGTAAACAAAGCCACATTTACGGCTAACAGTACCACCATTAGTGATGAAGTTACTCGCTCCGTCTCAGGCAGTGTACTATCTGGTACGGAAAACGGTATTGCAAAGTCGTATAACTATGACAACGCAGGTCGCCTTACACAAGCAGTCATTGGCGATAATACATTCAGCTATGCGTTCGGTACCCCAGACAGCAGCTGCAGTAGTGTGCCAGGCAACAATGCCAATACTAGCAAAAACAGTAATCGCACTAGCTATACACTCAACGGTCAAACAACTACCTACTGTTACGATATGGCGGATCGTTTAGTCGTTAGTTCAGACGCTCGCTTTACAGACGCACAGTACGACAGTCACGGCAACACCACTAGTCTAGGTAATAGCACTCATACTACACAGCTCACGTATGACTCAAGTGACCGCAATACTTCGATAACCGAAACATATGCAGGTCAATCCGAAAAGCAAATAACCTACACCCGTGATGTGTCTGACCGTCTATTGCGACGCCACTACAAAGTAAATGGTACTACTCAATCTGACACCTACTATGGATACACTAGTGCAGCCGACTCACCAGCGTTTGTGACCGATGGGTCGGGTACCGTTGTACAAAAATACCTCTCATTGCCTGGCGGAGTAAATGTGACTATTAAGCCGCAAAGTACCAGTGCTGGTGCTGTAACATACAGTCTTTCAAACCTACATGGTGATACGATGGCCACGGTGAATGCCGATGGACTAGCAACACTGCAAGCACCAACAGGTCCATATGGTGAACTACTCGTGCAACCACCCACCAACACGGTGGACGGTGCTAGCTTCGCCTATGTTGGAGCATTCAAGAAGACCACCGACACGGCTCTATCCATTACACCCACACAAATGGGCGCGCGCGTATATGTAGCAGAACTAGGACGGTTTCTACAAACAGACCCAGTAGAAGGAGGAACTAGTAACGATTATGTATACGTAACCGACCCAGTAAATGGTTACGATCTGAACGGCGAGTGGGGGTGGTTCGGTGGCTTTATTATGCATAAGGCAGTCCAGGCTTTGAAAACAGTTGTCAAAGCAGTTGCTAAAACAATAGTGCATAAGGTAAAAACAGTAGTTAAAGTGGCCGCACACGTAGTTGTCGCAGCTGCATACTTCGGAGCTTGGTTACACGGTGGAGGCAAAAAACAAACTGTGAAAGCAAGTAGATACAGTTGGAGCGTGAATAACCAAACTTTTAAATCGACCAAGAAGAAACAGGGAACACACAAAGTCGCGAGCAGGGGAAGTGTAAAGGCTGGAGGTCTCGAAGGCTTTCTTGTAGTAAATGAAGCATCAGCAAAAAATGTTAATGGCAGACTAACCGTATCTGGTAACAAATGGTCATTCGAGGGTACTGCAAGTGGTATTACGGATAGATATGACTTTATGCATCGTGACGATCAACCATGGTATTCTTTAAGGAACATCCTGAGCGCAGGCGCAAGAGGCTTTGGATGGTCTTGTTCGGTATTACGTTCATGTAGTCCTGAGGATTATTCACTTGATGCCGTAGGTACAGTGAGAGTAAGTGGATCCGGCACGTTTTAGTAATATGAAAGGATAAATTTCGAATGAAAAAAACTAGACTAATCGGCATAGCGGTAACGATAATTTTGGCCATCATTACATACATAATCGGGTATTCCGTATCAGAGAGCTCACGGATTTCGTATGTGAATAGCCTGGCGACACCTTCATCATTATTTGCGAGCGCAAAAGAAGCTGTGATAAGCAAATGCAAGAAAGACGAACCAAATAGGATAGCCGAATGTGAGGAAATGAGATTATTCGGCATGAACAACTTTTATGTTGAGGGCGAAGGACAAGAACAATATATTTTTGTATTTTCATCATCAAGCCAAAAAGATAAATCGACAATGGTTTACAGCGCTGTTGCAAACCAAGAGGACGACAGAATCGTAGAGATATCTCGTGACTCAATTGATTTACTTGAAGATGGTGAACGAGTTTAATAACTTCGATTGGGTATGCTTACAAGATACGCCCTTGTATTTATGGGTAAAGAACAGTGCTTGCCAGTTTATGTACTATAAGCCTATACTTATGTGCATGGGTAAGTTAAAAAATCATAAGCTTTTAGTCACTGGTTATGAAAACGACGATATTGAGAGTTTTGTAAAAAAACTCGAGGACAACGATGTAAAAATTCTCGTTGATGTAAGAGAGCTACCGCTAAGTAGAAAGAAGTTTTTTTCTAAAAACGCCCTCAATGAACAAGTTAAAAGAAGTAAGATACAGTATGTTCATTACCGTGAATTGGGTAGCCCGAGAGAGATACGACACAAATTGAAGAACAGTGATATGTCTTATCGTGATTTCTTTGTCGCATACCGGAAGCATCTCATTAAGAACGAGAAAGAACTGCAAGAGCTCATAGAGATGCTAAAGTATAGTGATGTATGTTTGATGTGTTATGAGGAGCAAACTTCGGCGTGTCACAGAACGATAATAGTGGACGAGTTGTTGAAGCTAAATCCAAAGCTTCAGGTTATGTCGGTTTGAATATAAAACTACTCGTGGTAGTCAAAGCCCCTCCGCATATATCTCAGAAGTATCAAGAGACAGTCTGTGTTGCGGGCGTATCATCTAATGGTGATTGGGTTAGAATTTATCCGATCAACTTCCGTCAACTGCCAGTGAGCAGGAAATTTAAAAAATATCAATGGATTGAGCTTGACGTCACTCCACATGACAAAGACATCAGACCAGAAAGCTACAGACCAGTAGAGGAATCTATTAAACTACTAAATCAACTCGATACCAAGAATAAAAATGGATGGAGTGAAAGAAAAAAAATTCTGTTACCAACGGTCATGGAATCAATGGAACAGGTTAGAACTCAATATAATCAGAATCTGACAAGCTTAGCCATGTTTCAGCCAGCAAAAATACGAGACATCATAATGAGCCCTGCCGAGGAGAGAACTGCTGCGCAAAGCAGAGTACAGAATCAGCTTAATCTCTTCGGCAATAACCCTAAGCAACTTGATCATATAGAGTACAAATTTAAGTATAGTTTTGTATGTAAAGACCCGACTTGCAACGGTCACATTATGACAATCGAGGATTGGGAAATCCAAGAGCTCTATAGAACGGCAAAGGCAAAATTTGGTCTTTACGCACAAGATAAGGTGCTTGGTTACATAAAAACCAAGTGGCTAGACGAAATGTGGTCAGAAAAAAAGGATTCATATTTGATAGTTGGAAATGTTGCGCATACGAAGAGCTTTATAATCTTAGGAGTATTCTGGCCACCTAAAGAGAGTATTTAGAGCTAGCCGTTCTCTAATCATCTAAACTGCATACGGACTTAGGACGGCATTCAAACATTGAATATTCTTTATAAATATTCTATAATATAGTATATCGAGTGGTTCTTTCAACCGCGAGAGAACCTACTACCGGAAGAGAGGTCGCTATGCGACGAATTGCAACACTGGCGGGCTTGATGCTCGCCAGTTGTGGGCTGATGTTCATGCCCGCGTACGCAGCACCACCAAGCAGCCAAGCGGCTGCCACCGGCTGCCCGCCGAGGTTCGTCGACCTGACGACTGGCAGTTTGCTGGACGAGGCCGCGGTAACGCAGTCTTCGAGTGAGCTGTCGCGTGCGATCGACGGCGACGTCTACGTGCTCGGGTTCGAGAAGGAGCCGAGCGGCAACATCGAGACCTACCTGGACAACCTGTACGCTACCTGCAGTGACCTGCAGTCGGCCGACGGTTCTCTGCGTGGGAACGTGATGGTGTTCGCGTTCGCGATGACGCCCGACACCGTGGCGATCGTCGACATCGGCGAGGACTACTACGACGACGTGACCGAGAGCGAGCAGAACCACATCAACGACGACCTGCTGTGGGAAGGCGTGCACAACGCCGACCCGACGGCCGGCGTGGTGGACGCTCAGAAGGCGATGCAGCTGGCACTCACGCAAGACGAGAGCGCCGGTGTGAACCAGACCGACACCGACCCCTGGCCGGAGCCGAGCGACGGTTTCGTCACGTTCCTCAAGTGGGCTGGCATCGTGATCGCGGTGCTGATCGGCCTGGTGTTCGGTGGCACGTGGTTCGTTTCCATGCGCCGTCGCAAGGCCGAGACCGAGCAGGAGCTGGCTGAGGCAAAGCGCATGGCCAAGGAGGTCGCCGACCAGGCGTCCAACCTGAGCCAGTCGCTGAACTTCAACGACACCGAGCTGCTGCTGGGTGAGCTGAGGCTCAGGGCCGTCGGCATCGACCTGACGAACCTGGAGGCGCTGTACAACGAGGCGCACGCCTGCTATGCGGCGGCAACAACTGCCGACGCGGAGTGGAACGACGTCTCGACCGAGCTCGACCCCGAGAAGGAGCTGAACCTCGAGCAGTGCCAGCAAGTCATCAGCATGAACAGCAACACCGTTCAGCTGGTGAACTCGGCCACCGAAGCCATCGGTGCGTTCGACAAGGCTGGGAAAGCGCTGCTGGCAAGCATCGCCAACCCGACGGAAGCGCTGCTGAAGCTGCGCCAGCGGGCGGCAAGCCTGCAGGCGGATGCTTCGGTGCTCGAGACGCCGGGGACGGAGACCTTCGACCAGGTGTCCTCGGCGTTCACCCAAGCCGAACGGTTGATCGGCAGCGGCAAGAATGTGGAAGCGGTGATGCAACTGAACACCGCCTCGACGCTTCTGGATGGCATCGATGCTCGCCACGACTTGCTTCGAGCGGTACGCGAGGAACAGGCTCGCATCGAGCGGGAGGCAGAGCAGCGGCGCATCGATGAAGAGGAGCGCTCTCGCTACCAGCCGCCACCCGTGATCGAGGCAGCGCCTCGACCGCGGCGACGTAGCAACCCGGCCAACACGGGGATCAGGATTCCGCGACCGCGGATCAACTGGCCCAGTGGCGGCGGTGGCTTCGGTGGAGGTGGGGGCAGCAAGCCCTCGCGATCCAGGTCGACGCCGAAGGCTTCGGCACCTCGCCGATCGCTGATTCGGCGGAGCGGTGGTGGACCGCGACGCTCGAGTCGGCGAGGCTAGCCCGAACCCGGTAGTAGGGCAGCAGGGGCGCGCATGTGATGTGCGCGCCCCTGCAACGGACACTTCGTGGAGTGTTTTTTATTTGGTTTTTAAATTTCTCAATAGTAGGTGCCTAAATAAGCGTAGCTATACAAAGAGAAGACCGCCGAACATCTGTTCGGCGGCGGGGTTCCTCAGCGTTTCAGCGTAAGGATTGCAGGTGGACGGAGCGGGCCTTCGCAGGCCCTAGTGAGGGGACATTTCTCACCGGTTGACACCGGCGCCTCGGGTTGGCCCGCTCCGTCCTGTGTGCACATTCCTCCTGCTAGGTTTTTCAGTTGTTTAGCCCGCGAACGGGCCTAGCCCGTGTCGGCCCAACCTAGTGCACACACCACCTCTCCTCCCCCAGCAACACGACCGAGTGAATCAGCGAGGTGATTACTTTCATTGTACGTGTATTTACTTTCCTCGCAAGCATAAGGTTTTACACAAACAGCAACGAGCAGTATAATAGTAGTAGACAATCATCCTCCGGGCCCTGTGCGTCTTTATAAACAATCAGCTTCTTGTCACGGTGTGCGTTCATGACGGTGAACAAACCCTATCAGGCAGCTACATACAATCAAATTCCGTTACAACTAGGCATTTTTCGCAGTAGTTGTTTTTTGTTTTTAAAGACTATGGAGGAAAGAGATGAATTTGACCGACCAAATAATGATGCGCTACCTAGAGCAGCGACAAGCCAACCCAGACGGCATGAAAATAAACGCATTTTTAGAAAAGCAAATAGCCAGGCGGCTGGCAGCAGAAGGCAAGGGGGCGGTATGAGCGAGCAATATTTAGAAACGCCAATTCACGAGAATGTGCGTAAGCCAGTGGCAGAAGCACAAGGTAAAGCCCTCGCACAGCGCTTAGCGGTATTTCGCACAAGCCGAAGGGTAAAACCATTTCGTTTTTGGTGGCTATAAACCAACGTAGAAAACAATAAAGGACGCTTACTGCGAGGAGCGTCCTTTTTCTTACGAGCTATGGTTCGGCTGGAGCTTCGGGCGCGGGTTTTGGCCGTGAAAGTGCCAAACGTGCGCCGAACAAGATAATTACTCCAGCAAGGAATATTTGCCAGGTGATGGCTTCACCTACCAATAAGGCTCCCAGAACTACCGTAATAATTGGCTGCAAGTAGATAAAAATATTTGCCTGGGCGGCTTCCATAACTTTTAGTGCGCGTTGGTACAGCAAATACTGAGCACCGGTGCCAATAAAGCCAAGGTACAGAGTAGCGAGCAGTGGAATTATAGCTACATGGCCAAACCACGGCTGCTGCATGGTTTCGTACACGGCAAAAGGCAGTGAAAGAACAGTAGTAATAACGGCGAAGTAAAATGCCAGCGCTGTGCCAGAAATTTTGCTGCTACGAAGGCGCTCTTTCGACATAATGCCATAAGCAAAGAAGCTAAATACCGCGATGAGCATGAAGGTGATACCAATCCACGGATTGCCGCCATCTGCTTTGCCGGTAACGGTCTGCAGTGAAATAATCCCTACACCTATCAGGCCTAGCGCAAAACCAGCCAGCTGTGTGGCAGATGTTTTTTCACCACGAAGCAGCCATAGGTACGCAACGCCAAGCCCTGGAATAATTGCATAGAAAAGCGCCGTAATGTTCGACTGAATGTGCTGCAAAGCCAGGAAGATAAAAATTGGGTTCAGCGCACCCACAATACCCACCCAACGCAGGTTCACCATGTGCTTGAGTGATAGTTCCTTTTTCTGCATAAAGAAGTACATAACTATACTTGCGGCCAGGAAGCGGAAGAATACCAGCGTAAACGGCCCGAAAGTTTCAAGCGCGAGCTTGGCAAACGGCGGAATAGACCCACCAGCCAGCGCCACCAGAGCAATAAGCAAGAAATGTTTTCGGTTCATTACTGTTTAGTATCTCATACAGTGTGGAGTTCATAAAACAAGCTATTTGCTTATGTTTGTGCGAACATCACCGAGGGGGTATATTCGATAGCATGACTAGACCACGTAAACAACTCTACTTTCCAGCTATACAAACCGAAAGTGATCTTAACTACATACCAAAACCAACTAGAGATGAAACAAAGCGTGCGCTGTTTCGATCGATGCCTCATGGTTTTGTGATTGTACATAACCAGAGAATTGGCATAAAAGGTGGAACAGAAGCATTACAACGAGCTGTGTATGAAGGTGACCCTCGCAATGTACGTGACCTAACAAGAGTACTCGCAACAGCAGCTTTCGGTACAGCATATCACTTATATGCAGAAGATATGATGTTTCTAGATGACCCAAGTCAACTGAAGATGTATCGGCAGGTTGTGCTACCTGAGTTGCAAGATGCAGAAACAGGCGAAGAGATTCCAAAAGAAAAACAAATGGAAGCAGCACTAACTGGTTTAGTGGGTGCAAGCCGTTTGGCACGTAAAATCGAAGAAGAGCATGCTATTGGAAACATTGACCATACTCAAGATAATTACGACTTAGGTGTTGCACTAACGCACCAAGGAGCAAGACTATCAGTTTTAGCAGGTAATGTTTCTGGTCGAGGCGACGAATTGCGTGTACGGGCGAATGCACTTATTGCGGCGGGAAAAGGAATGGTTGGGATGCTTGAACTGAGCGGTAGGATTGGTTCGCGACCAACGTTTGCGCAACTAGGAGACGAACAGTCGCCGTGGCGTCGTTACCTGCATGACGAACAGGCGGTGATTAGCCAGAGAGCGCACAAGATATTGCTTGAAGAAATCGAAGAAGCAAGCGCAGCTTAAAGATATTTATTCAGCTACTTTTGGAGTAGGGGAACTTTTGGCTTTTTCGCGTTCGTTCATTTCGCGCACGGCGTCGCGGGTTTCCATGATGGCTTTGTACACACGCATTTTTTGCATCAAATAAAGTATGAAGGCAGCAGTTGCGATAACAGAAAGTATGGTCATGACGATCATAAACGGCATGAGCGCTTCGATGATTTTATCTACATCGATAAGTTGAAAACCACTGGCTTTACCCAGCAGGGAATCGAGAGCGGTTTTAGAAGACTCGCTATTCATTGTTTTAAGCATACCATAAAGCTAGCTAGCCACTATGTTTGCTGAATGCTACTGTTATAGTCCCGTATGGCACGATCGAGTTTTCGGTAAATTTTATCACAAGTGTCATATGCTTTATCGTATTCATCTTCGTTTTCCTCAGTTACCTCTGGGAAATCAAGATCCAGGTGCTCAGTACAACTATCATACTCTCGTTGCAAGTCTCGAGACTTTTGATCTAGATCATCTAAGTACTCGCTATTATCATACTCAGTAGACCAGTCAGTATTTTGCGCATCGTACATCGAGAAGGCGAATGACGCTATATTCAGCGCCCCAAGGATAAGGAGTCCAGCAATGGATAGTGCTATGAATTTGCTTGTTGGCGCTGCTGGATCACTCGACGTGCGCAGCTTTGGTAGTCTGTTGAGGTAGAATTGCCAAATAAATATGATGAGGTATATACCAAAAATCCAATACGCAATAGCCCAGCCTGTAGTCACACGACGATAAATCGCTTTTTCCATCACAGCACTAAATCGCCATAGCCACCAGACGTTTATTGCGAATGCGACAGTTAAGAACAGCAGTAAAAACCCAAAGGTAACAGTAGCAGTCGCAAAATCATCCGCAGTAAGGCCGTAGCTAATGAATGCTATCGGAATAGAAAACGCGATAGATAACAGGGGAGGTGCTACTAACCATGCCCAGTGAGGGATGGAAGATTTTGATGCTTTTTGAAGTTCGGCACGCCTTTTTGCGAACCATACTAGATAATAGATCCCAAAGGTTAGGCTACCGAATAAAAATAGTTTCCAAAGTGCGATTTTTTTCATACATTACCAGTACCATTATTGTATGACCTATAACGACGCTTAGCAAATTATTTCTTGAGCTTGGTATGCTTAGTTTCAATCCATCCGTTGCTGATGAAAAGATTCCACAGCGCCATGCAGTGCCCATGTCCTAGCCCGAATTCACTCACTAGCCAATCGCAAAATTCGCGTGCTTTCATGTCGGGTTGAATAATACCGGCTTTTTGTGCAATCTCATGGATTTCCTCGGGCTGCTTACCTGTTTTTGTAACAATGGTGTCGATGTACGCTTGAAATGTCATGAGGCTATTTTAGCAGATAACTTCCGCCTGGCCTGACGTAGTGGCAAGTGTAACCCCAAGGAACATTTTGTAAATAATCTTGGTGCTCTGGCTCGGCTGGCCAAAATGCTTCGAACGGTTCGAGAGTTGTAACTACTGGCGAATCCCACCGGCCAGAATCGTTTACGCGTTGAATAAATTTTTCTGCCTCGGCTTTTTGTTCATCGTTTTGGTAGAAAATTGCCGAGCGATAACTCGTGCCAACATCATTGCCTTGGCGATTGAGCGTGGTGGGGTCGTGAATTTGGAAAAAGAAATCGAGCAGGTTTTCAAAGTTCGTTTCTTTGGAATCATACGTTACTTCAAGTGTTTCAGCATGGCCTGGGTGTTTGCGATAGGTAGGGTGTTCATTTTCGCCACCAGCATAGCCAGTTTCGGTGTCGGTAACGCCAGGCTGCATGCGGAATAACTCTTCCATGCCCCAGAAGCAGCCACCAGCTAGGTATGCTTTTTGTATACTCATCACTTATAATTATATAGGAATAGGAGACGTGAACTATGAAAGCAACCTGGAACGGTGCAGTGCTAGCAGAGGCACCACAAGAAGATTTGATACATATAGAAGGCAACTGGTATTTCCCACCAGACGCGGTACATAAAGAGTTTTTCAAGCCGAATGACATGCACACCACGTGCTTTTGGAAAGGTGAAGCCAGCTACTATGATGTAGTAGTGAACAGCGAGACCAATGAGTCTGCCGCATGGTATTACCCAGTACCAAAAGAAGGTTCAGTAGAAAAAGTGAAGAAAGATTTTACTAACTATGTGGCATTTTGGCATGGTGTTGAAGTAGCTTAACTACACGGCAAACAAAAAAGGGCCCGAAATGGAGCCCTTTTTGTTTACTGAAGACTAGTTGTCTTTGCCGCTGCCAGAATTGTCGTCGTCTTCGCTGTCATCGTCACCACCATGTGAACCAGAACCAGAGTTTGAACCTGACCTGTCATCATCGCTGTCGTCTGAACCAGAACCAGAGTTTGAGCCGCTACGATCATCGTCGCTATCGTCGTCTGAGCTACTTGAGCCACTGTTGCTGGCACCACGGACGCGTACTACATCGCCAGTTTGTGCGTTTACGTCTACACGACCGCCGTCACTGAAGCGAACGCTGTATACCACTACGCCATGCTCATTTTCGAGCTCGATTTTAGTAATGGTAGCACCTGGGCGTTGGTTTTGAGCAATTTGACGTGCTTCAGAAAGCGAGATTGCGCCCTGTAAGCCATTTGCGGGGAGTTCATCACCGTTTGCTGGGTTGATTGCTTCACCAGTTTTCGCGTCGTACAAGCGCACACTGCCATCGCTAAATTTTACTTTGTATACCAGGCCTGAATCTTCTTTTTCGAGCTCGATGCCAGTAACCGATGCGTCGCCAGCATCTTTGGTGGCAATAGCTCGAATATCGTCGAGGCTAAGTACATTGTCGAGTTGTGCTGGCACTTCAACTTTTTCGCGGTTTGCTACGTTGGCGCGGTCTGTCGCTACTAGCGCAGAGGTGGTGCCTACCAGCACGATGGCTGCGAATACAGCGAGCGCAGGGGTTGAGCGCAAGTACGTTGCTAATGATTTAAGAGACGATTGTTTTTTCGCCATAGAATTCTCCTTAAATAGTTGGTTCTTTAGATTTGCTTTGAACGTAGGGTCGATAGATGCATACGAACTATCTAGTTTTTTACGAACATCACGTGGGATTTTATTCATAGTGATCCCTCCATGTACGGAACAGTGAGAATGGCACGTAGGGAAGCGAGGCCGCGTTTGTACGTGGTTTTGACGTAATTTTTATCCTTGCCAAGCTCGGTCGCTATATCGCCAACAGATTTTTCTTCAAGCAACCGCTTAGTAATGACCAAACGTTGTTTTTCGGGCAATCGCTCGATGTAAGGGAGTAAGCGATTCCCCACGTCTTTTGCTTCGTCAAAATCGGCAATTTCATGCTCAACCACACCAGCAAAATCCTCGATGTTTTCAATGTCCACCAAAGCTTGTTGGTATTTTTTGCGCAAAAATTGTAGCCACGTATTTCTCATAATTCCGTATAAATATTTCTTATTATCTGTAATGGGTTGATGCTCGAGCTGCTCGATAAACAATGTAAACGTTTCCGAAGTTAAATCTTCGGCTGTGGAGCGGTCTAGGCATTTTATGTAAAAAAATTTGTAGACCTTGTCGACATGTTCATCGTAAAACTGTTCGAGTTTCAATATGTTTTCCCTCCTTCTGCTATCCAAGTTGCATGGGGGGTACAGTAACGTTCATAAATCTATTGTACAACCTGATACTTTTCCACATATAGCGCCACGAAAAAACTACAACGCTCTATATCTAGCGCTCATGATTTGTTCGGTGCTACAATAAAATCCCATGGAAGAGACAAAAACCCATGGAGCCAAACAGAAATACATATTTATAACCGGGGGTGTACTCTCTGGGGTAGGAAAAGGCATTACAGCCGCCAGCATAGGCGCTGTATTAAAAGCTCAAGGCTTGGCCGTATCGATACAAAAATGTGACCCGTATCTCAATGTAGATGCGGGTTTACTTAATCCCGCGGAACATGGCGAATGTTTTGTGACCAAAGACGGTGCCGAGACCGATCTTGACCTAGGGCATTACGAACGATTTTTAGACATTGAACTGACGCAAAAAAACGCTACACTTGCTGGTCGGCTGCTGAGTAATTTGATCGCCGAGGAACGCGCCGGCAAAATGCACGGCAAAACGGTGCAGCTTATTCCGCACCTTACTACAGCAATTCAAAAGTCTATTTTGATTGCAGCCGACGGCAGCGACGTACACATAGTAGAAATTGGTGGCACAGTGGGGGACTATGAAGGCCTGAGTTTTGTAGAAGCAATTCGTGAATTTGCGCTAAAAGTAGGTCGGGAAAACTGCATGTACGTGCATGTGGTGTATGTGCCATTTATTGGAACCAGCAAAGAATTTAAGAGTAAACCAGCCCAAAACGCGCTAAATGACCTACGCGGTTTTGGAATTGTGCCAGATGCCGTGATAGTGCGTACCGACAACCCAGCACCAGTTTCGATAGCCAAAAAAATTGCGCTATTTGGCGGTGTGGCTGAAAATTCGGTGCTGATGATGCCAAATGTTGATAGCGTATTTCGCATACCGGAAGGTATTGCCGCCAGCGCGCTTATGCAACAGCTGAATCGATTTACCGGCCGAAGCACAAAGCCAGAATTGGGTGGCTGGAAAGATTTGGTAGCCAGCCAACGCGCTAAAAAAGCTCATACAGCTCGTATAGGCTTAGTGGCAAAGTATATCGACAATGAAGACACCTACATATCAGTACTCGAAGCATTAAAAGCCGTTGCGTGGGCTGAAAATACCGAGCTTGAAATACAGTGGATTAACGCCGAAACTGCGGGCGAAGAAGATTTTGCCAGTGTAGATGGCCTACTAGTTCCTGGTGGTTTTGGTAGTAGAGGAATTGAAGGCAAAATCGCCGCGGCGCGCTACGCACTTGACCACGGCAAGCCGTATTTAGGCATTTGCCTGGGCTTGCAAGTTGGCGTGGTGGCAGCCACCCGAAAAGTTGGTTTGAAACAGGCAAACAGCACTGAATTTGACGCTAAAACCAAGCAGAACGTGGTGTACATAATGGAAGGGCAGGCGGGCAAAGAATCTACCGGCGGCACAATGCGCCTCGGTGATTACCCAGCTAAACTGAAAAAGGGTTCGAAGATTGCCGAGCTGTATGGAGCCGACACTGTGACCGAACGCCACAGACACCGCTATGAAGTAAACCAGAAATTTATAAAAGAAATTGAAGCGGGTGGCCTGACTATTTCGGGTACTTCGCCAGATGGCAAGCTCGTCGAGTACGTGGAGGGCACAGATCATCCGTATTTTGTAGCTACACAGGCGCACCCAGAATTTCGAAGCCGTCCCATGCGTCCGCATCCATTGTTCGTGGGGCTAATCCGCGCTAGCAAGCACTAAATTACTTCTTCCAGGTTCTCGCGCCACCACGCCGGCTAGTCTTATTGTTGACTGAGCTTGCCCTGCGATGGCCACCGCGTATCCCAGCTTTCTCTATGCGTTTACTCAGCGATTCAACTGCTTTCGGTGGAGTACCCGTAGACTGTGGGTTGTCTTTCGGCTCTTTTGAGCCAAAAAGCCGTGGTTGCGACACGATTAATCCTCGATCGATTAAGCTTTGAAGCAGTGTCTCAAAATCATTGTACGGTTTACCGGTTAAAAAGCTTTTGCCGAAAACCGCTTTGATAATCTCGACTCTACTGAATAGTTCACCTTGATTGCTTGTGAAAAAAGCTAAGATTGCTTCTTCTGTATCGAGGTCGATACTCACCTCAGGGGTTTGAGTATTCGCTGATTCGTGAGATGAAACGAGTGCAATTCGAGCAACTGTCGATATGGTCACAGGCATGGTTACGGCGCCAACTTCTACTGATTGGTCTAAGTCTTGTAGCATCACAGAGAGCGTGCCGTTAACTTGTTCAACAAATTCAGGGTCGTAATCGCCATGGGCGGTGAGTAGTTGAATTAATTCTACGGCCTGTGAACTGAAGCGTCGAAGGCGCTCAACAGCTTGTGGATTTTGGGTGTCGATCTCAATCTGAGTAGACTGGGGTATTGGCTCGGTAGCAGTCATATTTTGACTATTGTCGCCAAGCTTGCCACAACAGTCAAGCGTAAGAATAATTGACAAAAAAGCTTAAGCGTGATACAATAGAAGAGTAAACCTATAAAAACACATATGGCCGAAGAAAAATTTGACGAATCTACCACGAATCTCGACGACATAAGCGTGCTTCGCGTGCTTATGCACACCATTCACGGCATTAGCCCTGTATCTAGCTTGCAATACGAACTTGCGCCGATAGAAGACGAAACTGGCGCAGACGTAAGCTATGCCGAATAACCACCTCTGGTAATCTGCTATACTAGCTACAGATGAACGAAGTAATTGCTGAATATATTCAGAAACGACTCGGCGAGGACGTGCAGGTGCAACTCACACGCCCTGAGCCACAATTTGGTGACTATAGCACCAACGTGGCATTGCAGCTGGCAAAAATGCTGGCGCGAAACCCGCGAGAAATCGCCGAAGAAGTAGCCGCAAGTTTGCGTGAAAACCCCGGCGTGAAGGAAGTAACTATCGCCGGCCCAGGCTTTATAAACCTATGGCTGCACGATGATGCTCTGCTGGAGCTTGCGACGCGTGAACCAGCGCGTCCGCTTGAGGGCCAAAACGTGGTTGCGGAGTATTCAGACCCGAACCCATTTAAAGTACTGCATGCTGGGCACCTGTACACAACGGTGATGGGTGATGCAATATCTCGACTGGTAGAAGCAGCTGGCGCGACGGTGCATCGGGTGAATTTTGGTGGTGATGTAGGCAGGCACGTGGCTATGAACATGTGGGCGATACTGCAGGCGCTTGGTGGTGAAAACCCGGAGAAGCTTAATGATGTAGACGAAGATTTGCATGCTCGCGCAGCGTGGCTGAGTGCACGGTATGTAGAAGGCAACAGCGCGTTTGAAACAGACGATTCAGCAAAGGAAGCAATACTCGAGCTGAACAAACGAGTGTATCAACTCCATGCCGACGACGACCATGATTCAGCGTTTGCACAAATATATTGGACATGTAGGCAATGGAGCTATGATTATTTTGATTTGTTCTATAAAGAACTGCAGGTAAAACCGTTTGAAAAATATTATCCTGAAAGTGTCACGACTCCAACAGGGGTAGAAACGGTGCAGCGCGAGCTAGAAAATGGTATATACCAGACGAGCGACGGAGCGGTAGTATTTAAAGGTGAAGACTACGGCTTGCACACGCGAGTATTTATAAATTCTGAAGGCCTACCGACCTACGAAGCAAAAGACGTTGGGCTGATAATGCAGAAGTGGCGCGATTATCATTTTGATCAGTCGATTATTATTACCGGTAACGATATTGAACAATACATGAAGGTAGTGCAAAAAAGTATTGAACAATTTGAGCCGGAACTAGTAGCGCGTAGTACTCACTTGACGCACGGCAACTTAAAACTAGCTGGTGGCAAGAAGATGAGCAGCCGAAAGGGCACAGTACTGCTAGCACTAGATGTACTTGGCGCAGCTCGCGAAGCACAGGCCGAACAGCATGGCGAGCACAACGAAGATGCAGTGCTAGGAGCAGTAAAGTACGCCTTTTTGCAAAACCGAATTGGTGGCGATATTGTATATAATCCTGAAACATCGGTGAGCCTTACTGGCAACTCTGGCCCGTATTTGCAGTACGCACATGCGAGGGCGTGCAGTATTGTGGCGAAAGCTTCAAAAGAGGCCACAAAGCCAACTATGCTACAAGAAACTGAACGTGCGTTGGCAGTGAAGCTTGGTGAATATGCTGAAGCCGTAGAAACGGCCACCAAAAATCTGATGCCGCACCTGCTGTGTAACTATTTGTACGAACTAGCCCAAAGCTTTAACCGTTTTTACGAATCATCACGAATTATTGACGACGAACGCGAAGCCGAGCGATTATATCTTGCCGTGCGTTACCGTGATGTCTTGGCTGAAGGCTTAGGTTTGCTGGGCATCGCCGCGCCCGAAAAACTATAAGCTTGAAAAACATCAACGCAGAGGGTACCATAGAGCCAGGACTAACAGCCATGACGTATCACACAGTACAAACCAGTCAAAATTTGATTATTGTGCTCTTTGATACGCCCTCGGCCGGGTAGTTTCGTCGTTTCGACCAACAACATCGCCGAGGATCACTCCCCGGCGATTTTCGTTTCTGGAAACGGCATGCATGACGGAAGGCGCCATCCGCGCACATCACAATTCACCAGGAGGATGTTTTGCCCAGAACGCGCAACAACAAGCGTCGGGAGTGGCGCGGCCACTCGTGCGTCGATCGCCACGTGGCGACGGTGCTGGGGCAGGGTACGCCCTACCAGGACGACATGTCGGCACCAGACTTCTTCGGCATGGACCCGGCGAAGGCTCGGGAACTGGCGGCTGCGCTTGAGCGCGGCACCGTCGAAGGCGTCCTCGACTGTCGGCCCCTTACCGAGGGCTCGACGGTCAAGGTATACACACTGGCCTGAACGGCTGATTGCTGCCCACCATTGCAGCAGTCATCCTCCACCGAGGGGCGGTCTACGCGGCGATCCCGCATGACCGCCCCTCGGGGCAACCAACTAAAAAATAGTGATATAATTTTGCTGTAACAACTAACAAGGAGTGTGTGAAGATGGCAAAAGCAAAAACTTTTATGAGCGAATTCGTCGATTTTGTTCGTGAACAAGGTGTCGTGGGACTGGCTGTAGGTTTGGCTATTGGTACTGCTGCTGGAGGCACGGTACAAGTATTGGTAAAGAATTTGATTGACCCACTTGTAGCTCTTATGACGCAAGGCGTAGACCTAAGCAGCCTTACTTGGACAGTAGAGGTAGGTAACGGCAAGGCGGTATTTGGTTGGGGAGCAGTGTTAAGCTCTGTAATAACCCTGCTTGCGACGGCATTTGTCATTTACTGGGTTGTGCACGTTGCAAAACTCGACAAAATGGACAAGAAAAAATAGTCACCACTATACTATATGTTAAAACCCCGATATTCGGGGTTTTAGATTGCCTAAATGCTTTACTTTGTATAGTAAACTGACGTACAATAGGCATATAAGGAGGCGCATGAAAATAGCAGTAATTGTAGGTACGACAAGACAGGGAAGAGTAACGCCAAAGCTGGCAAAGTGGGTAGAAACCAAGCTTCGCGAAAAGCACGACGATGTAGAGCTGCTTGATTTGGCAGAGTATGACATGCCACTATTACCCGAAGCACCATGGACGCCAAACCGCACATTGAGTGAGGGAGCAAAACAATGGCTAGAAGCGCTTGAGAACGCCGATGGCTATATGTTTGTGACGGCGGAATACAACCACGGGTTGCCGGCCGTGCTCAAAAATGCGCTTGATTATACTAATGGTCAGCTAAATCGAAAGCCAGCTGGGATTGTGAGTCATGGAGTTGTGGGCGGTGCGAGAGCGAACGAACACTTACGCATGGTACTAGCAAGCAAAATCGGTGTGGCTGTGTTACCAGACACGGTAACCTTCCATGGTCATGTTGATGGTAGCGTTAATGATGATGGCAGTTTGGCCGAAGAGGCTGAAAAAAACAATGCCGATCTTGATAGGCATATCGATGACTTGCTTTGGTATACGCAGGCGCTAAAAGAAGCTCGCTAGGAGTATACTAGGCCTATGAATATGCTAGAAAGCGCGCAGGCGTTGATACAACGCTCGGCAAAACATTTGGGGTTAAAAGAAGCTGAAATAGAAGCCTTTATTTCGCCAGTGGCGGAGCACGACTTTGAGATAACCGTTGATGACATTACGCATCACGCCTACCGGATTCAACACAACAATAAGCGCGGGCCATTTAAAGGCGGGATTCGTTTTCACCCGCATGTTGATAAAGCAGAAGTGCGTGCTTTGGCAACATTGATGAGTATTAAAGGTGCGGCGGTAAACATACCCATGGGTGGTGGCAAAGGTGGCGTGGCGTTTGACCCACGTGAGTTTGACGATGCCCATGTTGAAAAAGTCGCTCGTGCATATGTACGAGCGCTTCAAGAACATATTGGGCCTGATAAAGACGTGCCCGCGCCCGATATGAATACCGATGGTGCGGTGATCGACTGGATGGTAGATGAATACGAGCAGCTAACTGGCGATACAAGTAAGGCGAGCTTTACTGGCAAAAGTATTGCTGGCGGTGGCTCGGAAGGCCGCGAAGAAGCGACTGGTCGTGGTGGTGTCATAGCACTGCGAGAATACTGCAAAAAACACGGGCTAAATACTAACGGCTTAAAAGTTGCCGTACAGGGTGTAGGTAACGTAGGATTTTATTTCGCGAAAATTGCTGAAACGGAGCTTGGAGTAAGCGTTGTAGCGGCTGCCAACTCGAAAGTGATGAAATACAATACTGAAGGCTTGGGCTTTGGCGATAAGGTGTTTTCGCGACATATTATGGACGAGCTGAACGGCGAGATTCGCCCGAGTAATGATATTATTCAGGCCGATGTGGACGTATTGGTATTCGCAGCGTTGGGCGAGGTAATCGATACCGAAAACCAGGCTGAAATTCAGGCAGATATTGTGCTAGAACTAGCCAATGGTCCGGTGGATGATGAGGCTTTGCAACAAATTGAAGCTCGCAATGTGCGAGTAATTCCCGACGTGATAGCCAATGCTGGCGGTGTGATTGTGAGCTACCTAGAATGGCTGCAAAACCGCGAAGGTGAGCACTGGGGCGAGGCACGCGTAAATGCCAAACTTGATGAGATTTTGACAAGTGCAATGAGCGACGCCATGAAGCGGGCAGAAAGCGACGGGGTGTTGCTAAAGGAAGCAGCATTCGTAATCGCCTTGGAGCGATTGGTATGAGCGACGACTGGAAAGACAAATTAACACCTGAGCAGTACCATGTACTGCGTGAGCAGGGCACCGAGCGGCCAGGTTCTGGCAAATACGTGCTGCCACCAAATGAAGATGGTGTGTATACCTGCGTGGCGTGTGGAAATGAATTATTTAAAGCTGATGACCAATACGAATCAACCACACCAGGGTTAGTGGGCTGGCCAAGTTTCTCTGAAATTGCCAAGAACGACGCGGTGGAGCTGCGAGACGATGATAGCCTGGGTATGCACAGAACTGAAGTAGTGTGCAAACAATGTGGCGGACATTTGGGACATTTGTTTCCAGACGATTCATCGCCAAATGGGCAACATTACTGTATAAATTCGGTGTGTTTGAACTTCAATAAAAAATAACCCTTCAAAAGGGCGGTCGGGGCGCACCGCGGAGGAACTTCCTCCGCGGTGCGCCGGTTGGACGTCAGCCGATCGGCAGCGGGTACTGCCGGCCGTGGGCGCGGCCCTCGGGGCTCACCGAGTTGTTGCCGGAGCTCTCGCGCCACCGAGCCAGGGCACTCTTGCCCTTGTCGGTGAGGCGCAGGCCGGCCTGCGGCGAGAAGCGCACCAGGCCCACCGTCTTGGCGGCCCCGATGGTCATCTTCATGCGGGCCTCGCGCCGGTTGACGCTGCGGGCCAGCTTCCTGCCGCGGTGAAGACGAGAGGCGCACTCACGTGCGGCCGCGGCCTCACTGTCGGCGGGAATGCACCCGTCCTCGCTGGTGTCGATGATGGCCAGCAGGCGGGGCAGGGCCCAGGCGATCAGGCTGTTTTTGTGATGGAGCACGTCCTGAGACAAAGTGGTTCCTTCCGTCGCAACCTACCTCCAGCGGACGCTGGCGGTGTTTTCTTTATACAATAAAACATGATATAATGCAAGTACTAAGCATTAATACGCTATAATGAAGACATGACAAAACACGCCAAACTACTATGGGTTGACCTTGAAATGACCGGGCTAGACCCGGTACAAGACAGGATATTAGAAGTTGCTGTAATCGCGACTGATTGGGACTTTAACGAAATTGCTCGTTATGAAGCGGTAAAAAAAGTCGGCCCTAACCTGATGAAGGAACGCATGGTAGGTGAGTTTTGGGATACCTACAGTACCGTGCGTGATGCTCTAATGGCGCAAAACGAGAACGGTAAAAATGGCCGAACGGTTGAAAATGAACTACTGGAATTTATTGACGAGCATTTTGATAGTGAAAAACCAGTATTACTGGCTGGAAACTCAATTCATCAAGACAGAAAGTTTATCGAAAATGAGTGGGGCAGGTTGAACGCGAGGTTACATTACCGGATGCTTGATGTGAGTGCCTGGAAAGTTTTATTTGAGGGCAAGTATAAAAAGAAATTTGCCAAACCTGAAGCGCATCGTGCCATGGAAGACATTCAAGGGAGTATTGAGGAGCTCAAGTACTACCTAGGCAAGGTAAAAGCCTAATGGCAGGTGAAATACCAACACCAGCCGAACGTGCAGAGCGACGAGCAAGACTACGACTGGTTGCTTCTAGGCTCGCGATAGTGACGCAAGACGATACATTGCGGACTGCGTACGCGCTCTACTCGACCGGAGCGAACGAAGCAGATATTGATTATGCACTGCGTGGGCATGGTGTTGACCGAAGTACTTTAGTACGTATGATTGTGAGTAACTATGAATCACAAAGCGCTTGAAGAATATCTGCTAAGCTTTCCGAATACTTGGCTTGATTTCCCATTTGGTGAAGGCGTGAGCGTATATAAAGTTGGCCACAAGGAAACAGGACAGGGCAAACTGTTCGCAATTATTTCAGACGGTAGTAAACCATTGCAGGTAAGCCTGAAGTGCGACCCAGTGTTGGCTGAGAGCCTGCGGGAAAAATACGAGAGCGTGCAGCCTGGTTATCAATTGAACAAAAAACACTGGAACACGATTATTTGTTCAGGCCAGTTAAACGATGACGAGATTAAAGACCTTGCACGACTAAGCTACAATCTTGTGGCTAAAATTTAGCTTGCGTTGTACTTCGAAAAGCTTTCGCCAATAGGCGCGATGCTGCTGTCGATGTCTTCCAGAGTCGAGCGGAGGGTTTTGTCGTTGGTGCCGTTATAGAGACCTTCCATTTGTAGGCGCAACTTCTTTATGTAGTAAGCCATTTCGCGGGCGTAGGTGCGGTCGTATACGGCGTTTAGGCGGGCATCTTCAAGGGTACTTGCAAGCTTTTCTGATTCTTTGGTTACTTCAGAAGAGAGCTTTTTTTCCTCGACCTTAATCTTTTTAGCGTCGAGCGATTCTTGAAGGTCACGTTTGCTATTAGTAAGAATGATAGCGAGATTGCTATTGGTGCTGCGCAGCTGAGAATTTTGGATGATTTTACTGGCAGATTTGCTGGTATCTTGCAACACGATAATACGCTCATCGAAACTTTTTAGACTTTCGGTGCTTTTGCCAGAAAGTGAAAAGATAAACAGCACCAGAGCGGTGATTGCTACGAGCACGCCACCTATTAACACCCAAATTAGCCATGGGCTAGCGGTTTTCTGAGGCGCTGGCGTGGCAATTTTATTAAGATAATCGATTGAATATGGGTTTGGTGCCTGTGGTTGGGGGATTTGTGGCTGTTCTGGTTGCATACCTACTCATTTAACCATAACCTGTAACAGAGGTAAATACTAAAGGAGGGGCACACCCCTCCGTACTAGTCACAAAGTGAATTTGTAACTAGTACTCCTCCCTCTAAAGTTCGGGCCCTAGCCCTCTGCGTACTCGCTCGTGCTTCGTACTCGATTAGGGGCACGCTATACTAATAAGCATGCAGGATGCTAAAGAAGAGGTGCGCTCACGACTCAATATTGAAGATGTCGTGGGTGAGTATGTACAGCTGAAGCGCGCTGGCCGAAATTTTAAAGGCCTCAGCCCGTTTACGGCTGAAAAAACACCAAGCTTCGTGGTGAGCCCCGACAAGCATATTTGGCACGACTTTAGCAGTGGTAAGGGTGGCGATATTTTTAGCTTCGTGATGGAAGTTGAAGGATTGGAGTTTCGCGAGGCACTAGAGCAATTAGCCCGAAAAGCTGGCGTGGAACTGAGCGAATACGACACGAAAAAATCCGGTGAAATCGCCAAACAAAAAAAACGGCTGCTTGAGGCAAATGAACTTGCGGCGAAGTACTATCAGCAAAGCTTGCTTCGCAACAAACATGCGCTTGAGTATGTGTTTGCTGTGCGCAAATTGAGCAAAGAAACCGTGACTGAATTTCGTATAGGCTACGCACCAAACGACGGCGAAGGCTTGATACGCGCTCTGACAAAAAAGGGATTTTCAAAGCAAGAACTAGCAAAAGCTGGGCTTACTAATCGTTATGGTGGCGATATGTTTCGTGGTCGTATGACCGTGCCGCTGATGGACGGCAGTGGCCAGGTAATTGGTTTTACGGGGCGAGTACTGCAAGACGAGCCAAACGCACCGAAATATCTGAACACACCCCAAACTTTGCTATACGACAAGTCTCGGCACGTATTTGGCTTGAGCCAAGCGAAAGAAGCGATTCGAAGTAGCGATTTCTCGGTGATTGTAGAGGGAAATATGGATGTGGTGAGCAGCTGGCAAGCAGGCGTGCGAAATGTAGTAGCCTCTGCTGGAACTGCAATGACCGAATATCACTTGAAGGCACTGTCTCGCTTGAGCCACAATGTAAAGCTTGCATTTGATGCCGATAAAGCTGGTTTAGCAGCGACCGAACGAGCCATTCCGATAGCGGGAAAAGTAGGCGTAGAATTATCCATCGTAACTCTATCGCATGGCGCTAAAGATCCGGACGAATTGATCCAGCAAGACGTGAAGCTATGGAAGACAGCCACTGAAAAAGCAGAACCCGTGGTGGATTGGGTGCTCGACCAGTACTCATCACGCGAGGATATGAGTAGCGCGGCAGGCAAGCGACGTTTTACTACTGAAAGTCTACGGGTAATTCGCAGCTTGAATGACCAAGTGGAACAAGAACATTATCTGCGCAAAGTAGCTCAAGCAACCGAAACGTCATATGAAACCATTGCTCGCAAGATGGAATCGGCAGAAGTTAGTCCAGAACCAAAACTCAGGGTGGTGCATCCGGCTACTTCAGTGGTGGAACCAGTTACGGCGCTTTACCAAGATGACGTACTAGCAGCATTGGCGGCATATCCAGCTGTACGGAGCCAGTTGGCTGGCTTCGACATAACTATGTTTGCTACTGAAGCTCGTCGTATGTTGGCCGAATGGCTGGTGAAACACGCCGAACCTCTCGGTGATACGCTGCCGAAGGGGTTGCAATCTATTGATACCTATGTGAAAATAGTACAATTGAAGGCCGAGACTAGGTATGATGGCTGGAGCGAATCAGATGTATCGCTCGAAATAGCCAAACTGCTCCGCCAAACGGAAATTGAATACAAGAAACAAACCAAACAACTACTAATTGAAAAGCTGCGCGATGCGGAGGCAATGGGCGATGAGACCCAAGCTGCTGAGCTGCGTGATCAGCTACACACATTAATCAAGGAGACTGCCTAGTGGGTAACAGTGATGATGACTTGAAACAAGCAATTCAAGACGATGAAGAAATCGATGAACTCGATGTGGTGGAAGAACCAGATGTCGCCGAAGTTGCTGAGCTTGAAGACGAGCTTGAAGACGACGAAGATACTTTAAATAGTAACCAATATTTTGACGATGTATCAGACGACTCTGTGCGTTTGTACCTTCGTGAAATTGGTAAAATTCCACTACTTACTGCTGAAGAAGAGCTTGCGCTGGCACAAAAGGTCGTAGCAGGCGATAAGCGCGCCAAAGACAAAATGGCCGAAGCGAACATGCGTTTGGTGGTGAGTATTGCCAAGCGTTATAGTGGCCGTGGCCTCGATTTTCTTGATTTGATTCAGGAAGGTAACACTGGTTTGCTGCGTGCGGTTGAAAAATTCGACCCAGACAAAGGATTTAAGTTTAGCACCTATGCTACATGGTGGATTCGCCAGGCGATTACCCGTGCGATTGCCGACCAAGCTCGCGTGATTCGTATTCCCGTGCACATGGTTGAAACCATCAACAAGCTACTACGAACTCAGCGCCGCATGACCCAAGAGCTCAACCGCGAACCGAGCATTGAAGAGCTTGCGAAAGAACTTGAAATGGAACCTGAAAAGGTAGAATACGTGATTAAAATCAAGCAGGATATTCAGAGCTTGGATGCTGGTGTAGGTCGTGATGATGAAGATGCCGACAGCGTGCTGCAAGATTTTATTGAAGACGAAGATTCTGCTACGCCTGAAGAAAGTGCTACCTCGCAACTACTAAAAGAGCAAGTGCAAGGCGTGCTTTCAACACTTTCAGATCGTGAACAAAAAATTATTCGCATGCGCTTTGGGCTTGATAATGGCAAAAGCCACACGCTCGAAGAAGTAGGGCAGGAATTTGCCGTGACTCGCGAGCGTATTCGCCAAATTGAAGCAAAAGCTCTTGCAAAACTTCGCAAACACAAAGACGCCAAGAAACTACACGAATATCTACAGTAGACTATTCGTAAAAGTTTATGTGATGTAAGACTTCGTCGAGCTGTTTATGCAGCGAGTCGAGGTCTTTATCGTTGTGGACAAAATAGTCGGCGATGGCGATAGGTCCACCTTTTTCGATGTTTTCAATTTCTGCCCAGTCACGTTGGTCGACTTGCTCAGGCATAAGTGGTCTAACTTCACGGTTGGCCATGCGTTGTTTACGTAGGTGTTTCGGCGACACAATTGCAACAACTGTAAGTTCACCGGGGAATTCGTGCTTCAAGGTCTTGTACTCAGTCCATGTGTACAGGCCATCGGCTACGATATTGTGTTGGCCTGCGCCTATGAGGTCGTGAATTTGCGCGATAATACGCTTAACGACAAAATCTTTACCTTCTTTTTCGCGCAGTTCTTCACGAATTGGTTGTTCGTTTTCTTGCGTTAGTTCTAGACCGCGTCGTTTAACTTCGTCTAGAACAATACCGCCAAAGTACACTTTGGGATAGCCTTTTTCGGTGAGGTATTCAACCGCCGAACTTTTGCCGCTGCCAGTAAGGCCGACAAACGCGACGATTTTTACATTTTTTTCTGAAGCCATTACCACTAGTATAGCAAACACTCATGGGGACAACTCAACCATAAGGGTTTACATGGGTTACCTCTTACGGTACTCTAGATTTATGCTATTAGCAGAACATGGTTAGTAATTTCTGCACATAGGGAGAAAAGGGAACAACCACACAATGCCACGCCTACC